>CAYWHY010000034.1:0-19659 GCA_964458255.1 uncultured Lachnospiraceae bacterium | reverse complement strand
GAATAAAAGACGTCAATTCACATTCCGTGGATTGACGTCTTTTTGTTAAAAATGGTATACTGATACTGGCACAAAAAGATATTTCAAAGGAGTACGGAACGTGTACAGCGGTATAGACAAAATCCTGGCAGGAGAATTTAATCAGAATATGCATTCTTTGGCTTTTTCAACGCCAAAAATCGAGTTGTCACTTTGTCCCGGAGAAAAGTATGAAGGAAGCTTTGAAATTTTTGAGCCTGATAATCGGATGACGGAAGGGATTGTAATGTCTAACCGGATTCGTATGAAATGTCTGACGGAGGGCTTTGCAGGTTCTTCGGAACAAATACTGTATATCTTTGATGCAACGGCTATGGAAGCGGGAGAGTGTGTCAGGGGTGAGTTCTGTATTATTACCAACAGGGGAGAATATGTGATTCCCTACGAGGTGACTGTTTGTGCACCGGTACTTACTTCCAGTCTCGGTGAAATTAAGAATGTATTTCATTTTACTAATTTGGCAGGAAGTAATTGGGAAGAAGCGGTTACACTCTTTTACACAAAGGAATTTAAAGAAATTTTCAAAGGAACAGACAGGCAGTATTATACATTATACAGAGGCTTGTCGGTCAACAAAGGAAATCAGCAAAATGTGGAAGAATTTCTACTGAAAATAAACAAAAAACAGAGTATTGAATTTTTGACGGAAGAAAATGAAATTCGTATTAATGATCCCAAGGAGAGCATGGAATATAAAGTGGTTATCAGTCGGAACGGATGGGGATTTTCGACACTGGAAGCCTCTGCAGACGGGGAATTTATTGTACTTGAAAAGACCGTTATAAGAGATGAGGATTTTTTGGGTAATTGTTTCAGATTGCCTTTTTATATTGCGAAAGAAAGGCTTCATGCTGGAAAAAATTTCGGAGTAATAAGGTTATATAATGCTTATGTTTCATTATCGGTTGATGTAGTAGTGCATTGTCACCCGTCAATGACAAAGGTTCCGGGAGTCCGTATGCGCAAGAAGCATCTTATCATGGATATGATGCAGTATTACGAGGGGTTCCGTGCCAAAAGGATAAGTGCCGCCTTATGGATGCAGGAGACCGAAAAGATTTTGAATTGTTTGACAGAGCTTGATAACAGGGATCCGGATATCAGGCTGTTTCAGGCACAGCTGCTTATTACGCAGGAGAGATACAGCGAGGCAAAATTCCTTCTGCATGAAGCAGATGCATGGATGGAGGATGAATTTGAACCGGCGAGATATTGTTATTATTTATATTTAACTACTTTAGTGGAGACGGAAGCTGATTATGTAGAGGAAGTGACGGACCGGGTAGAAAGGATTTTTACGCAAAATCCAAATAATTGGCGGATTTTATGGCTTCTTTTGTATTTGTCCGAGGAATACACCAAAAGCCCGTCCCGTAAGTGGATGGTATTAGAGGAGCAATGCAGAAGGGGCAGCTTCAGTCCGGTGCTTTATTTGGAAGCATACAATCTGCTTATGACAAATCCCATGCTGCTTATGCATTTGAATGAGTTTGAACAGCAAGTGCTTATTTATGCTGCAAAGAAAGAAATGCTGACCGAGGAAGTTGCACAACAAATCGTGTATTTGGCAGCAGGGGAAAAAGGCTACTCGGACAGAATATTCTTCCTGCTGGAAAAATGCTATGACATTATTCCGGGAGATGAAACATTGCAGGTAATCTGTACACATCTTATAAAAGGTAATCGGATGGGAAGTAAGTCTTTTAAGTGGTATGCACTTGGTATAGAAAGTAAACTACGGATTACCCGTTTGTATGAATATTATATGATGTCCTGCGATTTGTCTGACAAGACAGAGATTCCGAAAATTGTATTAATGTATTTTGCTTTTGAAAGCAATTTGGACAGTGTGCGTAGTTCCTTTTTATATGCGTATGTTTATAAGAGACGGGAAGAACTTCCGGAATTATATGAAAGCTATCGGGGACAGATAGAACGTTTTGTCATGTCACAGGCACTTATGGGAAGGAATAACAGGTGGCTCTGCCGGCTGTATCGGAGTATGTTTTCGCCCAATATGATGAATGAGGAAATTGCGAACGGACTTGCTACAGCACTGTTTATTCACAGACTATATTTGAAACGGGACGATATATGCAGAGTGGTTTTGGTTTATGAAAAGGAACGCAGTGAAAGAGTTGTGCAGGTCCCGGGAAGGGAAATGTATTTACCCGTTTACGGAAGTGATGTAAAAATTTTTCTGGAAGATGGGGACGGTAACCGTTACTGCGGAGAAAATGATTACATATTGGAGCGGCTGATGTTGCCGGACAAGACGGCACAAATGATAGCACCGTATGTGACAGAGGCGGAAGAATTTTCGCTTTGGCTTTGTGAGAGAGGAAGGGTGCTTGCGGCCATCAATGAAGAGAATGAAGCCGGAATGAAAAAACTGGCGAACTCGGAATTGTATGCGGAATCTCTTCAAAAAGAGATTAGGATGAGATTAATTCATTATTATTATGATAATGATTCCGTTCGGAAATTGGATGAATTGCTTTCTGAAATAAAACCGGAGCAAATTTCAAACGCTGATTTTGCGCAGGTAATACGTTTTTTTGTTATCCGAGATATGTGTGAGAAAGCGTATGAGTGGATAAAACTGCGTGGAGTGCAGGGAATAGAAGCAAAAATCATTATGCGTCTTTGCAGCCGGCTAATCGCCATAGAGCCTGAACGCCGTGAAAAAGCCTTAACACAGCTTTGCTTTATCGCTTTTGAGTCGGGCAAATATGATGAAAATATATTAAAATATCTTGTGGTAAATCATCAGGGGACTTTGCAGGAAATGCGCAGCATCTGGAAGGCCGCCGGAGCATTCGGGATAGAAACTTATGCCATCAGCAGTCGTATTTTGGTGCAGATGCTTTATGCAGGAGCTTATATTGGCGAAAAAACAGAGGTATTTAAAGATTATGTGACAGGTGGTGCTCAATCGGAAATAGAACTGGCATTTCTTTCGCAAAATTGTTTTGATTATTTTGTGAATGAAAGACTGACGGATGACTTTATTATGCAGGACTTACAACGTGTGATTGAAAGAAAGGAAGAAATTCCCCTCGTATGTAAGCTGGCATATACCAAATTCTATGCGGAAAATCTGAAGTCTGCCGATGAAACTATATTAAAGCATGTTACGGTCTTCCTTCGGGAAATCTTAACGGAAAACATGTATTTCCCGTATTTCTGTGAATATGCGGAACGAATCGGTTTTATGAAACCGTTTGCGGATAAGACCATGATACAGTACAAAACGGAAACGGGGAAAAGTGCCATCCTTCATTATTATGTGGAAAAAGATGCCGAAGAAGGCGAGTATGTACAGGAAGAAATGAAAAATATGTTTCATGGTATTTGTGTGAAACAGTTTATCCTTTTTTTCGGAGAAAAGATTCAGTATTATATAACGGAAATGTGTCAGGGAAAAGAGCAGCTGACCCAGAGTGGGACCTTGAGCCGGGGTGATACGGACAAAGGGCATAAGGAAGGAAAATATAATTTAATTAATGATATTGCAATTGGACGTATACTCAATGATGACAGTACCATGGAACAACTGCTTAGGGAGTATTTTGAAGAGGAATTTGCCGTTGAAGAATTGTTCCGCATAAGAGAAGACAGGTAAAGTGAGGAAAGTATGTTTACAGAGCAGAGAGAATCATCCGGGAAAAAGAATAGTGGGAAAGTAATTGTGGGATACGATTTGGGTAAGACAGTATCTCAAATCAGTTTCTGCCGACCGGACGGTTCTTTAGCAGAAACGGTTTCCTGTGTAGCTGGAACAGAACAGTATAATATTCCGACTCTTCTTTGTAAAAAAAAGGGCTTAAATCAGTGGCTTTACGGTAAAGAGGCACAAAAATGTGCAGAACAGGGCGACGGTATTTTAGTAGAAGACCTTCTTATGCTGGCAGAGCGCGATGAAGATGTGATGGTGGAGAACGAACGCTTTCATCCGGTAGCACTGTTGACTTTGTTTGTAAAGAGAAGTCTGTCTCTTCTGAACATGCATATATCCTTGAACAGGATAGAAGCATTTATGTTTACAGTGGAAGAATTATCGCCGAGAATGGTAGATGTGCTTGACAGAATAACGATTGGATTACAGTTAAAAACGCGGAAGGTTTTTTTTCAGAGCTACGTGGAAAGCTTTTATCACTATATGTTGTATCAACCCAAAGAATTGTGGAAAAACAAAGTGCTGGTGTTTGATTACAGTTCCGGGCTGAAAAGCTTGTGCCTTGCATGTAATAAAAGAACAACACCACAGGTTGTTTTTATTGCAGAGAAGGAATATCCGGAGATGCAAAGATTTTTTTTCCCCGAAGAAGAGAATGAAAGGGAAAGAAGAAAGAGAGAGCTTGATGAAAAATTTCTGGAAATAGCCAAAGCGGAGGTAAGTGACGGCATAGTTTCCACCATATATCTGTTAGGTGACGGATTTAAGGAAAACTGGGCGTTGAACTCACTTAAGGTCCTTTGCAGAAACAGAAGAGTTTTTCAGGGAAATAATTTGTACAGTAAAGGAGCCTGTTATGGCGGCGCTGAGCGTCTTGCTCCGAGTGAAGAAGGAAAAGCACATGTATATCTTGGAAGGGATAAGTTAAAGTCCAATGTCGGAATGAAGGTATTAAAACAGGGAGAAGAAGCCTACCTTGCTATTCTGGATGCAGGGACTAACTGGTATGAAGCCTATGCTGAATTTGAAATTATCCTGGAAAACGGTAATACACTGGATTTGTTAATTACACCGCTTACGGGTGAGGATGTGATTGATAAGCCTGTTGTACTTGAGGGACTGCCGGAGAGACCGGACAGAACCACAAGATTAAAGATAACAATAGAAATGTCAGCAGTAGACCGTCTGGTGGTAACCATAGAAGATTTGGGATTTGGAGAAATGTTTCAAAGTAGCGGAAAAGGATTTTCGCAAACAATCAGTCTGTAACGCTGTATTTATGGCAGAAAGGAGAAAGCAGTGGGAAGAGCATTATTGTGTGTCGGAAAATATGCCGAAACACCATATCGGTTTGAAAGTATATGTGTAAATGTGTACTGTGTTGAAGAATTGTGCTATCTGCTTTCGACAAATCCTTTTGTGGCAGATGGCGGAATTATGAACAGGGAATTGGCAGAATGGATTGACAGAGAATGTGGTTTGACGAATTTAAGTCATCAGCTTCTGCTTTTACTGAATAAAGGGATGCAGCCGGGTGTTTTCATAGATACCATACTTGATTATGTCGGTTATAATACGCAAAAAGAAAGAGAGAGAATCCGGACTGCCCTGTCCGGAAGTGCCGGTCTGTCACAATATGAAAGACGAAAAAAACAGGCAGATTATCTGCTTAAAAATAAAAGATTCCGCTCTGCTGTTATGGAATATGACAAACTATTGTCAGAATTGCCGGAAACGGAAAATACCATGAAAGCAGCTGTCTGTCATAATATGGGTGTGGCGTACGGTAAAATGTTTCAATTTGAAAGCGCGGCCGAATACTTTAGGGAGGCTTATGAAACAGATGGCGATGAAACTTCTGCTATTCAGTACCTGATTGCAGTAAGAAAACAACTTACCGAAGGGCAGTACATTTCTTTTATCGCGGATAAAGACAATTATTATGAATTGTCGCTTAAAGTAGAAAAACTGGTGGAAACTGCAAGGGAACAGTTTGAGGCGACAAGGCAAAACAGAATGCTTTCTGCCCTGACAATATATAAAGAAGAAGGCAATACGGCTTCTTATTACAGGGAAATAGATAAAATCATTGAAGAGCTAAAGGACAGTTACCGGGCATGTGTGTCCGAATAGTCATTATAGGACGGTTGTACAGATAATTTTTTAGAAAGGGTATTGTTGAACATAAATGGGAATGATACGAAAATTTCTGACATGGAAAAAGAATAGAGAGGAGCCGATTTACGAGATTGAGAACTGGAACGAAATCATTTATGACAGAGATGATTTACAGATTGACGATCAAAAACAACGGGAGGATTATGTAAAAGGGTGCCTTGAGCAGATTGCAGAGGCATCAAGAGAACTTGAAAATCTCCGGTTTGAATATAATATGGTTACTTCCTATTTGAAGGATATGGAGGAAATTGAAGCACTGCCCGAGGAAGAAAAAGAAATTTTGAGGGAATGTGCAAAAAAGATTGATGCTCTCGAACAGCAACAGTCCGGATACAGAGAGCGGAAACATAAGCTGAGTGAGGAACAGTTCAGACAGATGGAACGTATGGAGAAGGAAGTCCTGGAAGGCTGTGAGAAGCTTAGTAAGGCAGAGGAATATCAGGATGTAATCAAGCGCGATTTAAGAAGGCTCGATGGAGAAAAACAGGCATATCTTTATCGTAAGAGTGAACTTTCTCATACTTTGGAAGATACCAGAACGATGGCAGTTATATGTAGCACGGCGGTGGCAGTCTGTATTTTGATTTTGATGGTGATGCAGTTTATGTTTGAGATGAATGTGAAAATCGGTTATTTTGCGGCAGCGGCATTAGGGGCAGCTGCTATTACGGCAATCTTTGTAAAACATAATAATTCTGTTACGGAGCTTGCACAGGTAGAAGCAAATATGGGACGGCTGATCCGATTGCAAAATACGGTGAAAATCAGATATGTAAATAATACCAATCTGTTGGAATATCTTTATTTAAAGTATCATGTTTCAAGTGCCGGTGAGTTAAGCAAAAACTGGCAGCAGTATGTAGAGGAAAAAGAAGAGCGTAATATGTACAGACAGGCAGAACATGAGCTTGATATTTACCAGAAGGATTTACTGCATGAACTAAGACGTTATCAGGTAAAGGACCCGATGGTCTGGCTGCATCAGATACCGGCGCTTCTTGATAAGAAAGAAATGGTGGAAATAAGGCATGGCCTGATTATCAGAAGGCAGTCCTTGCGAAGAAGAATGGATTATAATAAGGAAGTGATTGCTGGTAACGCACAGGCTGAAATTAAAGATCTGGTGGAAAAATATCCGAGGTATGCAAAAGAAATTCTGGGTATTGTGGGAGAGTATGAAAAGGATTTTTCATAAGGATATTTTTTACTTGACTAATTATTTTTGCCATGATAGCATGTTAAGCGTATGGTAACGCTTTAAACTGCTACCATAAATCAAAATGTGATAAAATGAGTTGTGGGGCAGAGAGAGGAATTTTTCTGCCTTGTTTCTTGTATGTCATTTCTTTTTATCGAAGGTCGGAAAAGTAATCTATTTTATATATGGCAGGAGGTTGTGGCAATATGGATACTGATAAGTATGTAAGTCCGCTGTCGGAGAGGTATGCAAGCAGGGAAATGCAGTATATTTTTTCTCCGGATATGAAGTTCCGAACATGGAGAAGGCTGTGGATTGCACTTGCTGAAACAGAAATGGAGCTTGGACTATCGCAAAACGGAAAACCGGTTATTACGAAGGAGCAGATTGATGAGCTTAAGGCGCATGCGGAAGACATTAATTATGATGTGGCAAAGGCGCGTGAAAAGGAAGTCCGTCATGATGTGATGAGTCATGTGTACGCTTATGGAAAGCAGTGCCCTAAAGCAGCAGGAATTATCCATCTGGGTGCTACCAGCTGTTATGTGGGTGACAATACGGATATTATTGTGATGACACAGGCACTGAAGCTGGTAAAGAAAAAACTGGTAAATGTCATTGCCAAGCTTGCCGATTTTGCTGAAACCTACAAAGCACAGCCTACTTTAGCGTTTACCCATTTTCAGCCGGCACAGCCTACCACGGTGGGAAAACGTGCCACATTGTGGATGCAGGAGCTTTGCCTTGATTTAGAGGATTTAGATCATGTGCTTTCAGGGATGAAGCTTCTTGGCTCCAAGGGAACAACCGGAACACAGGCGTCTTTTTTGGAGCTGTTTGACGGAGAACAGGAAAAAATCGACAAAATTGACCCAATGATTGCAAAAAAAATGGGCTTTAAAGAGTGCTGTCCGGTTTCGGGACAGACTTATTCGCGTAAAGTGGATACCAGAGTAGCCAATGTGCTTGCGGGAATTGCGGCAAGTGCCCATAAGATGTCAAATGACATCAGACTTCTGCAACATTTAAAGGAAGTAGAGGAACCTTTTGAAAAAAATCAGATTGGTTCTTCTGCCATGGCATATAAAAGAAATCCCATGAGAAGTGAGAGGATTGCCTCTCTTTCCAGATATGTGATGATTGATGCACTGAATCCGGCAATTACTTCGGCAACTCAGTGGTTTGAAAGGACATTGGATGATTCCGCTAATAAACGTCTTTCCATACCGGAAGCGTTTCTTGCTGTTGACGGTATTTTGGATTTGTGTCTGAATGTGGTGGACGGACTTGTTGTGTATCCTAAGGTTATTGAAAAGAGGATGATGAGTGAGCTTCCTTTTATGGCAACTGAAAATATCATGATGGATGCCGTAAAGAAGGGCGGAAACAGACAGGAGCTTCATGAAAGAATCAGGGAGCTTTCCATGGAAGCTGCAAAAAATGTAAAGGAAGACGGAAAAGAAAATAATCTGCTTGAGCTGATTGCCAATGAGCCTGCATTTAATATGTCTTTAGAGGATTTACAGGAAACTATGGATCCGGCTAAATATGTAGGGTGTTCCAAAGAACAGGTAGAGGCATTCCTTGTGAAAGTGATAACGCCAATACTCAAAGAGAATGAAGAGCTTCTCGGAGTAAAGGCAGAAATTAATGTATAATGACGATGAAGATGAGACTAAGGAGGAGTAAGTAATATGGGTGGATTTTTTGGTGTAGCATCAAAAAAAGACTGTGTGTTTGATTTGTTTTTTGGAACAGACTATCATTCCCATTTGGGAACAAGACGTGCGGGAATGGCAGTTTTCAGTAAAGAACGAGGATATGACAGGGCAATTCACAATATTGAAAATTCTCCGTTCCGTACAAAATTTGATAAGGATGTAAATGAAATGAAGGGGAATTTGGGAATCGGATGTATTTCCGATTATGAGCCCCAACCGCTTTTGGTCCGTTCTCATCATGGCACCTATGCCATTACGACGGTAGGCAAAATTAACAATATGCATGAAATTGTAAATAAGATTTTTAGTACGGGACATTCTCATTTTCTGGAAATGAGTGGTGGTGACATCAATGCGACAGAGCTTGTGGCGTCCATCATTAACCAAAAGGAGCATCTGGTGGAAGGACTGGCCCTGGCACAGGAGCTGATTGAGGGTTCCATGACGATTCTTCTTTTGACGGACAAAGGTATTTATGCAGCCAGAGATAAAATGGGAAGAACACCGGTTGCCATCGGAAAGAAAGAAGATGCCAGGTGTGTGTCGTTTGAAAGCTTTGCCTATTTAAATCTCGGTTATGAACCGGAAAGAGAATTAGGTCCGGGAGAAATAGTTGTTGTAACACCGGATGGTGTACAGACACTGGTAAAACCGGGGACAGATATGAAAATCTGCACCTTCCTTTGGGTTTATTACGGCTATCCGTCTTCTTCCTATGAAGGTATCAGTGTGGAAAAAATGCGTTACAATTGTGGAAGTCTTTTGGCAAAGAGAGATGATGTTAAACCTGATATTGTGGCAGGTGTACCGGATTCCGGCCTTGCACATGCAATTGGATATGCCAACGAATCAGGGATTCCGTTTTCGAGACCCTTTATCAAATATACACCTACCTGGCCAAGATCATTTATGCCAACGATACAAAGTCAGCGTAATCTGATTGCAAAGATGAAGCTGATACCTGTACATGATTTGATTCAGGATAAGAGCCTTTTATTAATTGATGATTCGATTGTAAGAGGAACACAGCTGGGTGAAACTACAGAGTTTTTATACCAGAGCGGAGCAAAAGAGGTGCACATCAGACCTGCCTGTCCGCCTATTATGTACGGGTGTAAGTATTTGAACTTTTCACGTTCCACTTCTGAAATGGATCTGATTACCAGAAGAACCATTAAGGAAATGGAAGGAGACGGTAAGAATGTTAATTTAAGTGCTTACTCCAATCCGGAAACAGCGGAATATCAGGAGATGGTTAAGAGAATCGGAGTGAAACTTAACTTTACTTCACTTCGTTATCACAGACTGGATGATATGATAGAAGCTGTCGGAATTGACAGATGTAAACTTTGTACTTATTGTTGGGATGGTAAGGAATAATAATAAAAGGGAAGAACAGATATGACAATTGTAGATGTGTTGGAACAAAACAGCAGAAGCTATGGAGATGAAGTGTGTCTGGTGGAAATTAATCCGGAAGTGAAAGAAAATCGCCGTGTGACCTGGAAGGAATATGAGTTGATGGAGCCAAGCCCCATGACACATTACAGAAGAGAGATTACATGGAGAGTGTTTGATGAAAAAGCAAACCGCTTCGCTAATCTTTTGTTGGAGAGAGGAATCAAAAAAGGGGATAAGGTAGCAATTTTGCTCATGAATTGTTTGGAGTGGCTGCCTGTTTACTTTGGAATTTTGAAAACGGGAGCTTTGGCAGTACCGCTTAATTTCAGATATGCCTCAGATGAAATTGAATATTGTGTGAATTTGGCCGAAGTGGATATTTTGGTATTCGGACCGGAATTTATTGGTCGCGTGGAAGAAATTGCAGATTCCATCAGTAAGAACAGGCTCCTTTTCTATGTGGGAGATAACTGTCCCAGTTTTGCAGAGGATTATAAAGCACTGACGAGCAACTGCTCCAGTGTGGCACCGAAGGTACTTTTAACAGAACAGGATGATGCGGCAATTTATTTTTCATCGGGAACAACAGGATTTCCCAAGGCGATTTTGCATAATCACGAAAGTCTGATTCACTCCTGCAGAGTGGAACAGAATCATCACGGACAGAACAGGGATGATGTATTTCTTTGCATCCCTCCCCTGTATCATACGGGAGCAAAGATGCACTGGTTCGGTTCCCTTTTATCAGGAAGCAAGGCCATTCTTCTTAAGGGGACCAAACCGGAATATATTTTAGATGCGGTTTCCAAAGAAAAATGTACTATTGTGTGGTTGCTTGTTCCGTGGGCACAGGATATTTTGGAGGCACTTGACAGTGGCAGACTTAAACTGGAGGATTATGAGCTTTCACAGTGGAGGCTGATGCATATTGGCGCACAGCCTGTTCCACCCAGTTTAATTAAACATTGGAAAACCTATTTCCCCAATCATTTGTATGATACCAATTATGGTCTTAGTGAGTCTATCGGACCCGGCTGCGTACATTTGGGTGTGGAAAATATACATAAAGTCGGTGCTATCGGCAAACCCGGCTTTGGCTGGCAGATAAAAATTGTAGATGAGAACAGAAATGAAGTAACTAAGGGAATGGTAGGAGAATTGGCCGTAAAGGGACCCGGGGTCATGACTTGTTATTACAATGATAAAAAAGCTACCGATGAAGTGCTGGATAATGGGTGGCTGTTTACGGGTGATATGGCAATGGAAGATGAAGACGGTTTTATTTTCTTAGTTGACCGCAAGAAAGATGTAATTATCAGTGGGGGAGAAAATATCTACCCGGTTCAGATTGAGGATTTTCTCCGTAATAATGACAAAATTCATGATGTTGCTGTAATCGGTATTCCTGATAAACGATTGGGTGAAACCACTTTGGCAGTTATTGAATTAAAGCCGGATGTAGAATGTACGGAAGAAGAAATTCAGGAATTTTGCAAAAAGCTTCCCCGTTACAAGCGACCTCACAAGGTGATTTTTTCGGATATTCCAAGAAACCCGACCGGTAAGATTGAAAAGCCTAAGCTTCGCGAAAAATATTGCGGAGCAAGACTGGTTGAAGCACAAAATAAAGGCTAAATAAAAATGTGTTCAATAGAGGAGAAAGATTATGCTGGTTAAAATTTTAATGTTAATCGTATTTTTTGCAGTTATGATAGGGATTGGCTTTTATTGCAGAAAGCATGCAACCGATGTTAACGGTTTTGTGCTGGGCGGGCGAAATGTAGGACCATGGCTTACCGCTTTTGCTTATGGCACCTCTTACTTTTCCGCAGTTATTTTTGTTGGGTATGCAGGGCAGTTTGGCTGGAAATACGGTATTGCTTCTACATGGATTGGAATCGGAAATGCGGTACTTGGTTCCATGCTTGCCTGGATGGTACTTGGCAGAAGAACACGTATTATGACACAGCATCTTAACAGTGCTACCATGCCGGAATTTTTTGGAAAGAGGTTTGATTCTCAGGGACTTAAAATATGCGCATCTGTTATCGTGTTTATTTTTTTAATTCCGTATACGGCTTCTTTGTACAATGGTTTGTCAAGATTGTTCGGTATGGCATTTGACATTGACTATACGGTATGTATTATTGTGATGGCGATACTGACAGGTGTTTATGTAATTGCCGGCGGGTATATGGCAACGGCAATTAATGACTTTATTCAGGGACTTGTTATGCTGGTTGGCATTGTAGTGATCATTGCTGCAGTACTGAAGGAAAATGGTGGATTTTTAGAGGCACTTAACAGTCTGGCACAGGTGCAGGATGAGACAGTTACAATGCAGCCGGGAGCATTTGCTTCCTTCTTTGGACCGGATCCGGTAAACCTGCTGGGTGTTGTTGTTTTAACTTCTTTAGGTACATGGGGACTCCCTCAGATGGTACAGAAGTTCTATGCAATTAAAAGCGAAAATGCAATTCAAAAAGGAACCGTTATCTCCACTTTTTTTGCAATTATTGTTGCCGGCGGATGTTATTTCCTCGGCGGATTCGGAAGATTATATGCCGGTAAGGTCGATGTTGCTACGGAAGGCTATGATGCAGTCATTCCGGCAATGCTTTCCGGTTTATCCCCTGTTTTGATTGGTCTTGTAGTTATTTTGGTATTATCAGCATCCATGTCAACCCTCTCTTCGCTGGTAATGGCATCAAGTTCAACCCTGACACTTGATGTGTTAAAGGGACATATTATGAAGAAAATGGATGAAAAGAAACAGATTTTTGTTATGAGAGTGCTTATTGTGGTATTCATTTTGATATCCGTCGTTCTTGCCATTGTGCAGTATAAGAGTAATGTAACCTTTATTGCACAGCTTATGGGTGTATCATGGGGTGCACTTGCAGGTGCATTTTTAGCACCGTTTCTGTATAGCTTATACTGGAAGAAAACAACAAAGACTGCCTGCTATGTAAGTTTTATATTCGGTGCAGGTCTGATGGTGACCAATATGTTGTTGCGCAGCAGCTTCCCTGTTTTACTGCAGTCACCTATTAATGCAGGTGCATTTGCAATGCTCGCAGGGCTGGTAATCGTTCCTGCGGTAAGCCTCTTTACCACAAAACCGAATACAGAGCTTGTGGAAGAAACTTTTGCATGCTATAACAAAAAAATTGAAGTTTCCCAGAAAAAATCTTTAAGTGAATAAGGATAAAAAAGAAAGCTGCCATGATTCAAAAAAGATACTTTCTATTTTGAAGATTATGTTGTATAATGCTTTTACGGACATTTCAAATGACAAGTCGTGATATAAATCCCAATTACTATAAACGATAGAATGAAGAATGTTAGATAGAGAAAAATGCTTTGACAGAACGAATGGAGGATTTTATGAGAGAAAAGTATGAGTCTTTGGCACTTGCTGATTTAAAGGCAATTGCAAAAGCAAGGGGACTTAAAGGCACATCTGCCATGAAAAAGTCAGAATTGGTAGAGATGATGCTGGCAGAAGATGAAAAAGACAAAGCAGCAGGAAAAAGTGTACAGCCTAAATCAGTGGCGACAACAAAAACACCTGAAAAAAACATAGCGGAAAGTATGCAGGCAGGTAGCAATACAAAAGAAGATAACAAGGCAGAAGAGGACAAGTATCCCGCAGAGTTAGACAGTGGTATTGCTGCACACGGTATTTTAGAGGTAATGCCTGACGGATATGGTTTTATTCGTTGTGAAAATTATCTTCCGGGAGAGAGAGATGTTTATGTGGCACCCAGCCAAATCAGACGTTTCGGTTTGAAAACCGGTGATATCTTAGAGGGGAACACCAGGGTAAAAACGCAGGGCGAAAAATTTGCAGCCCTTCTTTTTGTAAAGAGCATCAACGGTTATACACCGGAAGAGGCGGCTAAGAGAAGAAATTTTGAAGATATGACACCTGTTTTCCCAAATGAGCGTCTTCATTTGGAAATGCCCGGTGCCAGTGTTGCAATGAGAATCATGGATTTAATCAGCCCTGTTGGTAAGGGACAGCGTGGTATGATTGTATCTCCTCCCAAGGCCGGAAAAACAACCTTACTTAAGGAGGTTGCCAAATCCATTAAACGAAATGCACCTGAAGTGCATTTAATCATTCTTCTGATTGATGAAAGACCGGAAGAAGTAACAGATATCAAGGAAGCCATTGAAGGACCGAATGTGGAGGTTATTTATTCCACATTTGATGAACTCCCTGAGCATCACAAGAGAGTTTCCGAAATGGTAATCGAGAGAGGAAAACGTCTGGTAGAACATAATAAGGATGTTATGATTTTGATTGACAGTATTACCAGATTAACCCGTGCCTATAATCAGACGGTTCCGCCTAGCGGAAGAACTTTATCCGGTGGTCTTGACCCTGCAGCACTTCATATGCCTAAGAGATTTTTTGGTGCGGCAAGAAATATGCGTGAAGGCGGTTCCCTTACTATTTTGGCGACAGCACTCGTAGATACCGGAAGCAAGATGGATGACGTGGTTTACGAAGAATTTAAAGGAACCGGTAATATGGAACTTGTTCTTGACCGGAAGCTTTCTGAAAAAAGAGTATTTCCGGCTATCGATATCCCGAAGTCCGGAACAAGAAGAGAAGACCTTCTGTTATCATCGGATGAGCTTGAGGCAATCAACATTATACGTAAAGCACTTAACGGACTGAAACCTGAAGAAGCAGTAGATAAGATACTTGATATGTTTGCAAGGACCAGAAATAATCAGGAATTTGTAAATATGGTCAAAAAAATGAAGTTTATCTAGGAAAAGTGCTTGCATACTAAGATAAGCTATGTTACAATTAAAAAGCTGTTTCAGTTGAAGCGGTGTGCACATATGTGCAGAGGGTGAGAACGAATACATTAACATAGTTTTTATAGAGAGGTGAAAAGATGAAAGAAGGAATTCATCCTGAGTACTATCAGGCAACAGTAACTTGCAACTGCGGTAACACATTTGTGACAGGTTCAACCAAGAAAGATATCCACGTTGAAGTTTGTTCTAAGTGCCATTCATTCTACACAGGTCAGCAGAAGGCTGCCAGAGCTGATGGACGTATTGATAAGTTCAACAGAAAGTATGGAGTAGAAAGCAAATAATTTTGTACAAAAAGGTTGAGGTGTTATATCTCAACCTTTTCTTCAATTCATAGAGAGGTAACAGGGAATGAGAAAAAAAAGATGTAACCGTTACTCAGGTATCGGAGGACAGGCCGTTTTAGAAGGCGTAATGATGAAAAATAAAGATGATTACGCAGTGGCTATCCGTAAGCCTGACGGTGAAATTGAGGTGGAGATAGATGTCTTTAGGGGAACCATGCATGATAAGAAGATAAAAGAAGTTCCTTTTATCAGAGGTATATTTAATTTTGCTGATTCCATGATACTCGGTATGAGAACACTTAACTATTCTGCTTCTTTTTATGAGGATGAAGAAGCAAGTGAGACAGCACTTGATAAGGCACTGAACAAAATATCCGGCGGTAAGGCTGAGAAGATTTTGATGTCGTTTGTCACAGTATGTTCTGTGGTGCTTGCTGTGGGACTGTTTATATTATTACCATTCTTTTTGTCTTCATTACTGTCACGGTATGTGCGTAATGAATCATTTTTGGCAATTATTGAAGGTGCAATCAGAATTGCAATTTTCATGATTTATATCGTAGGCATCAGTCTGATGAAGGATATTCACAGATTGTATCAATATCACGGGGCAGAGCATAAGTGCATTAACTGTATTGAAAAAGGGCATCTTCTTACAGTACACAATGTAATGAGAAGCTCGAGAATCCATAAGCGTTGCGGTACCAGCTTTATGTTCTTTGTTGTTTTTGTAAGTATTATATTGTTCTTCTTTATCAGAGTTGACAATCCGGTTTACAAGGTGCTTCTGCGACTTGCTCTGATTCCGGTAATTGCGGGTATTTCTTATGAAATAATCCGTTTAGCAGGAAGAAGTGACAATATTTTAGTTAAAATTATTTCTGCACCGGGCATGCTTTTACAGAGATTAACAACCAGGGAACCTGATGAAAGTATGGTAGAGGTTGCCATTACATCGGTAGAAGCCATTTTTGACTGGAAAGCGTATCTGAAGGAAAACTTCCCTGATAAATTTGATGATTCTGAGGAAGATGATTCTGAAGAAGATGATGTGGATTCAGAGACAATTGACGGAGAACAATCATGACATATCAGGAAATCTATAGTTGGGGCAGCTTGCAGCTTTCTGAGGCCGGAATAGAGGAAGCTTCACTGGATGCCAGACTGCTTTTGGAAGAAATTTGTGGTACGGACAGAAATGATATGCTGGTTCACGGTGAAAAAGAGGTTACCCAAGGACAGGAAACCCGCTACAGAGAGTGGATTTCAAAGAGAAAATCACATATTCCTCTTCAGTATATTACGGGATATCAGGAGTTTATGGGTTTACGTTTTAAGGTAACTTCTGATGTGCTCATTCCAAGGCAGGATACAGAGATCCTTGTGGAAGAGGTGATGCGGTATCTGCATGACGGGATGCATATCCTTGATTTGTGTACCGGAAGCGGATGTATCTTGTTAAGTCTTTTGCACTACTCCAATGATTGTGTGGGCGTAGGCAGTGATATTTCCGAAAAGGCACTGTCAGTTGCAACGGAAAATTCACAGAACCAATATGAAGAAGTTACGTTTATTCAAGGCGATTTGTTTGAAAACATAGAAGGAAAGTACGAGATAATTGTATCTAATCCGCCGTATATTAAAACGCAGGTAATAAAAACCCTGATGGAAGAAGTCAAAGACCATGAACCCATGGAAGCACTTGATGGAAAAGCAGACGGATTGTACTTTTATAAAAGAATTATAAATGAAGCAGAAAATTATCTTTATCCGGGTGGCATGCTCTTTTTTGAAATCGGTTGTGAACAGGCAGCCGATGTATCGGATTACATGACAAAAGCCGGATACTGTGAGGTAACCGTTTGCAAGGACCTTGCCGGACTTGACAGGGTGGTATACGGAACTTACAGAGGGTGAGAAGAATTTTAGAAATGAGGGTGAAACAATGTTTGACAGATTAGATGACATATTAATTCATTTTGAAGAGATTATGAATGAATTGAATGAGCCTACCGTGGCAAATAATCAGGAACGTTTCCGTGCCTTGATGAAGGAACAAAGTGATTTAACTCCTTTGGTAGAGGCTTATAAAGAATACAAGAAATGTAAGCAGGATGTGGAAGACTCTTTAGCAATGCTTGAGACAGAATCCGATGAGGATATGAAGGATATGTTAAAGGAAGAGCTGAATGCAGGAAAGAAACGTATTGAAGAACTTGAGCAGGAATTAAAAATCCTGTTGCTTCCCAAAGACCCTAATGATGACAAGAACGTTATCGTGGAAATCAGAGCAGGTGCAGGCGGTGATGAGGCAGCACTTTTTGCGGCAGAAATGTATCGCCTTTATGTGCATTATGCTGAAAACCAGCGCTGGAAAGTAGAAACCATGAACGTGGATGAAATCGGTATCGGCGGTATGAAAGAAGTAAACTTCATGATTTCCGGTCAGGGTGCTTACTCAAAGCTTAAATATGAAAGCGGTGTACATCGTGTACAACGTGTGCCCGAAACAGAATCCGGCGGACGAATCCATACTTCCACCATCAGTGTGGCGGTTATGCCGGAAGTAGATGACGATATTGATATTGTCATTGATGACAAAGATATCCGTATTGACGTAATGCGTGCCTCCGGCAACGGTGGTCAGTGTGTCAATACAACTGACTCCGCAGTGCGTCTGACCCACTATCCTTCAGGAATCGTGGTATACAGCCAGACAGAAAAGTCCCAGCTCCAGAATAAAGCAAAAGCGTTCGCCCTTTTGAAAGCAAAGCTTTATGACTTAGAACAGCAGCAGAGACATGATGCGGAAGCAGAGCTTAGAAGAAGCCAGATCGGTACCGGTGACCGTTCCGAAAAGATCCGTACCTATAACTTCCCACAGGGACGTGTAACAGACCACAGAATTGGCCTGACACTGTATAAGCTGGATAAGATTATGAATGGTGATATTCAGGAAATTATCGACGGATGTATTTCGGCGGATCAGGCAGCCAAGTTAAGCCGTATGCAGGAAGAAGCGTAAAATCCTTGAAAACATGACTATAGAAAATTTGCAAAGCGGATTTTCTATGGTCTGCTGGATTTCTTGGAATAGACCGAGCTAAAAGCGAGGGACGTTTTTGGTCCGTAGGTAAGAAGATAGAATAATAAAACACCAAATTTTTTCCCAATATCAAAACTTTGTATCCCTGCCTTTTAAGCACCAGATAGCGAGGTTCTAATACCATGGATGGGTGATTGCCTAACGCTAGAATACTCTGCTTCAACGTTTCCAGTATCTTTAATGCAGCTTCATTCCCCAAATTTTCAGCAGTTCAATTCCTGCTTTCATTCTAAAAAACAAGATAAATGCATTTGATGAGTACCCCAAGCAGGATTTCAGCACTATTTCTCACAATAAAAACTACATATAAATATGGGTATAAATCCACATGAGCAGAAGAACGAAACAGCTTAGTATGTATAGAGATATTGAAATTTCTGAAAAACAGATCGAAGCAGGTCATTTTTCCACTATAATTTCCGGTAGCACCGACGATAGCAATTTTACGCATATTAACTCCTCATTTGACTTGATGAAAGTATAATATTATAATGAGATAGAATAAACAAATACGATATTTTTGTATCCTGTGTTGCGTTTAGGATATTATATATGGAGGGTATATTATGGTATTGACCAAGGAAATTCTCAGTGATTGTCCAATTACAACGGCACAGAGGGTTCTTTCGAGCAAATGGAGCTTAGTGATAATATTTATATTAAAAGATTATCCAGTGAGATTTAATGAGCTATTGAGGATGTTTGATGCCATGAATCATGCAACACTTACAAAACAACTGAGACAATTAGAGGAGTTTGGTGTTGTTCATCGAGAGATATACAATCAAGTTCCACCGAAGGTTGGATATTCTTTAACTGAACTGGGACATAAATTAGAACCAACCTTAGCTTGTTTATCTGAATGGGGGCAGGAATATATTAGAGAACGAGGAAAAATACAGGAGAAAGAATAATACGGAGAATAAGTCATGGAAGATTTTGTTTTTCTTTTATTAATCATTGGTTTAGTAATGTTTATATCGGGTGTTGCAATGATTGTTTTGACAGTACGATTTGTTGTACGAAAGGAACATCCGTTACTATCAATTTTATTTGCTATTATACAGTGTCCATGTATTTACATACCATTAAAATTCACTATAGGATTTACAGTTGCAAGAATAGCATTGCTGGCTACAGTTCTATTTGGTACAGTTGTGTTAGTGTTATCATTAAAAAATATAAAAATGAAATGAAGAGAAAAATTTGAA
>CAYWHY010000033.1:0-20019 GCA_964458255.1 uncultured Lachnospiraceae bacterium | reverse complement strand
GCAAGGAAGGTATGGTTCATATTTCCAAGATTGCTAAGGAAAGAATCAATCATGTTGAAGATGTTCTGACACTTGGTGACAAGGTAACAGTTGTTTGCCTTGGAAAAGACAAGATGGGAAGAATGAGTTTCTCCATGAAAGATGTTGCTCAGCAGTAAGCAGGGCGTATGCTGCCGTAATTAATAGTTTGAATTTAGAAGAAGAACAGTGAAAGCTGTTCTTCTTTTTTTTGTCTCATCATATATTGGGATAAAAGGTTGTACAAGGAGGCTTGAAATGAAAAAAAAAGAAGTTCAAAATATTTTTCCAAACCGCATCAGGGAAAAATTCCGTGTGGCTTTGGACAGCGTGGAGGAACTTCAGGAAATCAGATTAAGTGTACAGTGCCCGGTAAGAGTGATATGTGGGAATCGTGAGTTCTTTTTGAGTAAATCAGGAGAAATGCTCGAAATGGCAAATAGTGAGTGCTGGTGCATATCTGTTGTAGAAATGGAACAAATACTTGAACATATTTGCAGCTATTCCCGTTATGCATATGAGGAGGAAATAGGACAGGGGTTTCTGACAGTTCCGGGAGGACACAGAGTTGGGGTGGCAGGACAAGTGATTTTGGGAGATGACGGAAAAGTCAAAAATATGAAATATATACGTTGTATGAATATTCGTATATCACATGAAATTCAGGGAGCGGCAGATGTATTGATGCCATTTGTTCATGAGAACGGAAGACTTTGTAATACACTTCTGATTGCACCGCCTGGCTGTGGTAAGACAACCATGTTGCGTGATTTGATCAGACAGATTTCCAATGGAAGCAAATGGGCTTTGGGAAAGCAGGTTGGAGTAGTAGATGAACGGTCTGAAATCGCCGGTTCTTTTCGTGGGATACCGGGAAATCAGATGGGAATAAGAACCGATGTTTTGGATGCATGTCCAAAGGTGCAGGGAATGATGATGCTTCTGCGCTCCATGGCGCCGCAGGTAATTGCAGTAGATGAGATAGGAGGTATGCAGGACAGACAGGCTATACTAAATATTCTTCAGTGCGGATGCAGTGTGATTGCAACGATGCATGGAAGTACTATGGAAGAGGTAAAAAAAAGAGGAGTTCAGGAAAATGTTTTTGAACGATTTGTTTTTTTGGGGAAAAGAGATGGAAAATGTGTTCTTTTAACAGTGAAAGATGCCAAAGGAGAACATATTTATGGTTAAGCTGTTGGGAATTTTTTTTTTAGTAACAGGTTCAACAGGTTTTGCTTTTTGTTTATGCATGGAGAGAAAATGGCAGCTTTTGCTTCTGAAAGAAATAAAGCAGTTGTTTCTTATGATGCAGAGGGAAATCAGATATACGGGACTTCCTGTTACAGAGATTATGAGAGGAATGGCAAATAAACTAAATACACCTTTTCGGGAAGCGTTTGAAAGAATGGGAACAAATCTTACATGGGAGGAAGGAAATAATTTGAACGAGGTATGGAAGCGGGAAATGCATGGAATTTTGATTGACCTTCCACTTAAGGAACATCAGAAGCAATTGCTGCTGGATTTTCCTAATCTTATGGGAGTTATGGAAAGGGACGGACAAGCGGATGCATTAAATGGATGCATGGAAGAGCTTGATAAATGGATTTTACAGGCAGAGAAAGAAGAGAAAGACAAAAATAAATTAATTATGAGTCTGGGAACGGCAACGGGTGTTTTACTATCTGTATTGCTGTTTTAAACGGATACGGGAGGATCTATGGAGGTAAGCCTTATTTTCAAAATTGCTGCAGTAGGAATTCTGGTAACGATATTATGCCAGATTTTAAAGCATAGCGGAAGGGAGGAACATGCATTCCTGATAAGTCTGGCCGGATTAATTCTGGTGCTGACATGGATATTGCCGTATATATATGATTTGTTTGTGATGATTCAGGATTTGTTTGCACTGTAGAAGTAAGAAAGGAGCCATATTGTGGAAGTAGTAAAAATAGGAATTCTGGGAGTGACGGGAGTTTTGCTTGCCTTGCAGTTTAAGAGTGTCAGACCTGAAATAAGTATCTATATAGGACTGGCTGTAGGAATTGTTATTTTTGCTTTTTCACTGGAAGGTTTACTGTCACTCCTTCAAAAAATAGAGACACTTCAAAAATATATGGAGAATGGCAGCTCTTATTTAGAAATTTTATTTAAGGCAGTGGGAGTTACCTATATCTGTGAATTTACCGCTTCAATATGTAAAGATGCAGGGTTTGCAGCAGTTGCCGGTCAAATTGAGATATTCGGCAAGCTGACTGTTCTTTTTATGGGAATGCCTGCTTTGGTGGCAATTATTGAAAATATAAGTGCAATAGCAGGATAAGAGACGGAGAGCATTGAAGCAGAAAGGCGGTGGAGTGTTTGCAGGAGACGGAAATGGAGACGTTTTTATGGAACCGGATGGATAATTATGATTTAGTTGAAATCGAAAGTGGGTTTGCGAGTTTGTTTCCGGGTTTTTCCATTGATTTGGAGGAATTGTTTGCATTGCTTTTTAAGGGGGATATTTTAGCAGCGGGTGATGTTTTGTGGCAACAAATAAAAGCAGGTTTCTTAGGTGAGATAACAGGAGTTAAGGAAGTGCTTGTATGTATTCTTGTTATAGGCATAGTGTCTGCTTTGTTTGCTAATTTTTCAGATCTTTTTTCGGGGAAACAGGTTTCAGCGGTTGGATTTTATTTTTTGTATCTGCTTCTTATGGCGGTTCTTATGAGAGCGTTTGTATCTGCGGCAGAGCTTGCGGTTACGACAATGGAAAATACGGTTTTGTTTGTGAAAATGTTTATCCCTACATGGTTTATAGCGGTCGGGGCTGCAGGGGGAGGCGGTACAGCCGTTTTTTATTATCAGGTAATGCTGGTGGTAGCTTATCTGGTGGAAAGTTTTCTGATAAAGGCAGTGGTACCATTTGTTTACACCTATGTTATGTTGGCACTTTTAAACGGCATTTGGGCGGAAGAGAGGCTTGCACTGTTGCTTGACCTTTTAAAAAAAGGAATTATATTTGCACAAAGGCTTGCCATGGGAGCAATTACAGGGCTTAGTCTGGTTCAGTCGGTAATTTTGCCGGTAGTGGATGGACTGAAAACAACGGCTGTCAGAAAGGCAGTTTTATCGATACCCGGAATGGGAGGAATAGCAGATGGGGTAACAGAACTTGTAATCGGATCGGCGGTTTTAATAAAAAACAGTTGGGGAGTTATTTTGTTCCTTCTGTTGTTTTTTGCATGTCTTTTGCCGCTTTTTAAACTTTTAGTGATAGGGGGAATTATAAAAATAGGGGCTGCCATGACGGGAATAGTCAGTGACAAAAGAATTTCAGGTTGTACGGACAAGGTGGGGGAAGGGTGTTTCCTTTTACTCAGATGTCTTTTTACATCAGTGGCATTGTTTTTGATTGTAATTGCGGTGGTTTCCTATTCACTTCACTGAAAACGGCAGGAACAGCCTTATAAAAAGGGGGAAAGTAATTGCTTTCAGTTATTAAAGAAATTGGAATTTTTATTGTAATTGCACAAGCCATTCTTTATTTTGTGCCGGGTGATACCTATGTAAAATATGTGAAGATATTGATAGGAATTATGATGATAGCAAAGATGATATCACCGGTATTTTCCTTATTGTCAGAGAATGGAATAGAAGAAATTATTTTACAGGGGGAAGCACTTTTAAGAGAATTAGAGAATACAGGAGAAGAGTGTGTGGAAAGTAGTATGTATGGGGAAATTTATATTGAAATCGGAAAAGAAATAGAAAATAAGTTAAATCAAAATCCGGCAGAAGGGTATGACGTGGAGCAGGTAAAGGTTATGCAGGAGGGAGATGACCATGAAATACTTTTATATGTTACAAGACAGATGGGGGTTATGGAAAAGGGACAGCTGAGTGAAAAAGAATTGGAGGTGTATTATGCCAATATATTACAGAGTGAAAACGTGAAAGTACAGATGATTGGGAATTAAAGAAAAGGTATGGAAGAAGGAGGCAGATTGTGGAGGAAAAACAAGAGGATACAAAAAGGGGATTACGTATAAAGGAATTAAAAAAAGAAAATTTTGTGGTTATGTTTCTGATAGGGCTGCTTCTCTTGATAATAGTCTGGCCGGTTTCAGACGATAAAACGGGGAGCAAACAGGAACAGTCCGGTATATCGGACCGGGTAAGCGGTACAATGGAAAATGAAACAGGGAAAACGCAAAATTCACAAAAGACTTATGAGGGACAGGAGTGGCTTGCATACGCATCATTTATTGAGGATACGCTGGAGGAGGTCCTTTCTACCATGGAAGGAGCCGGAAAAGTAAAGGTTATGGTTACGCTTAAGGCATCAGGGGAAAGTGTGGTAGAAAAGGATGTGACTACCGGTGTGGATGCTTCTACACAGGTAAATGCCGATGGCGGAAGTCACAATACAAGTGGAAATGAAAAGACGGGAACAACCGTATATGTGAAGGAAAAAGAGGTATCTTACCCTTATGTAAAGCAGGTTATCTGTCCGGAGATTGCCGGAGTGGTAGTTTCCGTGCAGGGAGGAGACAACCAGACCATAAATAAAAATATTACAGAAGCAATTCAGGCATTATTCGGAATAGAGGCACATAAAATTAAAATAATCAAAATGAGTTCCCAATAATAAAGGAGATGCGGAATTGAAAAATATGGTGAAAAAGAATCAAATTATGATTACGGCACTGGCGATTATGATTGCAGTGGCAGGTTACCTGAATTTTGCGGGTGGACAGATTACAGAGGAAGAAATCATGACAACAGGAACAACAGGGGCTGTAAGTGATATACAGGAAGAAGCTTATACAGAAGATACTGATGTGGCGGCTTTATTTGAAATATCCGATGAAGACATGGAGTTAGCGGAAAGCGGTGATATAGAAAGTCTTGATACGGAAGTGATTACAGAACAGGAGAATTATTTGGATGAGACAATGGAAGAAGTGGTAAGTGAGACAATGGAAGGATTTGATGAAACGGAAACACCGGGTGAAGCAGTTTTTACTTCCTCAACCAGTCTGGATACTTTATCCGGTGCGAAGCTTATGAAGGAACAGACCAGAGCTAAAAATAAAGAAACGTTGCTCGAAATTATTAATAATGTAAATATCAGTGAAGAACAGAAACAGGAAGCTATCGATAATATGATTGAAATTACGGATGTTGCGGAGAAGGAGACAGCAGCGGAAATTTTACTTGAAGCAAAAGGCTTTGAGGATGTGGTAGTCAGCATTACGGACGGTATGGTAGATGTGGTGGTGAATGCACAGGAACTTACGCAGGCACAGCGTGCCCGGATTGAAGATATTGTAATCAGAAAAACGGGAGTTGCACCGGAAAATATTGTAATCAGCACTATTACGGAACAGTAAAATGTGGTATTCTATTACGAGAGACAATAACAGACAGAAAGGAACACCGGAATGAAAAGAGTATTTTTGATTGTGCTTGACAGTGTGGGAATTGGAGCCATGGAGGATGCTGATAAGTTTGGTGATGCGGGTTGCAATACACTGCGTTCGGCCTCGATGAGCTCTTATTTCCATATGCCTAATATGGAAAAGCTGGGTTTGTTTCATATTGATGGAATAGATTATAAAGAATCGGTAAAAGCTCCCTTGGCACTTCATGCCAGAATGACGGAAAGTTCTATGGGAAAAGATACTACCATAGGACATTGGGAAATTGCAGGAATTATTTCGAAGGATCCGTTGCCTGTGTATCCGAAAGGATTTCCGAAGGAGATTCTTGACCCGTTTTGTGAGATGACAGGAAGAGGTGTTCTTTGTAATGCACCTTTTTCAGGCACGGAGGTTATTAAAGAATATGGAGAAGAACATGTGAAAACAGGTAATCTGATTGTATATACTTCTGCAGACAGTGTATTTCAGATTGCAGCTCATGAGGATGTGGTACCGGTAGAAACCTTATATGAGTATTGTGAAATGGCAAGAAAGCTTTTGACAGGAAAGCATGGTGTGGGAAGAGTTATCGCAAGACCTTTTATCGGAAAAGCCGGAAATTTCACAAGAACCGCAAGAAGGCATGATTATTCCATTCTGCCACCTGCCCCCACTATGCTTGATGCACTGAAAAATGCGGGAAAAGAAGTGATTGGTGTAGGTAAAATCAGAGATATTTTTGCAGGAAGAGGACTTACTTCTTATGTATATACCACCGGTAACCGGGATGGAATTGAAAAGACGTTGTCTTACCTGAAACAGGATTTTGAAGGTTTATGTTTTGTTAATTTAGTGGACTATGATATGCTCTATGGACACAGAAATGATGTGGACGGATATGCCAAGGCACTTACAGACTTTGATCAAAGACTGCCGGAAATTATGGCGTTAATGAAAGAGGATGATGTGCTTATGATTACGGCAGATCACGGTTGTGATCCGGGATATATCACTTCGACGGATCATTCCAGAGAATATACGCCGTTTTTGATGTATGGAAAGGAAATTAAGCCTGAGAATCTTGGGACAAGAGAAACCTTTGCAGATATTGGGGCAACTGTGTTAAAATATTTAGGTGTGTCCGGAGAGATTTCAGGAACATCTATGTTGTAAAAATACGTAAATAGAAGCTTGGAGGGAAAATACGTGGGAAGCTTGGAAAAAGAAATAAACAGAAGAAGGACCTTCGCAATTATATCTCATCCGGATGCAGGAAAGACTACCCTGACGGAAAAATTCCTGTTATACGGAGGGGCCATTAATCTGGCAGGAAGTGTAAAAGGAAAAGCAACAGCCAGACATGCGGTTTCTGACTGGATGGAAATAGAAAAAGAGAGAGGTATTTCCGTTACATCATCCGTGCTGCAGTTTGAATATGACGGATTTTGTATTAATATATTGGACACACCGGGACATCAGGACTTCTCGGAGGATACTTACAGAACACTTATGGCAGCGGATTCTGCCGTGATGGTAATTGATGCATCCAAAGGTGTAGAGGCACAGACAAGAAAGCTTTTTAAGGTCTGTGTTATGCGTAAAATACCTATTTTTACTTTTATTAACAAAATGGACAGAGATGCCAATGATACTTTTGAACTTTTGGATGAAATTGAAAAGGAACTTGGAATAGCAACCTGTCCCGTAAACTGGCCGATTGGTTCCGGTAAAGGTTTTAAGGGAGTGTATGACAGGAATGAAAAATGTGTCATAACCTTTTCCGATACGGAAAAAGGAACAAAAGAAGGAGAAACCAGGGTAATTCCAATCAGTGATGAGTCAGCTCTTAAGGAAGCAATCGGAGAAGAGGCACTTCTAACTCTTACGGATGAAATTGAGCTTTTGGACGGTGCCGGCGCCGGGTTTGATTTACAGCCGGTACAATCAGGAGACTTATCACCTGTATTTTTCGGCTCGGCATTAACTAACTTTGGTGTGGAATTTTTCCTGCAGCATTTTCTGAAGATGACAACCACACCTCTTCCGAGAAAATCAGATGCAGGTTTGATTTCTCCCGTGGAAAAAGATTTTTCTGCCTTTGTATTTAAAATACAGGCAAATATGAATAAGTCACATAGAGACAGAATTGCATTTATGCGAATCTGTTCCGGCAAATATGAGGCCAGCATGGAAGTAAAACATGTTCAGGGCGGAAAAGTAATGCGTCTTTCACAGCCACAGCAGATTATGGCAAGTGAACGTAAGATTCTTGAGGAAGCTTATGCCGGAGATATTATCGGGGTATTCGATCCGGGTGTATTTTCTATCGGAGATACTTTGTGTATGCCTAAGGAGCAGTTTAAGTATGAAGGAATTCCTACTTTTGCACCGGAACATTTCGCAAGGGTAAGGCAGATGGATACCATGAAGAGAAAGCAATTTGTAAAGGGAATTACACAGATTGCCCAGGAAGGTGCTATTCAGATTTTTCAGGAATTTAATACCGGTATGGAAGAGATTATTGTAGGTGTGGTAGGTGTGTTGCAGTTTGATGTTTTGAAATACCGACTGGAAAATGAGTATAACGTGGAAATCAGGTTGGAACCGCTTCCTTATGAGCATATCCGCTGGATAGAAAATAAGGAAGAAGTTGATTTGAATAAGATTGTTGGTACTTCTGATATGAAGAAAATTAAAGATTTGAAGGGAAATCCGCTGCTACTGTTTGTTAATGCATGGAGTGTTGGAATGACCTTAGATAGAAACGAAGGTTTGGTGCTTTCGGAATTTGGACGTGATTAGATGAAAAAGAAATGGCTTGTTCTTATTTGGTTATTGTGTATCTGTGTTGCAGGCTGTAATTTTACTTCAGAGGAAAAAAATCTTTCGCAGGTAACGGAAACAGAGACGAAGGAAAAAAATCAGGAAGCATTACCTCCCTTCGTTCATTTGCCGCCGGAAAAAGCTGAAAATCTGAAAAAGGAGCAAACAGGACAGTTTTATTACGAAAAGCTGAGTAGTGAAGAACAGACGCTTTATGTGGAAATCCTGGATATTCTTGAAAAACGTGGTGAAGAGATGGCGTTATCCTGTCTTAAAACCGATAAGATAGAAAAGGTATTCCAATATGTTCTAAATGATCATCCGGAGATCTTTTATGTAGACGGATATACTTATACCAGATATACTATTGGGGAGGATGTGAAGCAAATCACATTTTCAGGGACTTACCTTATGGATGAAGAGAAGATTCATGAATACCAAACACAGATAGATGCATATACAAAGATATGCCTGTCAGGTATTTCTCCCCATATGGATGATTATGAAAAGGTCAAATATATATATGAGTATATTATCGAACAAACGCAGTATGATGCAGATGCGCCTGATAATCAGAATATATGCTCTGTATTTGTTCACAAGAGAAGTGTCTGCCAGGGGTATGCAAAAGCAACACAGTACCTTCTTGGAAAGGCGGATGTAGAGAGTACGCTTGTAATGGGAAGTGTCTTAGAAGGTGAAGGACATGCATGGAATCTGGTCAGTCTGGATGGTGGCTATTATTTTGTTGATACAACATGGGGAGATGCTTCTTATCAGATGGTGGGAGAAAGCAAAGAGACTGTTTTAAGCAGTATTCCGCCAATTAATTATGATTATCTGTGTGTGACTACCGCACAATTGGAACGGACTCATACTCTGGATGATAAAGATGTGATTCCGGTTTGCGATGATACAAAGGATAACTATTATGTGCGGGAAGGTTTGTATTTTACCGGAATGGACAAAGATAAACTTGAGAGGATTTTTGATAATGCATATGAAAAAAAAACACCTTATGTGACATTAAAGTGTGCCACACCGGAAGTTTATCAGGAAATGATAACGTATCTTATTAAGGAACAGGAAATTTTCGAGTATTTAAACAGCAGGGAAGGGACTGTATCTTATGCGGATAATAAAGAGCAGCTTAGTATAAGCTTTTGGTTGTAGTTTTTGAAATTTTTTGATATGATTAACATGTGAATTCATAAACGGAAGAAACAAAAGGAAGGTAATTATCATGGAAAAAACAGCAGAACAGAACACATATGTATTACAGGAAGATGACGGTATCGGAGTTGTTAAGATTGCGGATGATGTAGTTGCAATTATTGCGGGACTGGCAGCAACGGAGGTAGAAGGGGTTGTTTCCATGGCAGGCAATATTACCAACGAGCTGATGAGTAAGATGGGAGTAAAAAAGCTTTCTAAGGGTGTGAAGGTAGAGGTGTCAGGACAAAATGTAAAAATCGATCTTGCCCTGGTACTTCAGTATGGATATAATATTCCTGCCATTTCCCAGAAGGTTCAGCAAAAAGTAAAATCAACCGTGGAAAATATGACAGGTCTTAATGCAACAGATGTAAATGTACGTATTGCCGGTGTGGAAATGGTAAAATAACATACAAAAGAAAAGCAGGAAAAACGCATGAGCAGAAGAGAATTAAGAGAGCAGATATTTAAATTGCTGTTCCGTATAGAATTTAATCAAAGGGAAGAAATGCCGGAGCAGACAGCTTTCTTTTTTGAGGAAGAAGAAAATAGGGCTAATGTGGCAGATACGGCTTATATTACTGATAAATTCAACAAAATTGTAGAGAAACTGGATGAAATTGATACAGCTTTAAATGAGAAGGTTGAGGGGTGGAATACCGGACGAATGGGAAAGGTTGATCTGACTATTTTACGGCTGGCTGTTTTTGAAGTATTGTTTGATGATACAATTCCTACGGGAGTAGCCATCAATGAAGCTGTAGAGCTGGCTAAAAAGTTCGGACAGGATTCTTCTGCCTCTTTTGTTAACGGAGTGCTGGCAAAATTTGCTTAAGGCAGGGGTATGACATGAAAAATGTGTATACAGTTGGCCAAATAAATTCATATATAAAGAATATGTTCACGCAGGATTTTTTGTTGCAGGATCTTTTCGTAAAAGGAGAAGTAAGTAACTGCAAATATCATTCCTCAGGGCATATATATTTTACATTGAAGGATATGAAAGGAACGGTTTCCTGCGTGATGTTTGCAGGGAATCGTTCCGGTCTTGCATTTCGGCTTATGGAAGGGTTGCAGATTATTGTGCACGGCACAGTAGATGTTTATGAACGTGACGGCAAGTATCAGATGTATGCCAAAGAAATCACCTTAGACGGTGCAGGTGCCCTCTATGAGAAATTTGAGAGACTAAAAAAAGAACTGGCAGAGCAGGGGATGTTTGATGTCTGCTATAAGAAGCCGATTCCTGCTTATTGCAGCAGGCTTGGTGTGGTAACGGCACCTACCGGAGCAGCAGTACAGGACATCATTAATATTGCAACAAGACGAAATCCTTATGTGCAGATTATTCTTTATCCTGCACTTGTACAGGGAGAGGGAGCAGCACAAAGCATCGTAAACGGTATCCGTGCTCTGGAACGGGCACAAGTAGATGTTATGATTGTAGGACGAGGTGGCGGGTCCATTGAGGATTTATGGGCATTTAATGAAGAGTGTGTAGCACAGGCGGTATTTGACTGCAGTGTTCCGATTGTTTCGGCTGTGGGACACGAAACAGATACTACCATTATTGATTTTGTGGCTGATTTACGTGCACCGACTCCTTCTGCGGCTGCGGAACTTGCCGTTTATGATGTCATGCTTACTTTGCAGAAATTAAAAGAAAGCGAGCTTATGCTTAAACGTCTTGTGAAAAATAAAATAGAATTGAACAGAGCACATCTTAAGGCATATGAGGCGAGAATCCGCATGAATTCTCCAATGGGTAAAATTCGTGAAAAGAGAACATGGTTGCTCAGACAAGAGGAAAAACTTTGTGAGTCTATAAAAGGACAGCTTCTTGTAAAACGTCACAGGATGGATATTTATATAGAGAAAATAAAAGGATTGTCGCCCCTTGAAAAACTGAATCAGGGTTTTTCCTATGTTTCGGATGAAAAAGGACAAAATATAAAGGATATCGGACAGGTAAAAGTGGGTGACAGTCTGCAGATTTTTGTAAAAAACGGTATCTTAAATGCGGCAGTTACAGGAAAAAAGGAGAGGTATCATGGCTGAAAAGAAAAATGATTTTAATCTGGAAGAGGCTTTCGCCATGTTGGAGGAAACGGTAGCGAGACTGGAAGGAGAAGATATTTCTCTGGAGGAGTCTTTTTTGGAATATCAAAAGGGTATGGAGTTGTTAAAAAAGTGTAATGATGCAATTGACCAAGTGGAGAAAAAGGTTCTTTTGTTAAATGAAAAGGGAGAAATGAATGAATTTTAAAGAGCAGCTTAACGAAAAAGTTATGCATATAGAGGCGGTACTTGCAGGATTTCTGCCTGAGGAGACAGGATATCAGAAAACAGTACTGGAGGCTATGAATTATAGTGTTACTGTGGGAGGAAAAAGACTTCGCCCAATGCTGATGGAAGAGTGCTTTCATCTTTTTGGCGGAGAAGGGGAAGTCGTCTATCCTTTTATGGCAGCCCTTGAAATGATTCATAATTATTCACTGGTGCATGATGATCTTCCGTCTATGGATAATGATGAATACCGTAGAGGACGCAAAACAACATGGACTGTTTATGGAGATGGTATGGCAGTACTTGCAGGAGACGGACTTTTAAATCTGGCTTATGAAACAGCAGCACAGGCTTTTGATATGACAGAAGATTATAAGTCTGTAAAGCGTGTAGCCAAGGCATTACAGATTCTTGGTAAAAAAGCCGGTGTTTACGGGATGATTGGCGGACAAACTGCTGATATAGAAGCGGAGAGTGGAAAGAATCGTTTAACAGAAGAACTTTTGCTGTTTATTCATGAAAATAAGACAGCGGCGCTGATTCAAGCAGCAATGATGATTGGAGCAGTCCTGGCAGGTGCTGATGAGGATGCTGTTATAAAAATGGAGCAGGCCGCTTATAATATCGGAATTGCATTTCAGATTCAGGATGATGTGCTTGATGTGACGGGTACTACAGAAGTGCTCGGAAAGCCGGTAGGCAGTGATGAAAAAAATAACAAGCTGACCTATGTGACATTAAACGGACTGGAAGAATCAAAGAAAGAAGTAGAAAGGTTATCAAAAGAGGCAGTTTCCATTCTTACTTCCTTTACAGATAAAGAAGCGGATGGAGATTTTTTACTGAAGCTGATAGAATCACTGATCAACAGAGAAAAATAAGAATAACCGAAGAAAAGAAGGGCGAGAGTATGTTACTTGATCATATCAAAAAAGCAAATGATATTAAGAACATAAAAGCTGAGAATTATCCGGAACTGGCAGAGGAAATCAGACAGTTCCTGATAGAGAAAATTTCCAAAACAGGTGGTCATTTAGGTTCAAACTTAGGGGCGGTAGAACTTACAATGGCATTACATCTGGCATTTCAGTTGCCGGAAGATAAGATTGTCTGGGATGTAGGACATCAATCCTATACACATAAATTATTGACGGGACGTAAAGATGGGTTTGAGACTTTGCGAAAATATCATGGAATGAGCGGTTTCCCCAAACGGAAAGAAAGTGAATGCGATTGTTTTGATACGGGACATAGTTCCACTTCTGTTTCAGCAGGCCTCGGTTTGGTAAAGGCAAGAGATATTATGGGATTAAACCATAGTGTCATTTCTGTTATAGGTGACGGTTCCCTGACAGGCGGTATGGCATATGAAGCCCTTAATAATGCTGCTAAGTTGGAAACTAATTTTATTATTGTGCTTAATGATAATAACATGTCTATTTCTGAAAATGTGGGCGGTGTTTCCAAATATTTGAACAATATCCGTACGGCAAATGCCTATCTGGATATTAAGGAAGGTATCTATAATACGTTAAAGGATATGCCGAAATATGGCGGTAAAGTAGTACAGGGGATTCGCAAGGCAAAGAGTAGTTTTAAACAACTGGTAGTTCCCGGTATGTTTTTTGAAGATATGGGTATCACTTATTTAGGACCGGTAGACGGTCATGATATTCCTGCTATGATACAGATGTTTCAGGAGGCGAAGCGTGTAAGAAATGCAGTAATGGTGCATGTGATCACACAGAAGGGAAAAGGATTTGCACCGGCAGAACGTCATCCGGCCAGATTCCATGGAGCAGAGCCTTTTGACATTCAGACAGGTATTCCGACTAAGCCGAGAACAACAGCAAATTATACAGATATTTTCTCAACGGTAATGACAAAACTCGGGGCCAGAGATGAAAAGGTGGTCGCAATTACTGCGGCAATGCCTGATGGTACCGGATTAAAACGCTTCAGAAATTTATATCCGGACAGGTTTTTTGATGTGGGTATTGCAGAAGAGCATGCGGTAACTTTTGCAGCGGGATTAGCTGCCGGCGGTTTAAAACCGGTAGTTGCGATTTATTCTTCCTTCCTGCAAAGAGCATATGACCAGATTCTGCATGATGTATGTATCCAGAATCTGCCGGTAGTATTTGCGATTGACAGAGCGGGACTTGTTGGAAGTGACGGAGAAACTCATCAGGGTATTTTTGATTTGTCATATTTATCCTCTATTCCTAATATGCATGTTATGGCACCTAAAAATAAATGGGAGCTTTCAGATATGATGAAGTTTGCCCTGCAGCTTGGAGCACCTGTGGCTATCCGCTATCCCCGAGGAGAGGCATATGCCGGTCTTCAGGAGTTTCGTGCGCCCATTGAGCTTGGAAAGGCGGAAGCAATTTATGCAGAAGCGGAAATCTGCCTTATGGCAGTAGGAAGTATGGTAAAAACAGCAGAGAAAGTAAGAGAACTTCTGCATGAGGCAGGTTATTCCTGCAGTATTATCAATGGAAGATTTATTAAGCCTATTGATAAGGATGCTGTTTTTTGGGCAGTAAAGAATCATAAGCTGGTGGTTACCATGGAAGAGAACGTGGCAAGCGGTGGTTATGGTGAGAAGGTAAGAGAGTATATGGATACACTTGCCTGTAACAGTAAATTGATAAATATTACCATTCCTGATGAATATGTAGAGCACGGCAATGTAGACTTGCTTAAGAAAGAAATAGGAATGGATGAAGAAAGCATTGTAAGCCGGATTAAGGAAGAAATGGAAGCAATGAAGGCATGAAAGAACGTTTAGATGTAATATTGGTACAAGAAGGGTATGCAGCCTCCCGCGAAAAGGCCAAAGCAATTATTATGGCAGGAAATGTTTTCGTGGATGGGCAGCGTGAAGATAAAGCAGGAACCACCTTTGATTTGTCCAAAATAAAATTAGAGGTCAGAGGAAGCACTTTGAAGTATGTGAGCAGGGGCGGACTCAAACTGGAAAAGGCAATGAAGAATTTTGCTTTGAGCCTTACAGAAAAAATCTGCATGGATATCGGTGCCTCTACCGGAGGATTTACGGATTGTATGCTGCAAAATGGTGCAAAAAAGGTGTATTCCGTAGATGTGGGTCACGGACAGCTTGATTGGAAATTGCGTAACGATGAGAGAGTGGTCTGCATGGAAAAAACAAATTTCCGTTATATGGTACCGGAAGATATTGAGGATGCATTAGACTTTGCATCCGTAGATGTATCTTTTATTTCGCTCACCAAAATTTTGTTACCTGCCAGAGCACTTTTAACTACGGATGGAGAGATGGTATGTCTCATTAAACCGCAGTTTGAGGCAGGAAAAGAAAAGGTGGGAAAGAAAGGCGTTGTAAGAGAGCGCAGTGTTCACGAAGAGGTAATAAAGAAAGTGATTGATTTCGCAGACTTTGTGGGATTTGATATTTTGCATTTGGACTTTTCTCCCATTAAAGGGCCGGAGGGAAATATTGAATATCTGGTACATCTTCGTAAAAATATTGAGAAGGCGTCACGGACAGATAAGATAACGGAAGCAGAAGCCGAAGGACAATTGAAACTATTAACAGAAAACAAAAGCGGTTATTCCTTTAGCAGAGAAATGACAACATTGATTGAAAATACGGTTAGCATGGCTCATCAGGATTTGTAGGCGAAAGGTACGGTCATTAAAGTGGAGCATTTTTATATTATTACAAATCAGACAAAAGATCCTAAGTTTCAGATTACCGGTCAAATTCAGAATTATCTGACATTACACGGCAAAAAATGTACCGTTTGTACGGGAAGACATGCCGATGCAGAATTGGTAGAAAAGGATGTAGACTGTGTGTTGGTGCTTGGCGGAGACGGTACGCTTTTGCAGGCGGCTGCGGATCTGGCAGGTATAGATGTTCCTTTTTTAGGAATTAATTTAGGAACTTTGGGATTTTTGACAGAAGTAAATAAGGCTGACATTGAGAGCGCACTTTCCAGTATTCTGATGGGAGATTATGAAATTGAAAAGCGTATGATGCTGGAAGGACACAGCTATGATAAGGTCGGAGAAAAAGATAATGCACGGGCTCTTAATGATATTGTTATCACACGTAAGGGCTCTTTACAGATTATCAGATTTAACATTAGCGTAAACGGACAATTTTTACATAAGTATCATGCAGATGGAATGATTGTGGCAACGCCCACTGGTTCTACCGGATATAATCTTTCTGCAGGCGGTCCTGTAGTGGACCCCAAAGCTCAACTGATTGTAATGTCGCCTATTTGTCCTCATTCTATGCAACACAGAAGTATTGTACTTTCACCGGAAGATGAGGTTACTATTGAAATTGAGACAGGTCATGATGAGGTAGGGCAGGAAGTGGAAGCTATTTTTGACGGAAGCCACAGAGTAACCTTATATACAGGGGACAAAATTGTAATCGGGCGTTCCGAAAAGACTACCGGAATTGTTAAGCTGAACAAAGTCAGCTTTTTGGAAATCCTTCACCAGAAGCTGAATGATTAACAGTAAAACATACAAAGAATTCTGAAAGCGGAAAGGCAGATTTAGAATGAAAAAGAACAGACACCGGAAAATTAAGGAGTTGGTGGAGCAATACGAGATTGAAACACAGGAAGAATTGGCAGATAAGTTGCGGGAAGCTGGTTATGCAGTAACACAGGCAACTGTTTCGAGAGATATTCGTGAACTGAAGCTTTCAAAAATTCCTATGGGCGACGGCCGACAGAAATATACAGTTATAGTACACAGTGATCATTATCTGAGCGATAAATATATTCGTGTATTGAAGGACGGTTTTGTTTCTATGGATATGGCACAGAATATTCTGGTAGTTAAGACAGTAGCAGGAATGGCGATGGCTGTTGCAGCAGCATTGGATGCAATGAAACTGAAAGAAATAGTAGGTTCTATTGCTGGAGATGATACCATTATGGTGGCGGTAAGAACCGTGGAGGATACAAAAAGTGTGATGGAAAAAATACGCAGTGTACTGGAGGAATAACCGGCTTTACACGGGAGGAAATGTAAATGCTTGAGAGTTTATATGTTAAAAATCTGGCATTAATTGATGAGGCTGAGGTGAATTTTACCGATGGCCTTAATATATTAACGGGAGAAACAGGTGCAGGAAAGTCTGTTATTATCGGTTCTGTTAATTTGGCACTTGGAGCAAAAGCGGATAAGGATTATATCCGAAACGGAGCTGAATATGCATTGGTAGAGCTTGTGTTTTCATTAAATGATAAACAAAGCAGAATGGTAGAAGAAATGGAACTTCCCATGGAGGAAGATGGAATACTTCTTTTACAGAGAAAAATTACACAGGCAAGAAGTACCTGTAAGGTAAATGGAGAAACCGTAAGTACGGGACAGTTAAAGGCATTGTCAACAGTGCTTCTTGATATGTATGGACAGCATGAGCATCAGTCACTTTTAAAACCGGTGAAACATAAGATGCTTTTGGATGAATACGCAGGTAATGAAGTGGAGAATTGGAAAAAAGAGCTTAAGTCTGTGTATGCTGACTACAAAAAAACAGAGGCCGAGTTTGGCGGTAATAAAATGGGGGAAGAGGAAAGAAGGAGAGAAAGTGACCTTCTTTTGTTTGAGGTAAACGAGCTTGAAACAGCTGCCATTATGCCGGGAGAAGATGAGCAATTAGAGAAAGCTTACCGTAGGATGGTGAATGCTAAAAGAATCAAAGAAGCTGTTTTTTTTGTACATGGGCTGACCGGATATGAAAATGACGGCAGCGCCGGTGAATCAATCGGAAGAGCTTTAAGGGAGCTGAGAGGTGCAGCTGCCTGTGAAGAAGGAGCGGAAGAACTCTGTGGGCAGCTTGCAGAAATTGATAATTTGCTAAACGATTTTAACAGATCGCTGGCAGATTACAGGGAAAGTCTTGAATTTGACGAGGAAGAATTTGTTCAGACGCAGGAACGCTTAAATGAAATTAACCGTCTGAAAGAAAAATACGGCAATACTTATGAAAAAATTCAGGAAGCTCTCAGTGCAAAATCAGCACGTCTGGAGCAACTGTCCCATTATGAGGAATATTTACGGGAACTACAAGAAAAGCTAAAGAAGGAAAAGGAAGAAATCTTAATCCTTTGCAGGAAGATATCGGAAGGCAGACGTATGGCAGCCGAAAAGCTTACAGGAAAACTTACAGAAGCATTAATTGACTTAAATTTTCTTGATGTGGATTTTTCAATTTTGGTTTTGCCTGATGAAGAGCATTTTGGTGAGGACGGTTATGATGAAATTGAGTTTTTGATTTCTACCAATCCGGGTGAAAAGAAAAAACCTTTGCAGCAGGTGGCAAGCGGTGGTGAACTTTCCAGAATCATGCTGGCATTTAAAACTGTTTTTGCGGATGAAGAAGGAACAAATACTTTGATATTTGATGAAATTGATACAGGTATCAGTGGAAGAACAGCATGGAAGGTCTCGGAAAAGTTGGGACAGCTTTCTTCTAAACATCAGATTATTTGCATTACACATCTGCCTCAGATTGCAGCGATGGCAGATACGCATTTTATGATTGAAAAGCAGGTAATAAATGAACGTACCGTTACGCAGATGAAAGCACTTGATGAAGAAGAGAGTTTAGGTGAACTGGCAAGACTATTAGGAAGCGGTCATGTGACGGAGGCGGTTCTTAGTAATGCAAGAGAAATGAAGGAAATGGCAGATAAAGTAAAGTAACTTCTTTTAATTTAAAAATATATTTTGCAACATTTGGCAGTAAAATTTGTAATTCTGCTAACTAAAATAAAAAGATTTCCACATACTAAAAGAGACATGCTCATGTGTGTCTCTTTTTTTACTTTTAAGGGTGTCAGAAGTAAAAACAATAATGCTTCGCAATAAGAATAAAAGGATGTGAAAATTTGGAAAGAACAGAATGGGAAAGCCACGCGCAGAGGCTTTTATTATATAAAAAAATTTTATATGTTATGCTGGCCTTCGGAGTACTTATGACCATGATTTCCATTTATTATACGATGTGGAGCCGCGTGCCGGCCACTATTACGGTAAAAGCCGGAATAGAGCAAAAGCTTGATTTTAAGTTGCCGGCTTCCGGAGAATTGTATAAAGAGGAAATTGTTAAAGCCGGTGATTGGAATGCAACCTATGTGGAGGCACAAAGCAAAAGTGTTGTAATTGATTTTAGCAGCCCGGTTACGGTAAAAGCAAACGAGGTTGATACGTATAAACTTCAATTAAAATTATTTGGTGTTATTCCTCTTAAGGATGTTGATGTAAATGTTATTAAAGATGTGAGACTAAAGCCGGCAGGTATTCCTATAGGTATTTATGTGAAAACAGCAGGCGTTTTGGTAGTCGGAGTGGGCGAATTTGAAGGGGAAGATGGAAAAACATATGAACCTGCAAAGTATATTCTTCAGCCGGGGGATTATATTTTGGAAATGAATGAGGAAGAAATCACAGAAAAAAAACAGTTGATGGAAAAAATCAGTCATTCGGAAGGTCAGGAAATTATTTTTAAAATCAGAAGAGAGGAAGAAGTCTTTCAAGTGCGTGCCAAGCCGGAACTGAATCAAAACGGAGAATATAAGATGGGAATCTGGATAAGGGATAATGCACAAGGGGTAGGAACCATGACTTATATGGATGAAAACGGTAATTTCGGAGCTTTGGGGCATGGTATCAATGATGTCGATACCAGCACCTTAATGGAGCTTGCAAGTGGGACACTGTATCATACAGAAATTATTGGTATTACCAGAGGAAAGAATGGTTCTCCGGGAGAACTTACAGGATTTATTGAATATGATGATAACAATATTATGGGTACCGTTACGGAAAATACACCAAAAGGAATATTCGGAGTCTGTATGCAGGAAATTATGGATGCAAATGAAAGTGAATATATGTCGATTGGATTAAAATATGAGATAGAAGAAGGACCGGCACAGATTATATGCTCCTTAGGTGATGAGATAAATACTTATGATGTGGAAATTGTTGATATACATTTGGAAAATGATAATATCAACAGAGGAATTGTTTTGGAAATTACGGATTCGGAGCTTCTTGCGACAACCGGCGGTATTGTACAGGGGATGAGCGGGAGTCCGATTTTGCAGGATGGGAAGCTGATCGGTGCGGTGACCCATGTGTTAGTGAATGATCCGACCAGAGGGTATGGCATATTTATCGAAAATATGTTGGAGCATTGAGAAATGTAGCAGACGTAAGAAATGTCGGTATGGGAGCTTGCTCA
>CAYWHY010000032.1:0-20956 GCA_964458255.1 uncultured Lachnospiraceae bacterium | reverse complement strand
ATATTAGCCATATTTACACGTAAAATCTGATTGTTATTGTCTACATAAGGTCCCCAGATTTTTTCCATAATAAGGGAATAGGTAAGAACCTTGCCGGAACTTTGGGCAAGTAAAGTCAGAAGCTTATATTCAATCTGTGTTAAGTGGATATTTTTCCCGGATAATGTAACCAAATGCTTTTCGTAATCAATGATAAGTCCGTTGTGACGATAAACTGGCAGAGCCGGTATATTGCCTGCCATAAGCTGTTGGCCGTGGCGCAGGGAGGTGCGGATTCTTGCTAAAAGTTCCACGGTTCCGAAGGGTTTGGTAATATAGTCGTCAGCCCCTAAGTCTAAAGCCTTAGCTTTTTCGTGCTCGTGTGTTCTGGCAGAGATTACAATGATGGGAGTAGGAGTCCATTCGCGAAGTTTTTTAATGATATCCATGCCGTCTGTGTCGGGAAGTCCAAGATCGAGTAAAACTACATCAGGACAAAGGGAAGCACATAGATGAAGTCCTTCCTGTCCGGTGGAAGCAGTAGTGATTTTATAACCCTGATTTTTTATGGTAGTCGAAATAAAAGAGCGGATATTTTCCTCGTCCTCTATTAATAAAATCGATGGTTTAGGATTCATGTTTTTTGCCCTCCTTAGGTAATGTGAATGTAAAGGCACAACCGTTTTCGTGGTTGTAAGCATTGATGTTACCGTTATGTGCCGTTATAATGGTTTTGCATATGGAAAGCCCGATTCCCATACCTTTATGAACATCAGAAATATTATCCGGGGTGTAAGGCGTTCCGTCAAAAATGGTGGATAAACGTTCGGGAGAAAGTCCGATGCCATAATCTTTCACACAGAAAGTTACCGTGTTTGTATCATCCGTAACCGTAAAATCAATGGGAAGATTAGTCTGAGAGTGTACCACCGCGTTTTCGAGCAGATTAATAATAACCTGTTCAATCAGCATGGCATCCATCGGAATCATCAAAAAAGTATCGGGTACTTTTACCTGAATAACTGCCTGCGGAAGGCGTTTTTGAAGACGCTGCATAGCTTCTGCAACCACTTCTTCTACGGATTCCATGGAAGTGGCAATTTTCATGGAGCGTTCATCAATTCTGGTAACGGAGAGTAAATTTTCTACCATATTTAAGAGCCAGTTGGAATCCTCATTGATATGTCTGACAATATTTAGTTTCTCGGTATCACTTAAAGTTTCTTCATTATCAATATAAGTAGAAGTGTTTCCGATAATGCCTGTTAAAGGAGTGCGCAGGTCATGGGAAACGCAGCGCAGAAGATTGGCACGCATTTTTTCTTTTTCGGCTTCCATCAATAGCTTTTCGCGCTCTAAAAGTATTTTTCCCTGTTTCTTAATCTGTGTGGTCATGGCACTGATGGTAATGGAGATAATCAGCATAAATAAAGAAGTGACAGGATATCCTGCCAATGTAAAGTTTAAGGAAAAAAAGGGATAAGTAAATAAGTAGTTCACACATACAACGATAATCAGGGAAGCAAGAATGCCGTAAACATATCCTGTAGTAAAACGTGCAATCAATACTAAGGCGGTAATATAGAGCAAAATAATATTCGCCATATTTTCGGATATATTATTAAAAAATAAAAATGCAATTACGGTTGCAAAGGAGGATAATAATAATGTTATAAGGCAGTTTCTTAAAATTATCCTAAAAGCGGATTCCGTTTTAGAGGAACTTTTCTGACAGACTTTCATAGGTATAATCCTTTTAATTATTGAACTTTCATATCAACATGATTATACCTTTTTATCTGATTGGGAGCAATGAATTGCTGTTAAAAAAATGTAAAAAATTGTGGACATTCAGTTTAGAAGTGTAATCTTCTTCGTACCGCTTCTCTAAGCCTTCTGGTACACAGAACGGTAATCAGCATAATGGCAATCACACTGCATATGGTAAGAACAATGGCAGACCATCCTAAGCGTGATGTACTGCCCGTGAAATGCCGGATTAACAATTCCAATCCAATGCAGAAAAGTGCAATTTCTACAAAGACATAGAGCGCTGTACTGATAAAAGATACGGGAAATACACGCTGCAGAAGCGCGAATATTTCCACGAGAATCGTTGCCAGTACTACAATCGGCAGGGCAAGGCGTGTGAACCAGTCATTGCCGGCGGTATTAAAAGTAATTAAGTAAAGGAAAAAACCAACAGCAATACCGTCAAACAAAAGTGAAATATGCACAGGAAATTTAGGGTATATAATGAACGGTACAGTAAGCACAAAAAGAAGAATACAAAGACCAATCACAAAAAGTGACCACATATTGCCGGAAAAAACAAGAAGATTTAGTAGCAGGCAGCTTAAAGAGGTGGCAACCAGCACGATGGAAATTAAAACAGCCCAGTCTTTGCGGTGCACAGTATCGACCTGTCCTTTCTCTGTGGGATAGGGGGGGATTTTCTTAAATTTATTCAGTTCATTGGGATTTATAACCGGTGTATGACACAGAGGGCAGGACTTTAAAGAGGAGTCAAGCTCTACACCGCAATTTACACAATATGACATATATTTTTCCTCCATAGTTATTCATTCCGATTACTTTCGACAATTACATGAATACCATCCTGCACCAGCTTTTGGAAAAAGTAACGTTCTACATCACTTTCCACAATGCTGCTGGCAAAATTGACGGTAAGAGTATCTTCAAAACTGATGACGGCACAATTGGTACGTGATGAAAAAGGCTGTCCCATGTAAATGTCAAAGCGTTCGATATAAGATTTCATATTATCGGGAACCTTTAAAATTCCCATGTTGGTAAGTCCGGCAGAGGAGTGCCTGTCCTGTACCGCAGTGTAAAATTGTCTGACAACAAAGTCCTTGAGAAATAAAGGTACAATACGAATCAAAGGATGACTTTGCGTATTAGCGTTGGTGGTAATATCGCCTCTTAAGAATTTTTCGTTGATGTAGTAGCGCATATAATGATGTACCTGAGTAACAATTTCCTCGAAAGAGTAGTTGCCAAGGCGTGGATCTATACCCGGATATACCATGGTGATAAAATTACGGAGAGTTTTTGAGGGAAAGAAACGCCGCAGGTTTACAGGCATTGCAATTCTTATTGGCTTAAGACACCAATGCCGGTCCTGTTCCTGTTTTTGCATAAGGGCATACAATAAAACAGAATTTAAATACTCCGTAATACTGGCATTGTACATGGAAGCGGCTTTCATAACATCATGTGCGGACATAATTCCGTTAATGACATTAAAGGTATAAAAAGGTTCTTTGGTACCTTTGATACGATAGGCTTTTTCACCGGGACGTTTCGGACATACCTTCGCATTGGCATAACGCATATAAGCATCTTCCAGTTCCTCCGGGTCCGGTGCCTCGTTAATATTTTTTACATAATATCCGTCTGAAATTTCATGTCCCAGTAATCTTAGATAAACGGCGGTAATGGTGTTGAGCACATGCATGCAGCCGGTGCCGTCTCCTAAACTGTGATGAGCCTCTAAGGAAATGCGGTTACCGTAATAATAAACGCGCATCAGATACCGGTTTCCCGCCTTAAAGGGCATAGGCATACAGAAATTTCGGATGTCTTTTTGGACAAAAGGTCCGGGACGCTGATTGGGTTCCAGATATCGCCAGAAAAGTCCCCTTCGAATTGCTGTTTTGTAGGTGGGGAAACGGGGGAGGGTCATATCAACTGCCTGCTGCAGAATATCCGGTTTAACAGGCTCTTTCAGAAGTACTGATAAGCGGTATACGGAGGAAAAGTCCTTACGCTGTAAGGTCGGATATACAATTGCCGATAAATCCAGTTTATACCATACTTTTCTGTCCGGTGTTTCTCCTGACTGTATTTTATTGGAATTATGCAGAGACTGCTGTTTTTTGGTTGTTATTTTTTTCAATGGAAAAATTCCTTTGCCAAAGTAATATAAATCATTTATGATAGTGCATGTGGTATGTAGTTACATTAAAGATATTATAACATAAACATTTGACTGTAGGAATGATATTTTGCCGTTGGTGAAAAATATTAAGATTTTTATCGGAGGTTGAAATACAAATGAAAAATGCACAAAATGAGGATGTAAACAAGAGTGTATTGGTATTGATGGGGATAGTAGGAATAGCGATTATAGCCGTATTGGTAATTGCTTTTGCAGTGGTTATGAGGAAGGACAGAAATAAGAGAGATGAAGTGAGGGAAAGTCTGGCACTGGAAGCACAACCAACACCGGATTTGCCGATTTTGAAAGAACAGTCAGATGACGGGCAGGGTGACGAAAATAATGACATAACAGAAGAAAATGTGCAGAAGCAGGAAGAAAAAAAGGTACAGGTCGGCATCATGGATGATGCAGAGGATCCACAAAGCAGCGTAAAGAGCGGTAACGAGAAAGGTGCCGGCGCAGAAGTGGTACTTAAGGACATGAATTCCAATGAAACAGAAGGGATTACGATGGGAATAGATGTTTCTAAGTATCAGGGAACCATTGATTGGGCAAAGGTGAAAGAGTCCGGCATTGAGTTTGCCATGGTACGTGTAGGATATCGTGCGAGAACGACAGGTGAGATCTTTGAGGACCCCACTGCCAGATATAACATGCAGGAAGCACAGAAAAATGGGATTAAGCTGGGAGCATATTTTTTCTCAACAGCGGTTACTAAGGAAGAAGCAAAGCAGGAAGCAGCCTTTACCAAAGAAATGATAGCCAAATATAAAATCACCTATCCGGTTGCTTATAATTGTGAGGACTTTCAGTCGCAGGACAGCAGACAGAACAGCCTTACCATAGAAGAGCGTACCAATCTTGCCGTTACCTTTTTGGACGAAATTGCAGCAGGCGGTTATACACCTATGTTTTATGCTGCAAAAGGAGAGCTGGAGGGAAATGCCCTCTGGGATACTGATGTATTGAGCAGTAAATATAAGATATGGGTGGCACAGTATCCTGATATTCCTTATCCCCGGACTATGGTTTCCTCCTACGGCAAAAGTCATGATATGTGGCAGTTTACCAGTCAGGGAACTGTAAGCGGTATTGAAAAGAAAACGGATGTTAATGTGGCATATTTCGGATATTCCAAGGAGACGGAAGCAAAGGATGAAACGCCTGCCGAAGAGGTAGAAGCAAACCCGGAGGTTGGGATTATTTTTACGGAGGTAAATGAGACGGTTACTGCAAAACAGGAGACAAATTTAAGAACGGAACCAAGTACATTAAATGACAGTAGTATTGTCGGGAAACTTGTACATGGAGATACGGCACAGAGAACCGGTATCGGACATAACGGCTGGTCAAGACTGATTTATAACGGACAGATTTATTATGCAGTCAGCAGTTATCTGACCACGGATATGAATGATACGGGTCAGCAGGCACCGCCGCAGGGACCTGTTTACACACCGGTAAATGAAGAGGTAACGGCTAAGGATGTAACGAATCTGCGTACAGAGCCGGGAAGCACAAATCCCGATACAGTAGTAGGGGAACTTCATAATGGAGAGGTGCTTACCAGAATCGGTATCGGGGATAACGGCTGGTCACAGCTTGAGTATAACGGACAAACTGTTTATGCAGTCAGCAGTTACCTTACCATGCCATAACTATTGAATAATGATATTGGCACATGAAACATCTCTTCCGAGGTCATAGATTTTTCCGGTTTTTAAACCGACTACCTTAGGACGGAGAATATAGTCCGGGTTGTTCTCGACGACTCTGGCTTTTTCACCGTTGCTGAGGGTAACGTCTGAGTCAATAGGATAAAGAATTACACTTCCCAGAAAACTTTCAATAACGCGGATGTCCAACTCCGGCGTCATAGACATTATGATTTCAATGGCGTCACGTTGGGAAAAGGCTTTTTTATAGGGACGCTCGGTTACCAGTGCGTCATAGATGTCTGCAACAGAAAGGATTCTGGCATAGGAGCATATATGCTCGGACTTAAGCCCAAGTGGGTAACCTTGTCCGTTGATTTTTTCATGATGCTGTAAAACACCTAATGTAACAGCCGGTGGAACTTCTTTTTTGGTAATTAAAATTTTGTATCCAAGCAGGGGATGCTGTTTCATGACGGCAAATTCTTCTTCCGTAAGTCTGCCTGCTTTGTTTAAAATTTCATTGGGAATTTGAGACTTGCCAAGGTCGTGTAAAAGACCGGATACTCCGATTTCGTATACTTCTTTTTCATTCATACCATGTTTTTTGGCAATAACCATGGCGATGGTAGCAACATCCACACTGTGCTTGAAGGTATATTCGTCACTGACTTTCAAGGTGTTGATGTCGATGGCAATATCGTCATTATCAGTGATGGCTTTCATTAAATCACCGGCGATATTATTTGCGGTATCTGCAAAAGAATCAGAGGAAGTGTTACTGTATAAATATTGAATCCCTTCCGAAACTCTTGCTTTGACACTTTCGGAAAGTGTAACCTTAGCCCGCTCCGGAACCTTTAGCTTTTCTATCGTTTGTAATGTTGCAGGGGAGATGGAAGTCTCCTTTTCAGGGTCTTCTTCACCTTCGCGAATATAGATACCGGTAATGCCCAGCTTTAAAAGAGCGTCAATCAGATAATCATCAAGAACAGTTCCGCGTGCAATCAATATGCGTCCGGTTTTGTCAATGATGGACTGATCAATAACAGCACCCGATTTTACTTGTCTTGTTCTGATAAATATTTTATGAATCATGAGTATCTCCGTTTCTGACATCAATTACCTTTTTATTATAATATTTTTCTCGATGAAGTCCAATAGTAAAAGTAATTTTATTTGTTGTATATATAGTTAGTGCGTGATATAGTGAAGACGTTAACAAAATCTAACACATGATGAGTCTAAACATGTGTGTATTCATTGTTCTTAAAGGTCTATTTAGGAACATCGGAATTCTGCCTTTTCGCCAAAGATTCAATGTTAAAAAGGAGCAGATGGCGGGAAGTTCACTATGAAGGCGTTGGAGAGTGGACAGCGGCCATGCGGCTGAAAGAGCGTGTCAGCATGAGCAATCAGCTGGAACAATATATTCCTGAGTAATACCTAAATATTGTCTGCGTTCTTTTATTATCTGCCCGGATTGACGGAAAAAGAATAAAGAAAAAATAAACTATTTATTAAATCGTCAGAATATGGTAAAAATAAGATAATGAAAGAAAAATAAAGAAAAAAAGAGAAAACAAAAGAAAAAGTATCAAAAACGGACTGTAATACCGTTTGCAAAGGTATGCATATAAAACTAATATATGTTTTAACGATTAGCACTCATGGCAAAAGAGTGCTAACAAAAGAAAAGGTAAATATTTTAACTATTATAAAGGAGGCAGTATCTATGAAATTAGTACCTTTAGGAGACAGAGTTGTATTAAAGCAGTTAGTTGCAGAAGAAACCACTAAATCCGGTATTGTTTTACCCGGACAGAATAAGGAAAAACCCCAGCAGGCTGAAGTAGTTGCAGTAGGCCCCGGCGGAATGTCAGACGGCAAGGAAGTTAAAATGGAAGTTAAGGTTGGCGACCAGGTTATTTATTCCAAGTATGCCGGAACAGATGTTAAAATCGAAGAAGAAGAGTACATTATTGTTAAGCAGAATGATATTCTTGCAGTGATTCAGTAAAAATGGTATTGAAAAATAAAAAGTAAGGAGATTAGAAAAATGGCAAAAGAACTTAAATACGGCGCAGAAGCACGTGCAGCCCTTGAGGCAGGCGTAAATCAGTTGGCAGATACAGTAAGAGTAACATTAGGACCTAAAGGAAGAAACGTTGTTCTTGACAAATCCTTTGGAGCTCCCTTAATTACAAACGACGGTGTTACCATCGCAAAAGAAATTGAATTGGAAGATGCTTTTGAAAATATGGGAGCACAGCTTGTAAAAGAAGTTGCTACAAAGACAAACGACGTAGCAGGTGACGGTACTACAACAGCTACCGTATTGGCACAGGCTATGGTCAATGCAGGTATGAAGAACCTGGCAGCAGGTGCTAACCCTATTATCTTAAGAAAGGGTATGAAGAAAGCAACTGATTGTGCAGTGGAGGCTATTGCTAAGATGAGCTCCAAGGTAAACGGCAAGGAGCATATTGCAAGAGTGGCAGCTATCTCTGCAGGCGATGAGGAAGTAGGTAAGCTGGTTGCAGATGCAATGGAAAAGGTTTCCGGAGACGGTGTTATCACTATCGAAGAAAGCAAGACTATGCAGACAGAACTTGATTTGGTAGAAGGTATGCAGTTTGACAGAGGATACATTTCCGCATACATGGCTACCGACATGGATAAGATGGAAGCGGTTCTTGACAATCCCTACATCTTAATTACAGATAAGAAGATTTCCGGCATTCAGGAAATCCTGCCTCTGTTAGAGCAGATTGTCCAGTCCGGTGCGAAGCTTCTGATTATTGCAGAAGACGTAGAAGGAGAGGCCCTTACCACATTAATCGTAAATAAGCTTCGTGGTACATTCAACGTAGTAGCAGTTAAGGCTCCCGGCTATGGTGACAGAAGAAAAGCAATGCTTGAGGATATCGCAATCCTTACAGGTGGTCAGGTAATCAGCGAAGAGCTTGGTCTTGACTTAAAAGAAACTACAATGGATCAACTTGGTCGTGCCAAATCCGTTAAAATTCAGAAGGAAAACACTGTTATCGTTGACGGAGAAGGCGACAAGAATGCTATCAACGCAAGAATCAATCAGATTAAGGGACAGATTGAAGAAACAACATCTGATTTTGACAGAGAAAAATTACAGGAAAGATTTGCTAAACTGGCAGGCGGTGTTGCTGTTATCCGTGTAGGTGCAGCTACTGAAACAGAAATGAAGGAAGCAAAATTACGTTTGGAAGATGCTCTTGCAGCTACCCGGGCAGCAGTGGAAGAAGGTATCATCTGCGGTGGTGGTTCCGCTTATATCCACGCTTCCAAGGAAGTATGCAAGCTTGCTGACAGCTTAGAGGGTGATGAAAAGACAGGTGCACAGATTGTTTTGAAAGCATTGGAAGCTCCTCTTTATCACATTTCTGCCAACGCAGGTTTGGAAGGCAGCGTAATCATCAATAAGGTAAGAGAATCCGAAGTTGGTGTAGGTTTTGATGCTCTTAAGGAAGAATATGTAGATATGGTAAGCGCAGGTATTCTTGATCCTGCAAAGGTTACAAGAAGCGCTCTCCAGAACGCAACAAGTGTTGCATCTACACTCCTTACAACAGAATCTGTTGTTGCAAACATGAAAGAAGATGCTCCCGCAATGCCAGCAGGTGGCGGCATGGGCGGAATGATGTAACCCATCGGAAGAAAATCGGAATAGTTTGAGTTTTTTACACAACCCAAAACAGGTATGCTATAATATGTGGCATACCTGTTTTTTTATAACAACCAAGGAGAAATTATTCATGCGGAAGATAATTAGCTATGCAAAGCCATATCGCCTATATATGTCTTTAACATTGTTGCTTAAATTTGTGGCGGCAATGATGGATTTGCTGATTCCATCTTTGCTTGCAAAGATTATTGATGACATTGTGCCTTTGGGAGAAATGAAACTGATTTTTTTCTGGGGAGGCGTAATGGTGCTCTGTGCAATTTGTTCTGTGACGACCAACGTGACGGCCAATCGTATGGCAGAGGTTTCCGCAGGTGGAATGACAAAGAAACTTCGTCATGACTTGTTTGTCAAGACAAGTTATTTAAGTTTTGCACAGATGGATGATTTTACCATTCCCTCAGTGGTGTCCCGTCTGACATCAGATACCTATAATGTAAACCGGATGTTGGCAAGAGTGCAGAGATTGGGTGTGAGAGGTCCTATTTTGCTTTTGGGCGGCATTATGATAACCATGACGATTGAACCGAAGCTTTCCCTTGTTCTGGTAGCGGCTCTTCCTGTTATTATTTTAATTGTAGTGCTTGTAACTACCAAAAGTGTGCCCGTTTATGATAAACAGCAGAGTGTGCTTGATGATATGGTTCGTGTGCTTCGGGAAAATATAACAGGTGTCCGCGTGATACGTGCTTTGTCAAGAACAGGATATGAGAAAAAGAGATTTGATAAGGTAAATGCAGGATTAGCCGAGACGGAGCAAAAGGCAGGAAGTATTTCAGCAGCCAGTAATCCGGCTACTACACTTGTTTTAAATTTAGGCTTTGCGGGAGTGATTTTAACAGGTGCCTGCCTTGTTCAGAATGGGGAAACGGGACCGGGAGCAATTATAGCTTTCCTAAGCTATTTTACCATTATTTTAAATGCTATGCTTGGTATTACCAAAATCTTTATTATGTGCTCAAAAGGGTTGGCTTCCGCAAGAAGAATTGCAGAAGTTTTGGATACACCGGAGGATATGACAGTATATACCAAAGAGCAGGATTTTGAAAGTGAGAATCATGTAGAATTTCAAAATGTGACTTTTTCCTATTTTCAAAAGAAGAACAATCTTACAGACATCAGTTTTGCACTAAAAAAGGGAGAAACATTAGGAATTATCGGACCTACCGGAAGTGGTAAGAGTACCATTATCCAACTGCTCCTTCGTTTTTATGATATAAATGAGGGGAAAATAATGATTAACGGAAGTGATATAAAGACGATTCCGTTCAAAGAACTGAGAAGTAATTTCGGAGTGGTTTTTCAAAATGATTATCTTATGGCAGAGTCCATTGAAGAAAATATTGATTATTTCAGAAAACTCGGCAGAGAACAGATTTCCGAGGCAATCACTTATGCACAGGCGGAGGAATTTGTCCGTAATAAACAGGGAGAACTGGATGCAGAAGTATCAATCCGCGGAAATAATTTAAGCGGCGGGCAGAAACAGAGAATTATGATTGCAAGAGCACTTGCGGCTAAGCCGGATATATTGATTTTGGATGATGCCTCCTCGGCACTTGATTATCAGACAGACGCAAAACTCAGGAAGGTGTTAAAAGAGCAGTTTGCGGATACTACGATTATCATAGTCGCTCAGCGCATCAGTTCTTTAATGAGTGCAGACCATATTCTGGTACTGGAGGAAGGAAATTGTATGGGATACGGCACTCATAATGAACTCCTTTCAGACTGTGAGCTTTATCGCCGGATTTATGAGCTTCAGACAGGAAAGGAGGCAGAAGAATGAAACAGAAGCCGAAAAAATATTTGCTCCTAAGGTTGTGGGGGTATTTGGGAAAGCATCGGGGATTACTTCTTGCAGGTTTGTTTTTTATGGTAGTTTCCAACGGATTATCATTAGTAGGGCCGAAACTGTCGGGAAAAGCCATTGACGCTATCGGAAGCAAAAAAGGCGGTGTGAATTTTGAAAAAGTCTTTTTCTACGTGGGACTAATGGTTGTGCTGTATTTGGTATCTGCCCTGTTTTCCTATTTGCTTTCATTGCTTACGATTCGCCTGACAAAAAGAGTAATTTATGAAATGAGAAGGGATGTTTTTGAGAACCTGGCAAGACTTCCGGTATCCTTTTTTGACAGATATCAGACCGGTGATATTATCAGTGTGGTTTCTTATGACATCGACACGGTAAACCAGTCCCTGGCAGGGGATTTGTTGCAATTAATGCAAAGTGTGATTACGGTGTTGTTTTCTCTTGTAATGATGCTTACAATTGCACCTTCCATGGTGCTGGTTTTTGCGATTACCATTCCCATGTCTGTCGGAATCACACGATTTGTTACAAAACGTTCAAGACCGTTATTCAGAGTACGTTCCGGAAAACTTGGTGCTTTAAACGGTTTTGTGGAAGAGATGTTAAACGGTCAGAAAACTACTAAGGCATACGGGAGAGAAGATGAGGTTATAGCTGTTTTTGATGAGAAAAATGAGGAGGCGATTGAGGCTAATACCAAGGCAGAATATTATGCTACTTTGACAGGCCCCTCCGTTAATTTTATGAACAACCTGTCTTTGGCATTTATCAGTGTACTTGGGGCCGTTTTCTATCTGCAGGGCAGAATCGGATTGGGAGATATTTCAGCATTTGTGCAGTATTCCCGCAAATTTTCGGGGCCTATTAATGAAACAGCCAATATTATCGGTGAGCTGCAGTCTGCTTTTGCGGCAGCAGAGAGAGTTTTTAGCCTGATAGATGAATTGCCGGAAAAGCCGGATGCGGAAGGTGCCCGTATTTTGGAAGAAGTGTACGGAAATGTTATAATGAAGGATGTGGACTTCAGTTATCAGGAAGGTCAAAAAGTATTGCATGATTTTCAGTTAGAGGCAAAAGCGGGACAGCAGATTGCCATCGTGGGACCTACGGGTGCCGGAAAAACTACGGTAATCAACCTTCTCATGCGTTTTTATGATGCGGACAGTGGCTTGATTTCGCTGGATGGACAGAGTATTTATGAGGTGAAAAGAGACAGTCTTCGGAATGCATTTTCCATGGTGTTGCAAGACACATGGTTATTTCATGGCACGATTTGGGAAAACTTGACTTATGGGCGTGAAGACCTTAGCCGTGAGGAAGTGGAAGAGGCAACAAAAGCGGCAGGAATCCATTCCTATATTATGAGCCTTAAACAGGGATATGATACGGTGCTTAGTGATAACGGCGTGCATATTTCAAAAGGACAGAAGCAGCTGCTTACCATTGCAAGAGCCATGCTTTCTAAGTCGCACATGTTGATTTTGGACGAAGCTACTTCCAACGTAGATACAAGAACAGAACAAAAAATTCAGGCAGCTATGAAAAAACTGATGAAAGACAAGACTTGTTTTGTAATTGCGCACAGACTTTCCACCATAAAAAATGCAGATAAAATACTGGTGGTAAAGGATGGCACGGTAGTGGAAGAAGGCACGCATAAAGAACTGATGAGCAGGCAGGGATTCTACAAACAGTTGTATCAGGCACAATTCTAAAGCGTTGACGAACTTTTTAAAAGAATATATAATGAATCTGGTGTGCTGTAAAAAAAGTACGGCTGAAGGTGAAAGTATGGCAGAAGAAACAAAATTGGCAGAAAGAAAAGAAGTTGTCATTGATGATGGCAGAATTGAAACAATACAGGAATTTCAAAGCCCCGAGCAGCTATACAGGGACTTAATCATCCGTGTGAAAAAATATCACCCTTCTGATGATATTTCCTTAATTGAAAAGGCTTATCATGTGGCATCGCTTGCTCATAAGGAACAGGTGAGAAAATCGGGTGAGCCTTACATTATTCATCCCCTTTATGTTGCCATTATTCTGGCAGATTTGGAAATGGATAAAGAAACCATTGCAGCGGGACTTTTGCATGATGTAGTGGAAGATACCATTATGACGGAAGAGGAAATCCGTGTACAGTTTGGTGATGAAGTGGCACTTTTGGTAGATGGTGTTACCAAGTTGCAGCAATTGCAGCTTACCAGTAGCGGTGACAAACCGGACAGACTGGAAATGCAGGCGGAAAATCTCCGTAAGATGTTTCTTGCCATGGCAAAGGACATTCGTGTGATTTTGATTAAACTGGCAGACAGACTGCATAACATGCGTACGTTAAAGTATCAGAAACCGGAAAGCCAGCAGAGAATTGCAAGGGAGACTATGGATATTTATGCACCCATAGCACAGAGACTGGGTATTTCCAAAATCAAGGTAGAGCTGGATGATTTATCTTTAAAATATTTAGAGCCGGAAGCGTATTATGATCTGGTTGACAAGATTGCAATACGTAAGAGTGTTCGTGAAAAGTATATTCAGAGCATTGTGGATGAGGTCAGTGAGCATATTCATAATGCCGGCATTAAAGCGAAAATTGACGGACGAATCAAGCACTTTTTCAGTATTTATAGAAAGATGATAAATCAGAATAAGACCATTGACCAGATTTATGATTTGTTTGCGGTACGTATTATTGTGGATTCAGTAAAAGACTGCTATGCGGCACTTGGTGTGATTCATGAAATGTATAAACCCATTCCGGGTCGTTTCAAGGATTATATTGCCATGCCGAAGGAAAATATGTATCAGTCTCTTCATACAACCTTGATTGGCAGCAGCGGACAGCCTTTTGAAATACAGATCAGAACTTATGAGATGCATAAGGCAGCAGAATACGGTATTGCCGCACACTGGAAATATAAAGAAGCTTCCGATGGGAAAAAGGTCGAAACTTCCGAAGAAGAAAAACTGACATGGCTTCGCCAGATTTTGGAATGGCAGCGTGATATGTCAGATAATAAAGAGTTTATGAATTTGTTAAAAAGCGATTTGGATTTGTTTTCTGACAGTGTATATTGTTTTACACCTACCGGAGAAGTGAAAAACCTTCCTGCAGGTTCGACACCGATTGACTTTGCGTACAGTATTCACAGTGCAGTCGGTAACAAAATGATTGGTGCCAGAGTGAATGAAAAGCTTGTGACCATTGATTATGAAATAAAAAACGGCGACAGAATAGAAATTCTGACTTCACAGAATTCCAAAGGACCAAGTCGGGACTGGCTTGGTGTTGTGAAGAGTACACAGGCAAAAAATAAAATTAATCAGTGGTTTAAAAATGAGTTTAAGGAAGAAAATATTGTAAAGGGAAAAGAGCTCCTTTCTAATTATTGTCGTGCCAAGGCAATTAATCTTCCGGATTTAATGAAACCGGAATATATGAATCCTATTATGCGAAAATATGGATTTAGGGATTGGGATGCGGTACTGGCGGCTTTAGGACACGGAGGACTTAAAGAAGGTCAGATTATTAATAAAATGCTAGAGCTTTATGACAAGGAGCATAAGACGGTTCTTACCAATGAGCAGGTACTTGCGGCAGTGGCAGACAATGCCCAGAATGCAAAACCGGCACATATGAAATCCAAAAGTGGCATTGTAGTAAAAGGAATTCATGATTTGGCAGTACGCTTCTCCAAGTGCTGCTCTCCGGTACCGGGAGATGAAATTGTTGGTTTTGTGACAAGAGGCCGCGGGGTTTCTATTCATCGGACAGATTGTGTGAATGTGATTAATCTGCCGGAAATAGAGAGAGAGAGATTAATTGATGCAGAGTGGGAAGGCAGTCCTGATGAAATGCATGGTGAAAGGTATTTGACGGAAATCAAAATTTTTGCCAATAATCGAAACGGACTTTTGGCAGATATTACCAAAACACTCACAGAAAAGAATATTGATATTCTTTCACTGAATACGAGAATTAACAAGCAGGGGTATGCAACATTGTTTACGTCGTTTGAAATCAGCAGCAGGGAGGAGCTTACCCGTATTATAGACAAACTAAGAAGCATTGACAGTATTATTGATATAGAAAGAACTACCGGTTGATATCATACGGTATGACAGAAAGGAGCGTAAAGATGGCGGATTTAAAAATTGGCAAAATTACACTTGGAACATGTCAGACAAATTGCTATTTTGTATATGAAGAAGGAAAGCCGGAAGTTTTGTTTTTTGACCCTGCCGACAGAGGCGATTATATTTATGAAGGGCTCAAAGCAAAAGGATTTTCCGTTGCTGCAATTTTATTGACACATGGTCATTTTGATCATATATGGGGTGTGGAACGTTTGCAAGAGCTTTCCGGTGCAAAGGTATATGCCTGTGAAAGTGAGAAAGAACTCTGTATGAACGCGTCCATGAATATTTCTGCAGCGGCAGGAAGAGAGTGCAGTATAGAACCGGATGTTTTGTTAAAAGACGGTGAACAGGTAACACTTGCCGGCATTACTTTTAAAGTGATTGCTACGCCGGGACATACGGGTGGAAGCTGCTGCTATTATTTTGAAAAGGATAAGGTACTTATAAGTGGGGATACTTTATTTCAGGAGTCTGTGGGAAGAACCGATTTTCCGACAGGCAGTATGAGTACATTGGTACGTTCCATCAAAGAAAAACTGATGGTTTTACCGGAGGATGTAAACGTATATCCGGGACATGGTGACAGTACCACTATCGGATATGAAAAAGTAAATAATCCCTTCTTATAAATAAGCAGGGAATAGCCGACAGGCATAAAGAATACAGAATCAGAAAGGATTACAGATGAAAAGAAAAATATTGTTAGGACTTGCCGTATCCATGATGGCAGTTACATTACTTGCAGGATGTGGAAATAGTAAAGATGAAGAACAGAATGCGCAGAATATGGCATCGGCCATGCCCGAAGCAACACAGACCCCCACACCGACGCCTACGCCTGAAGGTTTTCCGGTTATAGCAGAAAGAGAAGTGGTAAATGGTCAGATGCAAAGTTATCTGACAGGTGAATGGAAGGATGAAAGTGTTGTAACAAGAAGACCCATTGCTGTTATGATTCCGAATAATACACCGGCAATGCCGCAGTATGGACTTTCCAAGGCAAGCATCATTTATGAAGCACCGGTAGAGGGAAGAATTACCCGATTAATGGCAGTGGTAGAGGATTTTGATGATTTGGACAGAATCGGACCTGTGCGAAGCAGCCGTGATTACTTTGTATATCAGGCTATGGGATATCAGGCTATCTATTGTAACTGGGGACTTGCACGACCTTATGTAGAAGAATTGATTAACAGAGATACTGTGCAGAATATCAGTGCAGCGGTAGAAGGTATTTATCATCCGGCACATGAAGCTTTTGACAGAGTAAGTCGTCCGGGCTATGCACTTGAATTTACAGGCTATTTGTTTATTGACGGTATGTTAGAAGCAGCGGAGCGTTTAGAGTATGAATGGGAATATGATGAGGCATATGTCCCTCCTTTTACTTTTGCGGCAGAGGGCGTAGTGGCACAGGATCATTATACAGATGAAAAGAATGCTACCATGATTTACCCCGGTGGACAGGAAGGCAACAAGGGAGGTTATGGTGCATACAATCCTTATTTTGAATACCATAAAGATGACAATCTTTATTATCGTTATCAGGAAGGGAAAGAACAGGTTGATGAAATTGACGGCAGCCAGCTTGCCGTATCTAACGTAGTATTCCAGTATTGTCACGGAGAAGTAAGGGATGACCATGATTATCTGGCATTTGGCGTTCACGGTGAAGGGGAAGCGATTGTATTTACAGGTGGCAAAGTGATTAAAGGCACATGGAAGAGATATGACGGTGATGCTACACCGGCAAAATTCTATGATGAAAATGGAGAAGAAATTATTTTCAACCAGGGAAAAACATGGGTCTGCAACATCTGGGAGGAATATGGTGAGTTTGTAAGTTACGAATAAGCACAACTTTACAAGGAAGACCCTATTGTGTATAATGTCTTCGTGAACCTTGATAATTTTATATCAGTGAAATGACTGACAGTTATTGTTTTCTTCATCTTAGCGCCATGAGCCTTTAATGGAATGCCATTTGAAAGGACGACGAGGTGGAGGGTTATCGAAAATTCGGCGGATGCCCTTCCGTATCCTTCCGGTGCGAGATATATCGGCAAATATGCGGGTAACTGCAAAACAAATACGATATAACGGAAGAAAAAAGAGGAACAAAGCTAAACTTCTGAACTGATTTACCAGGCAAAGGCATAGGATAGAAGCAGATGTGCAGAAGTGCAGAAGTGCAGAAGTGCGGCAGAATATAGAAAGATGAGGAAAATAATATATGTGTGGAATTATAGGATATACAGGAAAAAAAGAGGCAGGTGAAATCCTGTTAGATGCGTTAGAGCTTTTGGAATACCGTGGTTATGACAGTGCAGGTATTGCATTGTCTGATGAAAGAGGCGGCAATCCCAAGCTTGCAAAGTGTGCCGGAAGAGTGAAGGATTTAAGAGAACTTTGTAAAGAAACGGATGTAACAGGAACCTGTGGTATCGGTCATACCAGATGGGCAACTCACGGTGGTGTATGCGATGAAAATGCCCATCCGCATCGTTTTGGTAAGGTAACTATTATCCATAACGGAATTATTGAAAATTATCGTGAACTGATTGAAAAGTATGGGCTTGAGAATAAGTTATGTTCTCAGACAGACAGTGAAGTGATAGCAGCGGTTCTTGCACGCTTTTATGACGGTGACCCTTATGCGGCGATTCGTAAGACGGTATGGAAATTAAAAGGAACTTTTGCACTGGCAATTCTGTTTGATGATATACCGGGCAAAATTTTCGCAGTGCGTAATGTAAGCCCTATTGTGGCAGCAAGTATTGAGGATGGAGCAATTCTTTCTTCTGATGTGGCAGCTATCGTGCCCTTCACAACGCAGTATTTTGTTGTACCTGAGTTTCATGTGGTGTGTCTTTCAAAAGACGGTATTGAAATGTTTGACTTATCCGGTGACAAGGCAAGAATTGACTGGCTTACCGTGGATTGGGATGTGAGCCGCAGTGATAAAGGTGGCTATCCTTTTTACATGGAAAAAGAAATCATGGAACAGCCGCAGGTGATTAAGGATACCATAATGCCCAGAATTAAAGACGGTAAACCTGATTTTGCGGCAGAGGGGATTAAAGACAGCACTTTGGCAGATTGTAAAAGAATCTGTGTGATTGCCTGTGGTACGGCAATGCATGCCGGACTGGTAGGAAAGAGTCTGATTCAGGCTTTAATCGGCATTCATGTAGATGTAGTTATGGCTTCCGAGTTTATGTATAATGATCCTGTGGTAGATAAGGATACATTAGTGATTGCCATTTCCCAGTCGGGTGAGACAATTGATACCTTAGAAGCACTTAAATTTGCAAGAAAATGTGGTTCTCCCAGTATTTCCATTGTCAATGTAAAAGGAGCTTCTATTGCAAGAGCAAGTGAACACGTAATTTATACCTGTGCAGGTCCGGAGATTGCGGTAGCAAGTACCAAGGCTTATACCACCCAGTTGGCTGTATTGTATCTTCTCACAGCAAGGATGGCAGTGGCAAGAGGACTTTGGGATGATGAAAAACTGGATGCTTATATGAAAGAGTTGATGCGAATACCGGAAGTGATGGATGAAGTGCTTGCCAGAAAACAGGAGATTCACTATATTGCCGGAACAATGCTAAATGCCAGAGATGTATTTATGATAGGCAGAGGTTTGGATTACGCCATTTTATTAGAGGGTTCTTTGAAACTAAAGGAAGTATCCTATATCCATTCGGAAGCATATGCGTCCGGGGAATTAAAGCACGGAACCATTGCACTGATTACGGAAGAAACGCCGGTAATTGCGGTGGTAACACAGGATAAACTTAAAAGTAAGGAACTTTCCAACATTAAAGAAGTACAATCAAGAGGTGCCAAGGTTATTTTGCTGATTAAAGGAGATGAACGCTTAGAACAGGAAAAAATCTGGAATCGTATTTTCAGACTTCCTGTAATGGCGGATGAATTTATGGTTATGCCGGCATCTGTCGTCCTTCAGCTGATTGCATATTATGTATCGGCAGATAAGGGATTGGATGTAGATAAACCGAGAAACCTTGCAAAGGTAGTAACCGTGGAATAAATAAAAGAATAAGAAAACAATAACAAAACAATAACAATAAATGATTCGAGGTTCAAAAAAGACATCGATTGTCGAAAAGATTCGGCAGTCGATGTTTTTGGTAAAAGAACAAAAAAGAAAAAGGGAAAGAACATGGAAGAGAAATTAATTGCAGTAATAATGAATAAAGCCGGTTTTGAATATGACATTCATTCATTGGTAAAGGCATTTTATCCTGAGTGTGATGTAAAGGTTTTTGCAGAAGGCGAAAAACAGTACAGCTCTTCGGAAAGCTTACCTGATTTGAGTCTTACCTTTGAGGATGATGCTATTCTTTTGGGATTAGTGGCAGTGGGTGAAGAGAAGAATAAATCTGAGTTTCACGGGTGGAAGGTAGAAATTACACCCAAAATGGAACGGACAGAGATAAAGAACCGCTTGAAACAGCTGATTTATACAGCTTTAGCAAAGCATACGGGAAAAGAGCTTCCGTGGGGAACTTTAACAGGAATTCGCCCGACCAAAATTCCAATGACTCTTTTGGAAGAAGGCAAGGAGGAAGAAGAAATTCTTAGCTTTATGCAGGATACCTATTTTGTCAGCGAAGAAAAAGGAAACCTGTCAATAGAAATTGCTAAAAGAGAAAAAGAATTGCTTTCCACACTTCATTATAAGGATGGTTACAGTTTATATATCGGGATTCCGTTTTGTCCGACTACCTGCCTTTATTGTTCGTTTACCTCTTATCCGATTGTGTCATGGAAGAAGAAAATGGATGACTATCTGACCGCGTTGGAAAAAGAAATTGATTTTACGGCGGAAATTTATAAGGACAAGATTTTAGATACGGTTTATATCGGGGGCGGAACGCCTACTACGTTGGAGGCGGAAGAACTGGACCGGCTGATTGACAGACTGAAAGAAAAACTGGATTTCTCTCATGTAAAAGAGTTTACGGTAGAGGCAGGCCGAGCTGACAGCATTACAAAGGAAAAGTTAGAGGTTTTAAAAAAATGGGGAGTTACGAGAATTTCTGTCAATCCTCAGACCATGCAGGATGAAACCTTAAAGTTAATTGGAAGATGTCACACCGTAGAACAGGTAAAGAAAGCATTTTTGCTTGCCAGAGAAATCGGATTTGACAATATTAATATGGATTTGATTTTGGGTCTTCCGGGCGAAGGGGAAGAAGAGGTAACGTCTACCATAGAGGAAGTAAAAAAGCTGGCACCGGATTCGCTGACGGTACATTCCCTTGCAATAAAGAGGGCATCAAAACTTCATCAGTGGATAGAAGAACATGGTATCACGGCATTAAACAATACGGATAAAACCATGGAAATTGCGGCAAAAGGTGCGAAGGAGCTTGGCCTTTTACCTTATTATCTGTACAGGCAGAAAAACATGTCCGGCAATTTTGAAAACGTGGGCTATGCTAAGGAAGGTAAGTTCGGACTATATAACATTCTGATTATGGAAGAGAAACAGACGATCGTAGCCTGTGGTGCCGGAACGGTTACTAAGCGTGTGTTCCCGGACGGACGCATTGAAAGGTGCGATAATGTGAAGGATGTGGCTCTCTATATAGAGAAAATCGACGAAATGATTGAGCGGAAACGGAGACTTTTTGAAGAATAAAAGTGGA
>CAYWHY010000031.1:3894-20965 GCA_964458255.1 uncultured Lachnospiraceae bacterium | reverse complement strand
TTTCAGCCACTTTTTTATATAAATCCTCGGTAAAATCATCCGTGGAAATATATTTTTTTATTTTAGAGTACAAAGACGGCTCCTCTACAAGCCATGTCAAAAGCAGTCTTTGTGATTTCTTACGGTTTTCTTCCGGTGTATTTTTCTTTTGAATACCGGATTTAGGTTGCTTGGCAGGCTGTGCAAATCCTGTCTGTGTTGCATAAGACAGTACCAGTTTCTTTAAGTTCTGTACAGCGATTCCATATTTATCAGCCACCGCCTGTATATAATTATCTCTCTCCACTTCCTCCGAAAAGCCACAAAGCTTTCCTGCAATTTCTCTGTAAAACTTTGTTTTTGATTCAGGGTCCTGCAAATCATAATCCCTTTGCAGCATACGGATTTCAAAGAAAAAGCTGTTTTCTGCTGTTTTAATCCGTTCTTCAAAGGCTTCTGTCCCTCTATTTTTAATGAATTCATCAGGATCCTTATACGGTTCCAAATTGAGTACCTTACCGGTAAGTCCTGCTTCTTTCAAAATGCTGATTGCCCGAAGTGCCGCAGTCACACCTGCTCCGTCACTGTCATAGGCCAAAATAACCTCCTGCACATAACGCTTAAGTAACGACGCCTGTCCCTGTGTAAACGCAGTTCCCAAAGATGCTACAGCCTGTGTAAAACCTGCCTGATGCATGGCGATCACATCCATATACCCCTCACAGAGAATCATGTTATTTTTTCGTGAGGTTCTGGCATAATTCAGCCCATATAGATTACGGCTCTTATCAAATATCAGGGTTTCCGGAGAGTTTAGGTACTTTGGCCTGGCATCTCCCATCACTCTTCCGCCGAACCCAATCACCCTGTGATTGATATCCTGTATGGGAAACATAACTCTGTTCCAGAATTTATCATGCATGCCATACTTTTCATCAAAGCCTGCCAGTCCGGCTTCCCGGATAAGCTCGTCCTCATATCCCTTATCCTTAAGATATTTCACCAAATCGTTACTTGTAACATTAGCAAAACCAAGACCGAATTTTTTAATAGTTTCATCCGAGAGCTGTCTCTTTTGAAGGTAACTGTAACCGCCTTTTCCTCTTTCACTTCGAAGCTGGTAAAAGAAGTACTTTGCTGCTTCTTTGTTTATCTCAAGAAGCTTACTTCGTTTGCTTTCCTTTTGACGCATCTCCTGCGAATATTCTGCTTCCGGCAAAGAAACTCCTGCTTTCTGTGCCAAAAATTTTATTGCCTCCGGGAAGGAATAATTCTCATATTCCATCACAAAGGTAAACACGTTTCCACCTGCTCCGCAACCAAAGCAGTAATACATCTGCCTGCCCGGCGATACAGAAAAAGAAGGGGACTTTTCATTGTGAAAAGGACACAATCCAAAATAACTGCTGCCTTTCTTCCGAATTTTCACATATCCGGAAATCACATCCACTATATCATTTTTCATACGTACTTCTTCTACCAAGTCATCCGGATAAAACATAATCTGCCTTTCCTGCCTTACAACTGCCATGATTTAGGAATATAAATTTCTTCATATTTTGCAATAGCGAACCGGTCTGTCATGGCTGCTATGTAATCACATACTACCTTTTGTTCCGGCTCTCCTCTTTTTATTAAGTGAATCCAGTCATCCGACAAAAGCTCCAAATGATGACGATAATAGCTGTACAGCGTCTGTACCAGCATTTCTGCTTTTCCTTCTTCGCTTTTTGCCTCTTTATTCTGATAAACACGTTCAAACATAAACTTTCGTAATTTTTTCATAGCATCTGCCACCGGCTGTGACATCATGATATCATCTTTACCATAACTGGTTGTAACAATATCATGAATGAAATGATCCAGCCTCTCACCGGTTGTGTATCCGATTACTTCACAAATCTCCTTCGGCACATCTTTTTCCGTAAGGAGACCTGCCCGTATGGCATCGTCCATATCATGGTGCACATAAGCAATCTTGTCAGATAATCTGACAATCTTTCCTTCCAATGTGCACGGCATTCCGTCAGTCTGATGATTAAGGATTCCATCTCTTACCTCAAAAGTCAGATTTAATCCCTGTCCGCCCTTTTCCAGCAAATCCACAATACGTACACTCTGGTCACTATGTGAAAATCCGTACGGACAAACTGCATGAAGAGCTCTCTCTCCCGCATGTCCAAAGGGTGTATGCCCCAAATCATGACCAAGTGCAATCGCCTCCACCAAATCCTCATTCATACGAAGTGCCTTGGCGATGGTTCTGGCATTTTGGGAAACCTCCAGTGTATGTGTCAGACGCGTTCTGTAATGATCCCCCTCCGGTGCCAAAAACACCTGGGTTTTATCCTTTAACCTTCGGAACGACTTTGAGTGAAGAATTCTGTCTCTGTCCCTCTGATAAACAGGTCTTATATCGCACTGCTCTTCCGGCCGCAAACGTCCCTTGGAATCCACACTGTGTGCCGCATATGGACTTAAATATTCTTTTTCAAGATGTTCCAGATTCTCACGGATATTCATCTTCTGCTCCTGCCGTATCTGCTTTTCATAAAGTTTCTAATAATAATATTCTGCATTTTTTTTTAAAATCCTTTTTTAAATCTCATTTTCTGACTATAAAAAGTGTAAAAAAGAACCTTACAGGTTCCTTAAATATTTCATAAGGTCCTCTAAGGTTCTCGTCAGAATTTCTCTCTCTTCTTCATTCAGCTGTGCTATTACCGCACGAATCATATTGCTGTGAAAAGCAGCATGGTGATGATACGCTTTTACACCCTTTTCCGTCAAAGACAAAAGTACTACTCTTTTATCCTGCGTGCTTCTCGTCCGATATACATACCCTTTATCCGAAAGACCATCAACCGACTTCGTTAAAGTCCCCATCGTAACATCAAGGCGTCTGGCTACGGCAGAGCTTGGCTGCGGTTTTTCTATGCCGATTGACTCTATTACATGCATATCGTTTACCGTAATATCCTTAAACTCCTCCGTAATCAGAGATTTCTCTTCTATATCCATAACATCATTAAACAAAGATACCAGCAACGTATTCAACGTTTGATCCAAATTCATACTATTTTACGCCTTTCTACCAGCTCAGCAGGGCGGCTCCCCATGTCAGACCCGCACCAAAACCGGCCAGAACTATTTTATCACCTTTTTCAAGCATTCCTTTCCGGTTCATTTCATCCAGCAAAATCGGAACACTTCCTGCTGAAATATTACCACACTTTTGAAGATTTGTGGGAAATTTTTTCATGGATTGTGAAAGTCTTGCGGCTACTGATTCTATGATACGCAAATTGGCCTGATGAAGCACAAAAAATTTTACTTCATCAGAGCTTACCTTTCCTTCTTCCAATACCTGCAAAATAGCTTCCGGCACTGTGCGGACAGCAAATTTATATACTTCCTGTCCGTTCATGGAGGTATAATCAATCGTCTTATCTCCGGTAACGAAGGGATTGTTAAGTGGTCTGCCATAACAGGAAAGCACATCGCCTCTTGCTCCGTCAGAGTGCTGTACCATGCTGATGATTCCCTCTTCAGCACTCTCAACAATTGCCGCACCTGCTCCGTCACCAAACAAAACACAGGTACTTCTGTCATTCCAATCCATCATCTTAGATAACGTTTCCGCACCTATAATAAGTGCCTTTTTAAATGTTCCTGCCGCAAAATAAGCATTGGAAATTCCAAGACCGAAAAGAAATCCCGAACAGGCTGCATTAATATCAAATGCCACTGCATTTACCGCCCCTAACGCACTTTGCACCTCACAGGCGGCCGATGGAAAATGACGGTCTGCCGAGACACTTCCCACAATAATCAAATCCAATTCTTCTGCTGTTACTTTTGCATTCTCAAGCGCTCTTTTAGCTGCTTCTACTGCCATGGAAGTTGTTGTTTCTTCTACAGCAATATATCTTTGTCCGATACCGGTACGGCTCTTAATCCATTCATCTGACGTATCCATGATTTTTTCAAGTTCAGAATTACTTACCAAACGGGCCGGAAGACAGCTTCCGGTTCCTATAATTCTTGTCGTCATAACAACTCCTCCCATTTCTTTCATATCCTCCCATTTACATTGTCCATTAATGCATCTGATTTCTGCTTAATATTTTCTAAAGCGCTTATACCTGTCACCTGCAATGGCTGCACCGTCCATTCCGTCGAATTTTCTTAAGAATGTAACCATTTTTCCCTTCATAAAGCCTGCAATATCAGCCACTGTAGAAGCTTCTGCACCGCCAAATTCAGGGATAATCCGTTCAATCACCTCAAGCTTCACCAAATCCTCGGCTGTCATTCCCATCACACAGGCAGCTTCTTCGGCACGCTTTCCGTCTTTCCAGAGAATCGACGCAAATCCCTCCGGCGACAGTATGGAATAAGTGGAATTTTCAAGCATCCATACTTCATTAGCTACCGAAAGTCCAAGGGCACCGCCGCTTCCCCCTTCACCGATAATAACAGAAAGTACAGGTACCTTTAGTCCTGACATTTCAAAAAGATTCCTTGCTATTGCCTCTCCCTGTCCGCGTTCTTCTGCTTCCATCCCCGGATAGGCACCTGCGGTATTTACAAAACAGATAATCGGACGATTAAATTTCTCCGCCTGTTTCATAAGTCGAAGTGCTTTACGATATCCTTCCGGTGAAGTCATACCATAATTTCTAAGGGCACATTCTTTCACATCATTTCCCTTCTGAACACCGATTACAGTAACCGGCTGTCCGTAAAGAGACGCAATACCGCCAATCACAGCCTTGTCATCGCCAAATACCCTGTCTCCGTGAAATTCGATAAAATCATCAAATATGAAATCGACATAAGTAAGCATGGCAGGTCTTTTTATGCTTCTTGCTTTCTTTACCTTCTGCCATGGTGTCTGAAAGCCTGCTTTTGCCATACATTCTTTAGACAATTCAGATGGTCTGAAAATTTCAGGTTCCTGCGTAAAACTGCTGAAGTTTTTATTTTTCAAAGAAATTCTGTGATTCTTTAGAATCTGATGTAATGTTTTCTTTAAATCTTTTCTTTCTACAATGGCATCCACCATACCATGTTCCACTAAAAACTCTGCTCTCTGAAAACCCTCGGGAAGCTTCTGTCCGATGGTCTGCTCAATCACTCTCGGTCCGGCAAAACCGATTAATGCTCCGGGCTCTGCCAAAATAATATCACCAAGCATGGCAAAACTTGCTGTCACACCACCGGTTGTCGGATCCGTAAGCACCGGCACATAAAGAAGTCCTGCCTCAGAATGCTTCTTTAAAGCTGCTGAAGTCTTCGCCATCTGCATCAGGGAAATGATGCCTTCCTGCATCCTTGCTCCACCCGAACAACAGAAAATAACAACAGGCAGCTTTTCCTCTGTGGCACGTTCTACCATAAGTGCAATTTTTTCACCTACCACATGCCCCATACTTCCCATAAGGAATCTGGCATCACAAACACCCATACAAACATCTTCACCGTAAATTTTTCCCTTTCCCACAGTTACACCTTCATGAAGGCCGGTTTTTTCTTTCACTGCCGAGAGCTTTTCCTCATATCCGGGAAAGTCAAGAGGATTACTGACTGCAAGCTCCTCAAACCACGGCTCAAAACTATCCCTGTCACAAACCATACGGATTCTGTTTCTTGTCCTTACGCGGAAATAACTTCCGCACGCTGTACAAACATATAAATTTCTGACTGCATCACTTTTACTTATTTCTTTTCCACAGTTCGGACATACAATGATATCCTCCCCCTGCTTTTGTGCTTTTTCTTTTTTTTCTCTTTCCGGTTGTTCCATACCTTTTATCGGAATATACCGGCTTTTACGAAATAATCCTGTCATATCTAACCCTTCTTCTATGAGACGGCAAAGGTAAGTTCTGCCTGTACCGCTATTTCCCCGTCAACAGTTGCTGTTGCCTTTCCGATTCCCATCGGCCCTTTCACTTTAATAATTTCCGTTTCCAGCATAAGCACATCACCCGGAACTACTTTTTTCTTAAACTTAGCTGAATTAACAGACGCAAAATATGCTGTTTTTCCTTTGTTTTCCTTCAGGCTCAAAATAGCTACGGCCCCTGTCTGTGCCAGTGCTTCCACAATCAGTACGCCGGGCATAACCGGTTCTGTCGGAAAATGACCCTGAAAAAACGGTTCATTATATGATACACATTTTTTCGCAACTGCCCGAACACCGGGTTCCATTTCTTCTATCGTATCAATCAGCATAAACGGCTGTCTATGCGGAATGATTTCCATAATTTCTTTCGCTGTCATGAATGACATACCGCACCTTACCTTTCCATCAAAAAATGTATATTACTCACTGTATTTCTTAATCAGGATACTTGCATTGTGTCCGCCGAATCCGAGAGAATTGCTAAGTGCATAAGGCACTTCCTCCTGATATGCTTCTTTACAATAATCAAGGTCAATCTCTTCGTCCGGCGTTTCATATCCCACCGTTTTGTGGATATAGCTTTCTTCCATCTGCTTTACACATGCCACAAATTCCACCGCACCTGCCGCACCGAGCAAATGACCTGTCATGGACTTGGTTGAGTTAATACGGATGTCCTTTGCATGTTCACCAAACGCAAGTTTAATAGCTCTTGTCTCAAAAAGATCATTGTGATGCGTAGCCGTTCCATGCGCATTGATATAAGTAATGTCTTCAGGTGAAATTCCGCCATCCTTAACAGCCGAAAGCATGGCACATGCTGCCCCCTGTCCGTCTTCAGCCGGAGAAGTAATATGATATGCATCACTGCTGCATCCGTATCCGATTACTTCCGCATAAATATGGGCACCGCGTTTCTTCGCATGTGTCAGTTCTTCAAGAATTACAACACCTGCTCCTTCCCCCATAACAAAACCACTTCGATTTTTGTCAAACGGAAGGGAACACTTATCAGGATCATCTACAGAAGATAATGCGGTAAGTGCACAGAAACCTGCCACTGCAATAGGAGTAATGGAGCTTTCCGTCCCCCCTGCCACCATCACATCAGCATCACCGTACTGAATCGTACGGAACGCTTCTCCGATAGAATTTGTTCCTGTAGCACAAGCTGTTACTACATTAATACTCTTTCCTTTCAATCCATACTGAATGGATACGTTACCTGCTGCCATATTGGAAATCATCAAAGGTACCATGAGTGGATTTACTTTTCCCGGTCCTCTGTTTACCAGCTTATCATACTCTCTTTCCACAGTATTCAGACTTCCGATACCGGAACCTACCGCACAGCCTACTCTGTAAGGATCTTCTTTCTCCATTAAAAGGTCTGCGTCTTTTATCGCCTCACCTGCTGCCGCTACCGCATACTGACAAAAAAGTTCCATACGCTTTGCAGCTTTGAAGTCCATATAATTTTTCCCTTCAAATCCTTTTACCTCTGCAGCTATATGGGCCTTATATTCACTGCTGTCAAAGCGCGTAATCGGTCCAAAACCATGCCTGCCCTCTTTCAGTGACTGCCAAAAGTCTTCTACCTTTAATCCAACGGGAGTGATTGCTCCCATCCCCGTTACCACTACTCTTCTACTCATATTTTCCAAGCCTTCCTTCCCTTCGACTTAAAACACCATGCCGCCGTCCACTGAAATTACCTGTCCCGTAATATAGGATGCCTCCTCAGATGCAAGGAATGCCACCACACCTGCGATATCTGCCGGTGTTCCTATGCGTCCCATTGCAATCCGGCTCTTTACTGCTTCTTTTGCTTTTTCAGGCATGGCATCGGTCATATCTGTTTCGATAAAGCCGGGTGCTACTGCATTTACCGTAATTCCTCTGCTGCCAAGTTCCTTTGCCACACTCCTTGTAAGACCAATCATACCTGCTTTTGCCGCACTGTAATTTGCCTGACCTGCGTTTCCCGCAACACCTGATACGGAAGAAATGTTGATTATACTTCCGCCCTTCTGCTTCAAGAAATAACGTGACGCGTGACGAATGGTATGAAAAGCCCCTTTCAGATTCACGTCTATTACTCTCGCAAAATCTTCTTCACTCATCTTCATTAAAAGACCGTCTCTGGTAATTCCCGCATTGTTTACCAGAATATCCAAATGACCGTATTTCCGTATCACATTCTTTATCATATTTCCACATTGCTCAAAATCCGATATATCGCAGCCAAAACTTTCTGCCGCACCACCATTTTCACGAATCAGCGCTACCACTTCTTCCGCTTTTTCTTTTGAACCCTGATAATTTACAACAACAGTTGCACCTTTCGCCGCAAGCGTAAGTGCAATTTCTCTTCCTATTCCCCTACCGGCACCGGTTACTAAAGCCACTTTATTCTCAAGCATTTTTTAATTCCTCCAAACATTTTCCGAGGTCTTCGTATTTGTCTACATTCATCACTCTTACATCAGAACTGACTTTGCGAACAAAGCCGGAAACCGTTTTGCCGGGACCGATTTCTACAAACGTATCTACTCCGTCAGCTATCATAAGTTCTATCGTCTGCTGAAAACGTACCGGAGAAGAAACCTGTTTTACCAAAAGCGGCTTAACCTGAGATGCCTCTTTTACATAATCCGCTGTAAGGTTTGCGATATAAGGAATTTTCAAATCGGATAGGTTCACATCGTTTAATACTCCCTCAAGCTTTTTACCTGCCTCAACTAACAATTCACTGTGAAAAGGACCGCTTACCTTTAAAGGGAGCACTCTTCTTGCACCGGCTTCCTTAAGAGGTGCCATAGCACGGGCAATTGCATCCTCCCATCCTGTAATAACAATCTGTCCGGGGCAATTATAATTAGCAATGGAAACAATACCCTCTACCTTGGAAAGGACCTCCTCGATAACAGGATACTCCAGTCCCAAAACAGCCGCCATACCACCACCTGCTGGTACCGCTTCCTGCATAAAGGCACCTCTCATTTTGACCACCTTGAAAGCATCCTCCGGCTTCATGGCACCGGTCGCAACGATTGCTGCATATTCGCCTAAACTCAAACCTGCTGCAACTGCCGGCTTAACTCCCTTTTCTTCAAGCACCTTCATAATTGCGACTTCCGTAGCAACCATGGCAATCTGTGTATATTTTGTCTGATGAAGCTCTTCGTTCTCCTTAAAACAAAGTGTGGGAATATCAAGTCCTGTTACAGCACTTGCCTGATGGAATATTTCTTTCGCTGTCTTAAAATTTCCGTAGAATTCTTTTCCCATTCCCATGTACTGTGATCCCTGTCCCGGAAACACGAATGCAATTTTGCTCATATGAATAAACCATGCCTTTCTCAAAGATTAGGACCTTCTTATTTACTAAGAAGTGCCTCAGCCTGTTCCATAATTTCTTCCATCATTTCCTGACAAGTCTGCTCTTTGCTTACCATCCCGGCAATCTGACCTGCCATCAATGTACCATTCACTACGTCACCATCAATTACCGCTTTTCTTAAGGCACCTAACGTCAGATTCTCAAGTTCATCTAAGGTAGCTCCTTCTTTTTCCAGTCTCAGATACTCTTTTGTCATCCTGTTACGAATCTGACGAACCGGATGTCCTGTGCTGTTACCTGTCACAACAGAATCAATATCTTTTGCTTTCATCACCTGTTCTTTGTAATTGGCATGTACAATGGATTCCTTTGCCACCACAAATCTGGTTCCCATCTGCACTGCTTGCGCACCAAGCATCATTGCTGCCGCAAATCCTCTTCCGTCTGCGATACCACCGGCTGCAACAACAGGAACACTTACCGCATCTGCTACCTGCGGTACTAATGTCATGGTAGTGGACGAACCGATATGCCCGCCGGATTCCGTTCCTTCCGCAACAACTGCATCTGCACCGGCACGTTCCATCATTTTGGCCATAGCAACACTTGCTACCACGGGAATTACTTTCACACCGGCTGCCTTCCATGCATCCATATACTTTGCCGGATTACCGGCTCCGGTTGTCACAACCTTAACGCCTTCTTCCATTATCACTCTGGCAACTTCCTGTGCATTGGGATTCATCAACATAACATTGACGCCAAAGGGCTTATCTGTCAGTACTTTTACTTTTCTGATTTCTTCTCTTACGATTTCTGCCGGTGCACTGGCAGCTCCGATAATTCCAAGTCCGCCTGCATTTGACACAGCTGCTGCCAGCTGATGCTCCGCTACCCATGCCATTCCCCCCTGCATAATGGGATACTTAATTCCAAGCAGTTTTGTAATCTTTGTTTCCATAGAGTTTTTATGCCTCCACGCCTTTTTCTTTCAAATATTCCATAACAGTGCCTACTGTAGTAATGCTTTCCAAATCGCCGGAATCGATTTCTACTCCGTATTCTTCTTCTAATGCCATAACAAGTTCAAACAAATCTAAAGAGTCTGCTTCTAAATCTTCTTTAAATCTTGTTGTTGCCGTAATTTCTGCATCTCCCGTGTTTAACTGATCCCTGATAATTTCTGCTATCTTTTCTAACATTTTTCTTTTCTCCTTTTCATTTCTAAAAATATTTGAACATCAAATTATTTGCCTTTCAAACTATTTGACATTCAAAGTATATGACTCCCCCTTGTGTTTGTCAACTCCTTTTTTACAATTTCTGCTCTTTTGCACAAAAAAAAACGGCACTCCTAAAAGTGCCGTTTTTTAAATCACAGATACATGCTTTTGTAAATACTTATTCTCAAAATCTGAAACGGGCATCGGTTTATCATACAGATATCCCTGTACCTTCCTGCATCCGCAGGCTCGGACAATTTGTTCCTCCTCAGTTGTTTCCACACCTTCGCAAATCACATCCAAATCAAGTTTATCAAAAATACTGAAAAGACCTGCCATAATTTCCAGTCCTTTACGGGTACTAATGCTATTTTGCACAAATCCCCGATCAAACTTGATACCGTCTAGCGGTAACATACCCAGTGTATTAAGTGAGCTGAAGCCTGTTCCGAAATCATCCATACTGATTCGGAAGCCTTCTTCCCTAAGTCCCCTGACATGACTTGCAATCATGGAAACATCTTCAAAAAATACTGTTTCCGTTACTTCAAATTCCACATACTCCTTCGGAACAAGAAGCGGTTCCATCTGTTCCATGCTTTTTCTGAATTCTTCTCTCTTTTTAAAATCAACGCGTGACAGGTTAAGACTAACAGGAATCAGCTTCATTCCTCTTGCCTGCCATGTATTTAACAGCCGAAAGACTTTTCTGGTCACATACATATCAAGCTGTATCACCAATCCATATTTTTCCAGTACAGGAATAAACATGTTAGGCGGAATTACCTTGCCTTCTTCATCCACCAAACGTGCCAATGCCTCTGCCCCAACAATTTTACCACTGTCAATATCAATTTTGGGCTGCAGATACACCAAAATGGAATCCTCTACCAATGCACGTTCAAATAAGGGAATAATCCCGTTTTCCATTCTGGCACGTTTTTCAAGTTCTTCCGAAAAAAGGCACATTGTGGTGGCACAATCGCTTCCTATATTACGTCGGGCAACTTCAGCCTTATCCAGACTTTCTGAAATATTCTCATTCACATCCTTAATCAGATAAGCGCCGCTGTGAATTTTAAATACCGCCATCGGATAATCATGTTCAATCTGCTCAATAAACTTCTTACATTTCTGATTGAAATGCTCTATCATATGCTTCGCCGGCAATTCATCCTCAAGTCGGACCAGTGCCACAAACCGATCGGAATGTATCCTGCTTGCAAGCAGACAATTTGGTGTTTCCACGAAAAAGTATCTGGCAACGGCTGCTAACAGTCTGTCGCCCTTTTCATAACCATATACACTGTTTACATATTTAAAATTGCTTATATTCATGGAAATAAGCATACACTGTCCTGTTGTCTTTCGTATCATTTCCGGTGCCGCTTCTTTAAAATCATCATAATACAATAAACCGGTAAACTTGTCCCTCTTCATAATTTCCCTCATCGCATCACAAAACAATTTTCGTAACCCTTATCCGGTATACAAGGTTATTTTACCATTTTGGGCAAATCCTTGCAACTTAAGTTTAGGTAAAATTATCTTTTTTTCATAAAACTTCTGAATCTACAGATTTCTTCCATCCTCGGTACAGTTTTCAAAAGAAACTGCTTCACCGTATTCATCCTCACCCACTTCGTTTACAAAATAATCATACGTATTCCCATGAAAGCTGCAGTCACGGAAGGTAATGCCATAAGACTCCCTATTATTGATAAAGCTGCTGTAATCTGCATCCGATACATTTCCACTTACCTCACATGAGTCAAAAAGAATACTAAAGCAATCAGAAATCTCAAACATGGAAAACTCCCGGCTGTCATACAAGCGGCATTCCCTGAACTCCGCATATGATACCATAGACAGAAAAACAAGGCCGTAAGTACAATCATAGATTTCCGTGTCCGATACCATAAGCTCACAGACATTATACATCTCTACTCCATAAGTACCGCTTCCGTATAAATAGCAGTTATCAATTGCAAGATTTTCACTGTCACAAGCACAAATAACACTTCCGCCGCAAAGCCCCGGTTCTACCTGATGTCCGCATGTCAGACCACGTAACACAATATTTCTGCATGAATAAAAGTTCAGAACTGCTGCATACGGATTTTCCGTGAGAATTGTTACCTCTGCTCCTTCTTCCGCCTCGAGACAAAGGTCCGATACATCTGTTATCGCATATTCCCTACCCATATCATACACTCCCTCATCTTCCACATGAAGATTGAAGGCTTCTTCCTCATTAAAATTTAGTTCTGAAAAATTGTAAACTCCTTCTTTCAGAATGATTTTTGTTCTGCTCTTAATAGCCCTTGCCAGTTCCTCTACCGTCGCCACGGTTACCGTCTCACTATACCGCAGTTCATCGGCATTTGCCAGTTCCTCAGAGTCTTCCCTTAAATAGGTGTAGCGTACCGTGTATCCATCCTCCGTATCTGTATACTTTTCACAGTATAAAAGTTCATTTTCCCCCACCAGTGCAGCCGTGCGCGTTATTGTTTCATCCCATCGGTTCTGAAATATCACATCAGGGTTTTCCCCTGACATTGCACTTAAGTCATGATTTTCAGCGGATATCACTGTCATGCCATTGATATCCTCCGTATAGTATTGTGAATAATGATAATCCGCATAGATTCTGTCTTCTTCACGATATATACAGATTCGGGAATCCAGTGAATCTGCTTCATCTCCAACCATATAATAACCGTTTTCGTTTTCATAAGCCACCAGAATCCACATTCCGCAAAGTGCATCCATATCTTCTGCGCCGATTTCATATTGTTTTTTTTCCAACGGCGACGATTCCTCTGATGTGGCGGGCACTGAAGAAGCTGTTTCCTTTTTTTCCGTTGTCTTTGAAGCTGTAGTACATGCAGCCAATGTCATACTGATCATAATCATCAGAAAAATAATCCCATACTGTTTTAAAAATTTCTTTTTCATACACTACCATCCTTCTCCCTCATTGTTTGGCCATCCGCGTCATCCAAAAAGCCAACACCATAATTCCCACACAGGGTACAAGATTGCAAAGCATTCCCACAGATAAACTCACATGTTCTGCCACAATTCCAATCAACCAGGGCATAAGGATGGCTCCGATACCTGCCACAGGAAGCATTACGCCCAGGCTGGTGGCATTCATGGCCTTGCCTGCACCGGCTACGGTAATGGGGTTGACCCCTGCCATGGAAAAGGCAAAGGCAAACAATAGCAATACCGCTCCCAAAGGACGGTTCATCATGACTAAAATTCCATAAAATACCGTACAGCCCGCTCCCATAAGAGTCAGCGTACGGAAGGTATTTTTTACCGGGAATACAAAGGCAATAAGCAGTCTGGCAATGAGAGTAGCTCCCCACATAACCGTCACTGTGTAATTAGAAAAAGCTCCCGAAAGAATCCCCATATCTTTATAAAAGGTTACAAGCCATCCCGTCACACCGGTTTCTGCTGCATTCTGACAGAAAAGCAGACCGGTGAGAATCCAAAATTTCTTATCTTTTAAAAATGCAAAATCCAGCTTCTGTTTCTGTCCGTCTGCTTTCTCCGGTTTGCCGGGAAGTCCTGCCGCCCCAAAAGTAAACCATAGCAAAAGCCCTGTCAAAGCCACCCCCATCATGGGCAAACGCATATCCAAAGCAAGCAAAAAGCTTACCAGAAAAGGACACAAAAGAGCCCCGAAGGCATAACAACCATGCATAAGACTCATGCCTTTGGTCCGGTCCTCACTATTATCTCCCACCAAAATGGTACAATTATTGATGGTACAGCCCTTAGCCAGTCCCACCATAAAAAAAGCAACTATCACAACATACACTGCTCCGGTAAATGCCATTAGCATATATCCCAGAAAATAACCGCTACACAAAATAAGTGCCGTGTTTCCGGTACCTATTTTACCGGGCAGAATACCTGCAGCAAAAGATGCCATCATATTTCCCACGCTCATAACCGAGAGCATCGTTCCTGTAATACCATAAGAAAAACCATATTTTTCCTGAAGAATACTCACAATAATTCCACTGGATATGGCACTGATTCCGCTGAAAAAAAACGCCAGATAACCAAGCTTACACAGGTATTTACTTTTGTTTTTTTCTGATGCCTGCATAAGTATTTATCTCCTTTCGTCTTTCTTCAAATAGGCGTCTGCAGTTTCTCTTTCGTTTTTTATTATAATACAAATTTTCTGCCTTGTAAAAGAAAAAAAAGTTTGTTTTTTCTTACCAGGCTCATTTTTTAGTGACGCGTTTAAAGGCAATTTAAGGCTGTTTTTGCAACATCTATGCAAGTATCGTCTGACACACACTGAGCATATACTATAGCGTATTTTGATTTTACAGTCATACTTCTGTCTGTAGAAATCCCTAATCTGCTTAATACATCAAGACTTTCCTCATCGCAGTAACTCTCTTCAAAAACATTGGTCATTCCACCGTTAAGTTTCCCTGCAATAAATAATCTGAGTTCATTAAGGTTTCCACAAAACTTCGCATATATGGTTTTATTGGATGCATAATACATCTCAAAAAACGATCTGTCTTTCTGCTTTGTTTCCTGAAGTCCTGCTACACTGGTAATACATATCATAGTCATCATCAAAAGCAATGTCGAAACAATACTCTTCCCGCTCAATTTCCATGTGCTTATGTACACCCAGGTCAATCTTACTTTCTATCAGATTTCCATGAGTATCTTTAATATGCACATTCACTCGTTTCCCTTTATAATCCTGTTGGCTTAATTCTTCAATTCTCCCGACTCTTGTTATTGTAATCCCTTCAATAGAATTCAGTTTTGCAACAAAATTATCGACCGACTCATCTGAGAGGGAATATCGGATAAAGTCTATATCCATATCCTGCGTTGCCCTACGGATATTATTCGTTATGCTCCTCATTACGACTCCACCCTTAATTGTTACATTTCTGGATAAAGTGCTTTTTGATATCGCCTTTTAAACAATATCCTGACACACCCTTGCTTCTGCATCATCCGTTTCATAACCTAATTCCTGCATTTTTCTAACCATATCAGATAAATTCATCAAAACACCTCCAGCTGTAACGTATCTAAAACAAGCCTTGTTTTCGGAAGCTGACACGCATATTCCTGAACTGCCTGTATATCCAACTCATAAATCAGTTTTCTGTAATTAGCTATAATCTCCTTGTAATAATCGAACGAGAACTTACTTTTATTACGAATCAATTCAACCATCATGCGTTCCCGGTTAAAAATACGGATTTCCGTACCATTATAAACTTTTGTCTCTACACCAATTTCAAGACTGTCGTTATTATCAAAGAACTGAGTAATCCTTTTGTCTTTAATTTTGGTATAATTCTTATCCGTAAGCAGATAATAACTTCTTGGAATTGTATCTGTAAGTCCATGATAATAAAAGGCACTATTCAGTGTAAACACAGCTTCCGGATGCGCCTTACTAATTATCGCAAGCTCCGCTTCATGGTCATTGTCAGAATATACGCCCCTGCGGACTCTTACTAAGGAACCATTTGCAAGAAGTTTCCTGATTTCATAATTGGTTTTGTATTTTTCTATACATTCTTTGTATGTGTATATCATCCAATCACCTCTTTTAATTAAAATCCGTATTTTTCTATTTTTTACGGACTTTAATTAAATTATACCACAAACCATAAATGCGTCAATCCTAATTATCATTCTGTGAAATTTTCTGTTTCCTCACAAAAGATTTTTTCTTCTTTTTTTGAAAAAAATTCCTTTTTTACATAATGTGTTGCATATGTTTTTTCCAGCGATGCATTTCCACTTTTACTGAATCGCAATTGTATAACAGGCTTCTTCCCCTGCCCGTTTTTCTTCTTCATTCCCCACCTTTTATAGTAGCAAAACGAAGGCTTATAACCTGACTTTTCAGAATATACACGCATCTCTTTTAATATTAAGTTTAACTGTCGCAGATTGCAGCTACAGGCAACCTCCAGATATGGAATTTTCCCAAATCTCCATTTCTCTAACTTTGCTTTAGTCAATACACCTACATCTACCAAAACATCCACAGCCGCAGCATATCCTCTATATCCACACCTTTAAAATCTAATTTCATTCATTTTCTTACCTGCTTTCTACACAGCTTATGCCATGTAGGTGTACGTTTGATTTTCTCAAATCACCTATTCGCCCCGTACACGACGGAATGTTCTCATTCCCGGGAATTACAAATGAGTGCTTAAAGCTTCACGACGCATTACTAAAGGGATATATTCTTTGGCGAGTTGGAGCATCTTCGCAGGATCGTGTCTTAATTCTTCATCACGGACCGAAATAGTCAAAAAATGCATCAGAAAAATTTTTCTCTGCACCATGTTCTTTTAATGCCTACTCCTGTGCTTCAATACTGTTTCCATCCTTCAATTGCCCTCTTGTGCTCACACGTGCGTAACCGTCAATCATAAGCATTTCTCCTTTTCTACTTTTGGATATCTGTTTTGATACCAACATATTCCTTGATTTTTCGTTATTCTCAAATCGTTTCCATAAATGAAAAGTTTTGGAACTTCTACAATAGAAATATGTGAAAAATAAAGTGAAAATGAGTTGCAAAATCGT
>CAYWHY010000031.1:0-3794 GCA_964458255.1 uncultured Lachnospiraceae bacterium | reverse complement strand
CCTGCACGTCACCGCATGAGCATCTGTACTCCTCGATTCCGTCCTGCCCGGCGTTCGCGTCCTGCACTGTTACCCAAGAGTAGGAGTGGGTGTGAGGAACATAGGGGGTATTAGAATCTGTTGACGTTGATGACTCTGATCCCGAACCGCTGCCGGAAGTGGTGCTTTTCTTCAATATATATATAGCATATTGGGGTTGAAGTTTTTTTAAATCGGAAATCTTGTCAGTATCATCGATTAATACCTCACCGTGATCATTATCATAAAAAGCCGCCAATATATGACCGAAATTATTATTTTTAAACATGACCACACAAGACTTATTTTTTTCTATAAACGGCTTAATAATTTTGTTATACTCATCGTCTCCAACGGTTTCACAGTCTTGTAATGCTGCGTCAAACGTTCCCGGCAACGTATATGATACAATACTCCATGTTTCTTCCGCCCTAACTTCCATTCCCGTTCCTGCGAAGATGCCGAGAGCCATAACTAATGCTAACCCCCCCCCAAGAAACTTTTTCAATACATTTTTCGTTTTCATACGTTTTTTACTCCTTTTACTTTTTTCGGTACTGCATCTGCAGTTTCCCCTTTGGTTTTCTATTATAGTACAAATATTTTGCCTTGTAAAAGGAAAAAACACACAAAAAAGTATTTTCTACGTCTCTTTTTTTTCTCTTACCGGGCTCATTTTTTAGTAACGTTCTGTAAGGCGTTTTAAGGCGTTTTTATACAATCATGAATAATTTGTCACACAACAAAGTGCCCCGTTTTGGGGCGTTCTGCGTGCTTACAGAACTATTTCTTAAAATAAAAGTTCTTGTCTAAAATGAAATATCCCTCGCCTGAAATCAGCACCGCCTTATCGCCAAGCCGATCAAGTTCTGCAGGCTCAATAATAAACTCCTTGTCATCCGATTCCGTCCTGCTCATACCCGCTGAAGAACGGGAAACGCTACGCTTTTTGGTATCTCGATAGCCGATAAGTTTTGCGAAAGTTTCCAAACTTTCCCAATCACCAATACCTCCGTGCAAAACTTTGTTGTCAAAATTGCCGATCAACGCCCGTGTGACTTCCGCGCCATACAAAATTGTCAGATCAGCCAAGTTCCGCGTTAGTATCATCAATCTTCACAGTCGTTTTCTGTACTTGCGTGTCGCTTCAAGTATCATTCCGCTGTCAATGTACAAACTGGCATACTCATCTGACGCTAACAAAATCTTTTTTGATTCTTTTGTTGTAATACGGCTACTTATATACTGCATGAACTGTGAAACAACAATATTCATCAACGGCGCATAAAGCTCTAGTTTCTCATCTTGTACGATTATAAAAATGTTACTATTCTCGATCATACTAGGCTGTAAAACTGTTTCTCCGTTTTCCGGTCTGCGAACACTATTTTTCACATTCACGTTCGTTGCAAACAGATCAATTGCATCACACGTTGCTTGATAACAACCACTTGTATAAGGCAAGAAAAACTTTTGCTTCTTTGCTTATCAACAATGGTCATATGGATTTGAGTGAAGTTGCTTTATTAATGGGGCATACTGATGAAAAGACATTGATTAACCATTATTTGTTTAGCACCAAAGAAGAAGACACAAGACTTTCAAGAATGGAAAGTTCCTTGGTAGTATAGGCAAAATACCATAAAATCGCTATAAAATAGGTTGGGAACAACTTGGGAACATTTGGGAACAACTTTTGAAAACAAAAAAAGAGTGGAAAACTTGCTTTTATAAGGTTTCCACCACTTTAGACAACTGCGGAAGATGGGACTTGAACCCACACGGTGTAACCACCACAAGATCCTTAGTCTTGCTCGTCTGCCAGTTCCGACACTTCCGCTTAAGTTTGTGCGACACACGCCACGAATGATATGATAACATTTATATCGCAATTAGTCAATACCCTTTTTTATTTTTTCTTATATTCTTCTACAGCCTTTTTCAGTTCCTGCAAAACATCATTAAATCTTGTCGAATGCATACTGGGATTTCTCTTAAATATATTTCTGTTATAAAGCTCTTTAATTCTTGATGAGCGAACGCGAAATTCCTTTTCTGCCATAAATCTGCCACGAAGTTCAATAATTTCTTCTCTCACATCTTCCACGAACTGCCCCGGCTCTGTCTTGATACGCTCTTTCACACGTTCAAATCTTACTTCCAGATTATTTATCAGTTCTTCTGTACGGATTTCTCTTTCCTGCTTTCTTGTCTCAATTTTGTCATCCACAGCAGTTATCAACATATCCAGGCGTTTCTGGATTCTCTCCATTTCCCCACGTGCCTTTTCCAATCCGATAAGGATATCGCGAAGCTCCAGTGCCGCTTTTACAGACAATGTACAATCTATCAAAATCCAAACAGATATCATTACAGTTACCACCGCAACAATCGTATCCGGAACAGAAAGTACGATATTTTCCACTCTCTTATGCAGAAATCCTGTCATAAAAATGGTAAAAAGCCCCCATACAATTGTTGTCTGCAGACAAATATATCCCTTATAATTATACCTCTGTTTAGAATAGTCCCAATATCTGACTTTAAAAAGTGCTTCCATTGTCATACCGGTAAAAAGTTCTAATGCTGTGGCACCGATGCAGCCTGCTATGTATGTCAGAAATATATGTTCCCTAAAAGGCATGGAGACTACCAGCATCATAATCGCGCCGCTGCCGTAAATGGGTAGAAACGGTCCTCTCATAAAACCTCTGTTTACCGGCTTTTTTTTCTTTATTGACACATACGTTGATTCAAATACCCATCCAAAGAAACAATAAAAATAAAAGAAAAACAACCATTGTATCATCGTATAATGCTGCATAGTACCACTTCCTTATCAATTACATAAAACGAATCACTTCATCCTTAGGCGCTTTTGTTTGTTCCACACGGATTGCTTTCAGTACCGGTCCCTCTCCCTTATAATCAACAAAATATTCCTTAGCCACCTTCACAGTAACCTTTACCCACTGCTTATTGGTAAGCGTGTCTGCTTTGTCATATTCACAGGCAAATCCGAGGAACGCCATATCATCTGCACAGCATGTCATTGCCATACGTCCCGGCACAAAATAACCTTTGGGGAATTCCTCCGGTTTTAATACCATTGCCGTGAACTGAATAGTCTTGCCGATATATCTGTCAAGATTATCAAGTGAATCCAGATACCAGATACCATAGCCTTCATTATCCAGTGTAATAATGGGGTCATTCAGATTATAAGGAAGGTCCTCTTCAAAAATCTGATTTACTTCTCCCTGTGAGTCCTCAAAAATAATATCTGCTTGCTGATTCATTGTTTTTATGTTTCTTTTATAAGAGCCTAAATTCGGAATGCCATCGCAACGATTAAAAATAATCATTTCAGACTTTCGTATCATTTCTGCCAAAAGCGACTTCATGTTTGTAAAATACATAGGAAATGTAGATGCATCAATTGTAGTAATCTGCTGTTCGATTTTCCAGTTGAACGGCAGCTTCATTTCTTTATAATTCCACATTCCGTTATATTCGATAACAATTCGCTCCGGCTTATACTTCTTTTCTAACTCAAGCAAATAAGAGGGGGTGAAATCTTCCTCATCCTCAATTACTTCCATAATGGTTTTGCTTTTTTTAAGAAGTACATCATCATATTCTTCCTCGCCTTCTTCACAGACAATAAGCAACGTCTTTCCACTTACCTGAAAATAAGGCTGTGCCAGTGTATAACGGATAAACTCTGTTTTTCCGCTTTCCAAAAATCCATTTACAATAAAAACCGGTTTCATGTT
>CAYWHY010000030.1:0-20982 GCA_964458255.1 uncultured Lachnospiraceae bacterium | reverse complement strand
CTTACTGTCAAGACCTTTTTTTACTTTTTTTGAAAACTTTTTACTGCTTTCCCTTCGCACCACCTTCAGACGGTGGGTTTTCATTATAACATCAAATCAAATTTACTGTCAACGTATATTCACATTTATTTGAGACATTTATTTGAGACATTTGGGAAATGACTGTCATTATCTCTTTAAAAAGCATCAACGCAGAACTGATAAGCCCCATTCTTTTAAAACATGAATTGCCATGGCAACTATAATACCCGCTTCCGCAAAGCCTATTACTACTCCCAGGATTTTGTCAAGTCCCTTCACTATCGGCAGTCCGGCAATCAATTGCAATGATGTAAGCAACACATTTGCCAGGCGATATACCAGACATACAACCGTTAAGACCGTTATTATCTGCAGAACCTCTGCAATTTCTTTATCCATATAATTCCCTATGGCTCCCAGTATTAATGTAACACAAGCTCCGGCTACAGCCATTGCAATGAGTGAAATTACTTCCCGCACCATCCCTCTTTTGAACCCGGCCATCATTCTCCAGATAAAAACCAAGGCAATTACTATCAGTGACATATAATAATAATTCATCTGCTTACTCCTATGCCATTGTCCGTTTATCATTTGCTTTATTTCAGTTCCATGGTATCAATGGAACTGCTGGTTATAACTGTATATTTATAAGCAGACGAAGTAGGAATCAGCAGCGAAACCGGCTTCTCAAATTCTCCGCTAAACTTTTCTACACCTTTTACATTGCAAATACAGCAATCCATATCATTATAAATAATAATCAAGTCTTTGTTAAAAACAATATCCGTATATTCAATATCAAAAAATTGTGAATTTACTTTTGTACCGGAAGCATTGTATACATCCAGTCTGTATACAGACTCTTCCGTTTGATTCCGAAAGACCAAACCAACATATTCTTCATTATAATAAACACTCTGTATTTCTTCATTTACCAAGCCTGATGCTATATTGGAAGGTCTCTCCGACCCTTCAAAAAATACAATTCTGTCATCAGCCACTGCAAAAGCCGAGTTATTATCCATAAACTGTACATAAGGCACAACTACATTAACATAATCATAGCCACTTACATAATTATCACTCTCATTCCGTCCCACTTCTCCAAAATTAAAAAAAGCCACGGTAGATTTCATATGACCACTATCTACATAAAAATAAGAAATAGCAAGCAGCTTCCCGTTAGGCGAAAGAGAAATACTTACAGGATATCCGCTCTTATCCATAGTTGCTTTAATATCTACAATCGATGTTTCCGTATCGGAATTTGCATCATACAACATGATTCGGGTCACATCAGAATCATCCAGCACTGCCGCAACCACACCGTTTTGCGATACACTGATTTGTCTGATAGGCAGATTTGTGTTGACAGTCCCCATCCTGCTTGTACTGTTTACCACATAAATCGTTCTTCCGTTATAATCTCCCAGTGCAGCCACATCCTTACATACGGAAACTATCGGACTTTGCATCTCAAAGGTCTGATTCCAAAGAGCCTCTCCTTTTCCATTGATGCAGCTGGCACCGTCTTTACTATACAGCAGAATATTTTCACCCAGTTTTTTAACTGTTGCACTCTGCACAATCGTTATCGGTGAGGTAGTAACATTTATGCTTTCGGTAAACACTTTATTTTCCCATTGCACTGCCAGGCACACCACAATCGCTACCCCCAGCACAACAACCAGACTGACCCGATAAAAAATCGTCAGTTTATGTATGGTGATTTTTTCTTTATAACCGGCTGACTGCTTCTTTTCTTTTCTTTTTTCTCTTTCTTTTAAATAATCCCGCACATTAGACATATACTTTTCTCCACATCCTTTGTACATTATTTTCAGCATCTAAGGAACTTCCTGTACCGCCTTCACCGCCATAACTGTGAACTCACACATCCTGTCATAATGATTGATGGAATTTGCCGCCACAGCGGCTGCCAAAACTAAAATGCCCATAATCAGTTTTTGCAGCGCTTCTTTCATAAGTACAAAAAAATCCTGTTCCTGCCGCATTTTCTCTACTTTTCTGCTTGCTTTCCGTCTTTTTTTTACATAGGGTTCTGTTTCGGAAAGTCTTTCCCGGCAATAAAGAAGATAATCCTGCATAGCCTCATTGGTCTCATAAAAGACATAACAGCCTTCTCCTTCTCCCTGCAGGTTTTCTTTGGAATATAAATTCACATATCCTATCAAGCGATAATCCGGAAAATACTTTCGGGCAATCTGTTCCTGTGTCATTCCGTTTTCCAATTCCTCTCTCTCACAGGATGCACCATAAATAAAATAAAAGCGGATATGATTTTTACGAAACGTCCGTCCATACACTGCCGCTCTTACAGGCAAACTATCGTCTGCATTTTTCAGTTTTTTCAGATAACTATAGACATAGTCTTCTATGTAAACTCTCTCGTCCCCTGTAATCTTTCCTATTTGCCTGACTACAGACGGTAATTGCATCACGTTTTCTCTCAATAATCTGCGCCCTCCCTGCATTTTTTACAGTATAGCAAAGAAAGGGCGCTTATTATGTCATACTTTATCCTTAAATCCTTGGAGTTATCGACGTTTTTCTTCCCAAATCTATTCTGCCATAAAACGATATATGGTCGTCGAATGATATTCTCTGTCCGGTCCGTAAACTGCCGACGGAAAGTCCGGTCTGTTGACCGCATCCGGATAATACTGTGTCTCCAGACACAAACCGCTTCGCTTATCATAAGTTGCATTTTCTTTACCGGCCTGACAATCAATAAAGTTACCGGCATAAAATTGTACCCCCGGCAAATCGGTAAATGCCTTCATAATTCTTCCTGAAGACTCTTCCCTGAGAGTTGCAAATTCTCTTACAGTTTCTCCGTCCCAATTCAGTACCCAGTTATGATCATAACCGCCGGCCGTCTCAAGCTGCATATTTTTCGTTTCAATTTCATCACCCACTCTTTTTTCTGTACGAAAATCAAACGGTGTCCCTTCTACCGGTGCTATTTCACCTACGGGAATCATTCCTTTGCGTATGGGCGTATAGAAAGAGGAACATATGCGCAGCCTATGCTCACAAACACTTCCCGCATTATGACCTGCTAAATTAAAATAACTATGATTAGTCATATTAATAATCGTATTTTTATCACTCGTTCCATGGTAATGAATTTTCAATTCATTGTCCTCTGTCACAGTATAGGTAACATATATTTTTTTGTTTCCCGGAAACCCCATGGAACCATCTTTATCTTCCAGCGAAAAAATGATGCTGTTTGCTTCTTGTGTTACATCCCATACCCGCTTGTGATATCCCAGTTCAGAATGGCTATGCAGATTATTCTCGCCATCATTGGCGCTAAGCTGATATTTTTCTCCTTCAAGCTCGAAAGAGGCACCTGCAATTCTGTTTGCATTCGGTCCGATTGTAGCGCCAAAGAAATTACCGTTCACAAAATAAGAGGCAAGGTCATCATATCCAAGCACCACATCTGCCATAACACCATTTCTATCCGGCACATACAGATTTACCAGAATTGCACCAAAATTAATAACTCCCGCTTTCATCCCTTTACTGTTGGATATAAAGTATTTGCAAATTTCTTCCCCGCTCCGGGTTCTTCCAAAGAATTCCTTAATCACTGCCATATCCGATTTCGTTTCTCCTTACAAGATTTATAATTCCGTTCTTCCTTCTAAAGCACGAAGCAATGTCACTTCATCAATATATTCCAAATCACCGCCCACCGGCACACCACTGGCAATTCTGGTAACCCGAATTCCGGTCGGTTTAATAAGCTTACCTATATACATTGCCGTTGTCTCGCCTTCCAGACTGGAATTGGTGGCTATAATCACTTCTCCCACATCACCTTCAAGACGCTTAATCAGTTCTTTTAGCTTAATGTCACCGGGGCCTATCCCCAGCATGGGAGAAATAGCTCCGTGAAGCACATGATAAACACCTTCATACCTGCCGGTTTTTTCGTATGCCGCCAAATCTCTCGAATTTTCCACTACCATAATAGTCCGATGATCTCTCTTTGCATTTTCGCAGATAGGGCATATCTCTTTATCCGTAAGTGTAAAACACTCCCTGCAATAACGAACATTCTCTTTCGCATCCATAATGGCCCCGGCCAGCCGGTTTACTCTCTCCTTTGGCATATTAATCAAATGAAACGCCAATCTCTGTGCAGACTTTGTGCCAATACCCGGAAGGGCTGCAAGTTCATCTATTAATTTGTTAATATGTCCGCTATATAAATCCATTAAAAGGGAAATCCTCCTCCCATGGAAAGACCGCCTGTCATTTTATTCATGGCATCAGCACTTGCCGATTCTGCCATACGAAGTGCTTCATTAACAGCCGCCATAACCAGATCTTCTAATGTTTCAATATCATCAGGGTCTACCGCTTCCTCTGAAAGCCTGACTTTGGTCACTTCTTTCTTACCGGTCACGGTTACTTCTACCGCACCACCGCCTGCTTTTGCTGTAAATTCCTTTGTTTCCAATTCTTTCTGGCTTTCTTCCATCTGACGCTGCATTCTCTGCGCCTGCTTCATTAAATTATTCATATTGCCGGGCATACCGCCGGGAAATCCTCCATGTTTTGCCATGATTCTCTTCCTTTCTCTTCTTAAATAATAGATATTTTTTTATTTTACTATCAGGCACCCTTCCCTTTCAAGTAAAAAATAATATTTAAAATTCATCCTCAAGTTCTTCCCCGGTTTCTATTTCCTCTATTTCCATATTAATATTTTCAGAAACCAGACGTGTTAAATCAGGAAATGTATCCTGCGGATTCCGCTCATGATCACTTCCCTGTATATGAACTTCTATTTCCTTATCTGCATATTCCGACAAAATCCTTTGCAGTTCTTCCCTGTGCCCTGCCTGCCTAAAATAGTCAAACGCCAACCCATCCGGCACTACAATCATTAAATTCCCATCATTTCCGAGACTTGGATATGCACTTTTTAAGTATGTCTTCATCGGATTCGGTGCTTCAGCAACAGCCACCGACCACTTTGACACTACTTTTTTTATGTCCTCTGAGACAGCCTTCGGCAATGGTACTGTCGGTTTTTGCGTCATGACAGCCATTCCCTGTCTGCCCATGTCTGTCTGCATTTTCTGTAACATGTCAGGACTTATGTTCATAGGAATGCCCTGTTCTGCCTTTTGCTCCAACTGTCTGATCCGATCTGCAAGCGATTGGATATCCGTCTCCATAGCCGGCCGGCACAATTTAATCAAATTCATTTCAATCAAAATACGTTTTTGAGCTGCATAACGGATTTGCCCGGAAAGATCGGATAGTATCCTGATATAGCGCATGACAACATCACTATCCACCATCTGTGCCTCTTCTTTAAGGCGGGCAAGGTTTTCAGATGAAACATCTATCACATCCTCTATCCCGTCTGCTGCTTTAATCAAAAGAAGATTTCTCAGATACCACGTAAAGTCTGACACGAACTGGGTAAGCTCACGTCCCTGTATGACCATTTCTTCCAAAACGCCGATAGCTCCGGATACATCTCCCTGCAAAATCACACGAAGAAGTCTGCTGAACACTTCCGTATCCACTGCGCCAAGCACATCCAACACTTTATCGTAAGTAAGCTCCTGTCCAAAATGAAATGCAATACACTGGTCAAGCAAACTTAAAGCATCACGCATGGAGCCATCTGCCGTCTTTGCAATGTAACGGATGGCACGTTCTTCAATCATAACCTGCTCTTTATCTGTCAACTCTTTTATTCTGGCTGCAATGGTTTCTATGGTAATTCGTTTGAAATCATACCGCTGACATCTGGACAAAATGGTAATCGGTATTTTGTGCACCTCAGTAGTCGCCAAAATAAAAATTACATATGACGGAGGTTCTTCGAGCGTTTTCAACAGTGCATTAAATGCTCCTATCGAAAGCATATGAACCTCATCAATAATATAAACCTTGTATTTACCCTCTGCCGGAGAATAAGAAACCTCATCCACAATTTCGCGGACATTATCCACACCATTGTTGGAGGCTGCATCAATTTCAATTACATTCATGCTTGCTCCCGCTGCGATAGCCCTGCATACCGCACACTCACCGCAAGGGCTTCCGTCCACAGGTTTTTCGCAATTGACGGATTTGGCAAAAATTTTAGCTACCGATGTCTTGCCGGTTCCCCTTGTTCCGCAAAAAAGATACGCATGTCCGATCCGTTCTGCTTTTATTTGATTTTTTAAGGTTGTAACTATATGGTCCTGTCCTTTTACATCTTCAAAAGTTGCCGGACGAAATTTTCTGTATAAAGCTGTGTATGACATTTTTAATCTCCGAAACTGATTCCCAGCATTTTTGCTTCTTTTATCATATCTGAATCAGGTGAAACCGTTTTCAGTTTGCCTGCCACTTCCTCTAAGGGAACCTTAACGATTTCCCTGTTCTTATAGCCTACCATGAAACCATATTCACCTTCCAGAATCAGTTTGCCTGCTTCTGCCCCGAGTCGGCTTGCAAATACTCTGTCATAAGCACATGGGCTTCCTCCCCTTTGTGTATGACCGGGAACAGTGACACGGACTTCACCGCCTGTCATTTTTTGTATCCGGTCCGCAAGTTCATAAGATACGGAAGGATATTTATAATTCTTCATTTTTTCTTTATACTCTTTTTTGGATAATTTGGCGTCTTCTTTGGAAATAGCACCTTCTGCCACAGCAAGAATGGTAAATTTACTGCCATTCCTGTTTCTTCTTTCAATCGCTTCCACTACCTTGATAATATCATAAGGGATCTCCGGAATCAGAATAATATCGGCACCGCCTGCCATACCGGCATTTAAAGTAAGGAATCCGACCTTGTGTCCCATAACTTCTACTATAAAAGTTCTGCTGTGAGACGAAGCTGTCGTATGAATACAATCGATGGCATCAGTGGCAATATTAACCGCGCTTTGAAAACCGAAAGTCATGTCCGTTCCCCAAAGGTCATTATCAATTGTCTTAGGAAGTGTAATGACATTAAGTCCCTCCTCTCTGAGAAGATTCGCCGTCTTATGCGTACCGTTTCCTCCAAGAATCACCAGGCAGTCCAAGCGGAGTTTATGATAGTTCTGCTTCATAGCATCCACTTTATCAATACCGTTTTCGTCAGGGTCTTTCATCGTTTTAAAAGGGGTTCTGGAAGTTCCCAAAATCGTACCGCCCTTTGTCAGAATTCCGGAAAAATCGCTTCCAACAAGCATACGGAAGTTGCCGTAAATCAAGCCCCTGTAGCCATCAAGAAAGCCATAAATCTCTACCGTTTCTTCACTATTTACCAGGCACTTAACCACACCTCTCATAGCTGCATTCAATGCCTGACAGTCACCGCCGCTTGTCAGCATACCGATTCTTTTCATATGCATTACCCTGCCTTTCTCACTGTTTCAAACTAACAAAAGATTAAGTGAACTTATTTTTACCGAACTGCTACTTTTTTATTATACATAATTTAACCCTGCTCTACAAGTGTAACGCCAAAAAAGGGGCTGTCGCACCAGCTGATTTTTTTAGCTGGGCGACAGCCCCCTTTTCCTGTATTACAACTTTTCACCTGCCAACCGTTTTCTAAAATTACGATAGCCCCAAAGCACTTTATAATATATCATAAAGCACAATGTCGATTTCATGTGTAGGCAAATCAACCTTCTCTCTTCCTCATGAACTCTTTCCCTATAATATTTATTCTCCATAAATCCCGGGAAAGTTTCTTTCATTTCCTTTCCCAGCCGTTTTACAAACTTAAGTTCTTTACCGCCGGCACCTGCCATATAAGAAAATAAAGTATTCACATAAAACAGGGTTGTAAAGCTACTCTCAATCTCAGGATAATACTTATCAAAAAAGTCAAATTCCTTTGCTTCCTTTACCATAATCCGTGCTGCTTCCATTCTGTGCTCACAACGTTCTTTGGTAATGGTATGCACCGTAGATGCATCATGTTGATAATAGTAATACAGCGGTTCCGCAATATATTCAAAATGCTTTGCCCTCAGCATCCACGAATTACTGATTGCATTATCTTCATAAAAAATCCCCTCCGGGAAACGGTTCGGATAATCAAAAATAATATGCCGCTTATAAATTTTAACCACTAAGCTTCCACCGTCCAAAATAAGGGAACGATACTTGTCTTCGTTCAAAATCCCTGTCTGCTCCGGCTTATTATTAGCCACCACGGTTCCTATTTCCATATTGTGCCTATCTGTCAGATGATAATCACATCCCACCATATCAGCTCCGGTTTTCTCTGCCTTTAAAAGAAGTCTTTCGTAAAAATCCTTTTTCACCCAGTCATCACTGTCGATAAAGCCAATCCATTCTCCCGAAGCAATTTCAAGTCCCAGATTTTTGGCTCCACCCTGTTTTTTGTTCACAGGCGACGCAATCACCTTGAATTTATCAGGAAACTTCTTCTCATAAGCACGCAAAACCTCCAATGAATTATCTGTCGAGCAATCGTCTACCGCAATAATCTCGTAATCTGTAATAGTCTGATTGACAAGACTGTTCAGACAATATGCAAGTTTGTCATCTGATGCCATATTATAAACAGGTACTATTATACTTAATCTCATAAGCTTCCTCTACAGCCGGATTTCTGCATTTCCGTTATCTTTCGTAAAATAATTACTTCTGAAAATATTCTGCAATCCTCTTTACTGCCGCAATTACATCTGCCACATCTTTGTCCGTCATGGAATAATATAACGGCAAACTGATGATTTCATTGTATAATTTTTCTGCCTTGGGGCATATACCTTTTTTGTATCCAAGTCCTTCATAGTACGGAAAGTAGTATGTTGGGATATAATGCACATTGCAGCAAACATTTTCTGCTGCCAGTGCCTCAAAAAATTGTTTTCTGTCAATACTGAGTTTTTCAGGACGAATCCTTAAGATATAAAGATGCCTTGTCGTGTCCGACTGCGGAATCTCTTTTTGCACAAACAGCTGTGGCAGCTGTGAAAACGTCTCATCATAGGTCTTCACAATTTCTTTTCTTCTGGCACTGAACATCGGCAGTTTATCAAGCTGGCTGATAAGCAAAGCCGCCTGTATATCGGTCATACGATAGTTCATACCAAGTTCAATCTGTTCATAGTACCATGGTCCGTCCGGGTTGTGCTCCATCTGCTCTTCATCTCTGGTAATACCATGAGCTCTGTATAAAAGTAACTTCTTATAATATTTTTCACTATTAGTAAGTACCGCTCCTCCTTCTCCACTGGTTACGGTTTTTACCGGATGAAAGCTTAAGGTCGTCATATCCGCAATAGAACCGTTCTTTTTCCCATTATAGGAGGTTCCGATCACATGAGCGCCGTCTTCAATCAGTACCAGATTATTCTTCCTGCAATGCGCCAGCAACCTGTCAAGCTCTACAGACTGTCCCGTAAAATCCACTGCTACTACAGCTTTTGTCCTCTCATTGGTAAGAGCCTCTACATTAGCCGGATCTATATTATAAGTTTCTTCATTAATATCCGCAAAAACCGGCTTTGCCCCACAATACAGAGCGCAATTGGCAGAAGCCGCAAAGGTAATGGGAGTAGTAATCACTTCATCTCCCTGTTTAACACCTCCCGCAAGACATGCCATATGAAGTGCTGCCGTACCATTGCTGCAAAGCACCGCATATTTTGCCCCGGTAACTTCACATAACTTTTTTTCTGCCTCAGCAATCTTCGGTCCGCAAGTCAGATAATCACTCTTAAGCACATCAGTCACAGCCCGAATATCTGCCTCATCAATATACTGATGTCCGTAGAAAATTTTTTCATTGCGTATAGGTGTCCCTCCACAAATTGCCGGTTTATCCATATGCAAAATCCTGCCTTCCTTATGAAACTGCCTTTCCCAGATATTGTTGCACTGCATCTGCTATGGCAGCAATAAATTCACTGTTGGTAGGGCGTCCCTGACCACTTTCCATGCAATACCCGAACATTCTCTCAAAGGTTATCCTGTTGCCCCGTTCCCATGAGATTTCTATGGCGTTGCGAATCGCCCTCTCCACTTTGCCGTCAGTTGTATTATAACGCTTTGCTATCTCCGGGTAAAGCAGTTTCGTCACACTTCCTACTACCTTCATGTCATCAATAGCCATCATTACTGCCATCCTGACAAAGCGATAACCTTTCAGATGAGCCGGAATCCCCATATCCAGCATCATCTCAAAAACGAACTGTTCTATCCTTGTGTCTAAATATTTCTCCATCTGCATGTCTCCATTCTGTTCAAGTTTTCCCCTCTTTCTTTCACAGTATAAGACATGCCATTTACGCTGAACAGTTGTTACTTATCGCGTAAATCCAGTTATTTCCCCTATTTTACGGGTTTGTATATCCCGTCATTTATAATGTATCGCCACAGAATATTTTTGTCTTTTTCCTCTGCATAATCAATCCCCACTCTCTTTGCTGTATAGTACGCAGGCTTTTCTCCGTCATCTTCTATCCAGAGTTCCTCAGAAGTTATCATATTTTCTTCATTCAATGCTCTGTCAATATGCAGGGCTTTTGTTAACTTACCCGGTCCGTTATGGCCCTCCACTCCACGAATGAGTACCGCCTCCGGAAAGCCCGCTTCCCCGGTTACTACATTAAAAAGGGAGTGCATGCCATAACATAAATAAACATATGCCGTACCGCCTTGCGCATACAACACTTTGGTCCGCTCTGTTTTTCCTTTACTGGCATGACATGCCGTGTCATTCTCACTGTAATAACACTCTGTTTCCGTAATTCTGCAGCGAATAACTTTCCCTTCCGCCTTACGGCAAAGCAGCTTACCAATCAGATCAGGCGCCAGCACGGTAGCCGGCTGTTGATAATATTCTTTATCTAATCTTTTACCCATGTACTGCTCCCTTAACTGCAGGGAAAGTAACTGTAATTACTGTTCCCTTTCCGCTTTCACTCTCTACGGCAATCGTCGCATCTAATTTCAGCAAAATATATTTCCCCTGATATTCTTATCATCTTCAACGACATAAATAACTGCCACCTGTTTTCCTCCAAAGGCACCATACTCTACATTTTACGGAAGCTCATAACGTTCCTTTAAGTGTTTTACTTCTGCCATGAAAAGCAGGTTGTCCTTTCCGGATATATTTTCCTGATATTCATGGGTATCAAAATTATCTTCATTCAGCTGCAGCATGGCAAGAGCAATATTGGAACAATGGTCGGATACTCTCTCATAATTGGTGGTAATATCGGACAAAACAAATCCCATCTCGATAGAACATTTTCCTTTGCGAAGTCTCTTTAAATGTCGTTTCTTAATTTCTTCGCTGAGATAATCAATTACTTCTTCCATAGGCTCTATCATGGTAGCCAGCTTCAAATCTTCTTCCTGGAATACCAAAACAGACGTATTTACAATATCTTTAATTGCCTGCGTATAAACGGCAAGCTCTTCCTGTGCTTTTTTGGAAAAAGACTTATCCTTTCGGTTCACCGTTCTTGCCGCTTCCATAATATTAATGGCATGATCTGCAATCCGTTCAAAATCACCAATGCAATGTAGCAGTACAGAGAGCTGCTGACTGTCTTTTTCTTTTAAATCACGACTACTCAACTTTACCAGATAAGAACCGACTTCATCATCATAATGGTCGACAATATTTTCCAGTTCAATTACCTTGTCAGCTGTTTTTTCATTAAATTTATCAAACAACCCGATTGCAAGAAATAAAGCTTCCTTTGTATACTCCACCATCTCAACGGCAGCATTTTTACACTGTTCCAGTGCAAATCCGGGCGTGCTTAAAAAACGGGGATCCAAAAGCTGAATTTCTTTCCTGTTTTTCTGCGTTTCTAACTCTTCCTGTGTTTCCGGCAAGGTCATATAAACCAGCTTTTCCAGTACAAATGTAAAGGGAAACATAACAACCACCGCAATAACATTAAATACGGTATGAAATACAGCAACTCCTACCGCACTGATTGTATCGCTCATAAACGCAAACGGAAACACCGATTCCAGTGCATAGAAGCCTACCATGAAAACACCAACAATAATAAAATTGTAATACAAATGAACAAGTGCCGTCCTCTTTGCATTTTTACCTGAACCGGCAGCCGATAAAAGTGCTGTCACACAGGTTCCGATATTCTGTCCCATAATAATCGGAATAGCTGTCGCATAGCTTACCGCACCCGTTATACAAAGTGCCTGCAAAATACCGATAGACGCAGAGGATGACTGAATAATTGCCGTGAAAACAAGTCCGGCCAACATACCCAGTATAGGATTTGAGAACATCAGAAGAATGTTTGCAAACTCCGGCATATCAGCCAATGGCTCTACCGCATTTGACATGGTATCCATTCCCGTCATAAGAACCGCAAATCCTATCAGTATGGTTCCAATATCCCTGCGCTTTTCCTTTTTACTCAGCATAATGAGGAAAACACCGACAATTGCAAGAATCGGAGAAAATGATGTAGGCTTTAACAATTTCATAAAAAAGCTTGTCCCACTAATCTCCGCAAGACTTAAAATCCATGCTGTAATCGTTGTACCCACATTAGCACCCAGAATAACACCTATGGAACGGGAAAGGTTCATAATCCCGGAATTCACAAAACCTACCACCATAACCGTCGTTGCTGATGAAGACTGTATAATGGCTGTTACACCTGCTCCCAGCAAAACAGCTTTCAGCTTGGTAGAAGTAAGCTTCTCCAAAATAATTTCCAGCTTACCGCCGGATAATTTTTTAAGTCCGTCTCCCAGCACATTCATTCCGTAAAGAAACAGTGCCAACCCACCTATTAACGTTAGTACACTAAAAATGTCCATTATCCTATCCCTCCGGGTAGTAGTATAAAACCTATTCGTTCATTATTCTACACTATTTGTCTTCTTTTGGGTATAGGGAAAATTTATTTTTTGCAAAAGTTTTTATATGTAAGTTTTATGTAAAAAACAAACACCACATGACAGCCATTTTTAGGAAATAAAAAAGCAGGCGGTAAAGGCTAAAAAAGTTCCTTTATCGTCTGCTTACTTTTTATAAAAGCATTTCCGTCATATCCTGCAAAAGTTCCTCCGTAAGGGAAAGAAGCGTCTGTGCATCTCTTTCCACCATACCACACTTTGCATAACGCTTAACGAAGCTAATCATTTTGTAATTAAAGGTAAGTTTTTCGTGTTTCTTTACAAGCTCGGGAATACGCTCTGCATGAATCTGTGCATCCGCTTTCAATACAAATTGGATTTCCCCGTTCTTGCCCTTTATATCTGTCATATATAGCTTGTGTGCCATGACACGGATCATGGATATCCTAAACAGATTGTGTACGGCTGTAGGAATTTCCCCGAATCGGTCCAAAAGTTCTTCCTTCATATCCTCACATTCCATCTGTGTTTCCAAACCTGCAATCCGCTTGTAAATATCAAGCTTTTGTACCTCGTTCATGATATAAGCCGGTGGAATAAATGCATCCACATCCAAATCTACCGTAGTACTAAAATCCTCTGCTGTACTGATGCCTTTTAAATTTTTTACCGCTTCATTCAGCATCTTACAGTATAAATCATAACCCACCGCCTGCATATGCCCATGCTGCCTGACACCAAGCAGATTTCCGGCACCGCGGATTTCCAAGTCTCTCATAGCGATTTTAAAACCGCTGCCAAGCTCCGTAAACTCCTTGATAGCCGCCAGTCTCTTCTCCGCAACCTCCTTAAGCATCTTATCCCTCTTATACATAAGGAAAGCATAGGCCGTCCGGTTGCTTCTGCCCACACGGCCTCTCAGCTGATACAACTGGGAAAGACCCATATTGTCAGAGTCATGGATAATCATGGTATTAACATTTGAAATATCAAGTCCCGTCTCAATAATGGTGGTGGAAACCAGCACATCAATTTCTCCTCCAATAAAATCATACATGATTTTTTCAAGTTCTCTCTCCTGCATCTGTCCGTGGGCAAACGCTACATTTGCTTCGGGCACCAGCTTCTGAATTCCTGCCGCAATATCTGCAATATTATTCACACGGTTATATACATAATATACCTGTCCGTCTCTGGAAAGTTCCCTTACAATGGCCTCTCTTACCATTTCTTCATTGTATTCCATCACATAAGTCTGAATCGGGAGCCTGTCATTCGGTGCTTCCTCAAGGACACTCATATCACGAATACCGATTAAGCTCATATGAAGCGTTCGGGGAATCGGTGTCGCAGTAAGCGTAAGTACATCCACCTGTTCCTTCATCTTCTTAATTTTCTCTTTGTGAGCTACACCAAAACGCTGCTCTTCATCTATAATAAGAAGCCCCAAATCCTTAAACACAACATCCTTGGAAAGCACCCTGTGAGTACCAATCACAATATCAACCAGTCCTTTGTGCAGATCTTCCACAGTCTTTTTTTGCTCCGCAGATGTCCTGAAACGGGACAAAAGGTCGATTCTTACCGGAAAATCTTTCATTCTCTGCACAAAGGTATTGTAATGCTGCTGTGCCAAAATCGTTGTAGGTACCAGGTACACTACCTGTTTTCCCTCCTGCACCGCTTTAAATGCCGCACGAATGGCAATTTCCGTCTTGCCATAGCCTACATCCCCACAAATAAGGCGGTCCATGATTTTGGTACTTTCCATGTCTCTTTTGGTGGCTTCAATGGCTGCCAACTGGTCTTCTGTCTCTTCAAACGGAAACATTTCTTCAAATTCTCTCTGCCAGACCGTATCTTTTCCAAAAGAGAACCCTTCCGTCTGCTGTCTGATGGCATAAAGCTCTACTAAATCCTTTGCCACTTCATTAACAGCCTCTTTCGTCTTACTCTTGGTTTTTACCCATTCCCGGGTTCCCAGCTTATTCAGCTTAGGAGGCTTGGCATCGGCAGAAGCATACTTCTGAATGACATCAAGACCTGTCGCCAAAATATAAAGATTACCGCCACCGCGGTATTCTATCTTAATGTAGTCCTTAACAACCTTCTCAACTTCTACCTTCTCAATTCCCCGGTAAATGCCAAGACCGTGATTCTCATGCACCACATAATCGCCGATTTTAAGCTCCGCAAAATCATTAATCTTGCGGCCTTCATATTTTTTCTTCTTCTTTTTTTTCTTTTTTTCCGCACCAAAAATATCACTTTCGGAAATTACCACAAACTTAAGCAGCGGATATTCAAAGCCTTTCATCACTCTGCCGTAGTAAGTCATAATCTCCCCCGGCTGAATTTCCCTGTCCGGATCTTCCGTATAAAAAGCCGTAAGCTCCTGCTCACACAAATCCCGGGCAAGTCTTGCCGCCCTTGTTCTGGAACCGGACAAAAGAAGCACCCGATAGCCATTCTTCCTGTAACGTTTCAAATCCTGCAAAAGTGCTTCAAAGCTATTATTATAAGAAGAAATACTCTTAACGGAAATGTCCGCTTTTTTATCTGCCTTTAGAATCGGGTTTTTCATATCAAGTGCCGATAACATTGCCACTCTGTGGGTTTGCAGCTTTGCCGCGGTTTCCTCTACGGAATACAAAAGTTCCATCTGTCCCGGAAGTATATACCCCTTTTCCACACGGTGCATCATGCTCTCCCGGAACTCCAGTTCCACCGCCTTGGCATGCTCACTTACTCTGGCCGGCTCATCAACAAAAACACACGTGTTTTCCCTGTCAAATAAATCAAGAAAAGAAGCCGTATCTTCATAAAAATAATGCACATAGCTGTCTAAGTTTACGAAATTTTTTAACTCAAAAACCTCTTCCTTTAACTCCTGAACGGAAACCTCTATGCGATGTGCTTCCTCTGTTTTAAACTCCTCGCGAAGCTTCTTTGCAAAAGCTTTTCCTTCCCTCTCAATTTTGTCCATACCCTTTTTTAATTGTTCCTCTGACAAAATCATTTCACAGGCAGGATAAATTGTGATACTCTCCAGCTTTTCAATGGAGCGTTGGCTCAAAATGTCAAAGCTTCTGATTGATTCTATTTCATCGCCCCAAAGCTCAATACGATAAGGGTTTTCTTCCGTCAAATCAAACACATCCACAATACCTCCGCGAATGCTGAACTGTCCCGGTGCCTCTACCTGATAATTTTTCTCATAACCTAAAGCCACCAGTTTTTTTGCCAGTTCCCTTTCATCTATCTCGGACTTCTTATGAATGGAAATGATACTTTCCTTCCATACAGAAAAGGGAATTTGCGGAGACATCAGGCTGCTGAATGTCGTTACCACCGTAAAGGGTTTTCCTTCCAGCATCCTGCGCAAACATTTAATTCTCTCCTTCGTCAACTGATTACTGTGTATATCTGCCTGATAGAAAATCAAATCCCTTGCCGGATAGCTTGTGACATTTCTGTCATAAAACCGGTAATCTTCCTGAATTTCCTTTACACGAAGATCACTAAATGTTACAATCAGTCTGTTCTTGTACCCTTCGGAAAGTCCATCCATCATATGAAGTTTCTGGGATTCCACGCATCCCGTCAGGGCCACCGTCTTTCCCGGCTTTTTCAGCAGGCATCGCAACTGTTCATATTCACCTAATTCATATAATAGTGTCCGTAACGTTCTCATGCTTTCCTCTTACATTCCTTCTTTGTATTATACAAATTCATTGCCTTATCTATGCCATCACTGATAACGGTTTCTATGGCAAGCACCGCATTTTTTTTACTGTCAGCAAGAATCTCATTCTCTTCTTTATTAAAATGGCCTAACACATAATCTGCCAAATCATAGCCTTCCGGCTTATCTCCCACACCTACTTTCATGCGGATAAAGTTCTCATGTCCTAAATGAGCAATAATATTTTTAAGTCCGTTATGTCCTCCGGCACTGCCTTTTTTGCGCATCCGTATAAATCCCACATCTAAACTGATGTCGTCCGCCACTACAATAAGCTCGGATGCTTCGTCTATTTTAAAGTAATTCACAATTTCACCAATACACTCACCGCTTAGATTCATGTATGTGAGGGGCTTTACCAGAATTACTTTTTCCCCGTTAATGATTCCTTTTCCGATAAGACCTTTGAATTTATTTTCCAGCACCTTTATCCCATGCCTGTCTGCCAGTTCATCAATTACCTGAAAGCCTATGTTGTGCCGTGTTCCCTCATATTGTTTTCCGGGATTTCCCAAACCTGCAATGATGTACATAATATGCTCCTCTTTCTATCAATTCCTTACCAATTTTATACTATTTAAAATAGTTAGGCAATATCCGGACATACGGAATTTGCAAAATCAAACTATGGCTATGACGGTTTTGTCTTAAATATATGGTAATTTCTTACTAGCGTTTACACCTTCCTATTGATATAATTACAATAATAATAAAAAAAACGAAATTGATACAAAATAACAGGAGGAACAAAAATGGATTTAATGCAGAAGCTGCACAATTGTGAATTATATTTACCGGGTGATGATGCCATTATGAAAGAGCAGACACTTTGTATGGAAAAACTCTATGACTACAATGCCACCCGTCCTTTGGAGACAGAAAAAAGAGAAAAAATGTTAAAGGATATGTTTGCTGAAATTGGAGAGGGCTGTTACATCGAACCACCGCTTCATGCAAACTGGGGCGGACATCATGTACATTTCGGCAAAAATGTTTACGCGAATTTCAATCTGACTCTCGTTGATGATACGCATATTTATATAGGTGATTATACCATGTTTGGTCCCAATGTAACGATTGCCACCGCCGGACATCCGATTTTACCTGAACTTAGAGAGCAAGGCTATCAATATAATGCTTCCATCCGCATAGGGAAAAATTGCTGGATTGGTGCAGGCGTTGTAATTGTTCCCGGCATTACCGTCGGAGATAATGTGGTAATCGGTGCCGGAAGTGTTGTTACCAGGGATCTCCCCGACAATGTAGTTGCCGTAGGAAATCCATGCAAAATTCTCCGCGAAGTAAATGATCATGATAAAGAGTACTATTTCAAGAACCGGAAAATTGATCTTCCTGTTTAAATACCAACGAATGAAAAGGCAGTCGGAATCGACTGCCTTTAGTTTTACCGGTCTTCATCCGGTTCTAACAATGCTTTTTCATAGCTCTCCAGAATAATTTTCTGGATAGTTTCTCTTGTTGCAGAATTAATGGGATGAGCGATATCTCTGTATTCACCGTCGGCTGCCTTCTTACTTGGCATCGCAATAAATACACCTTTGTCTCCTTCGATGACCTTAATGTCATGAACTACAAATTCATCATCAATCGTAATGGATACGATAGCTCTCATTTTTCCCTCTTTGGTAACTTTTCTTACTCTTACATCTGTAATCTGCATAGTGTTTACCCCCTCGTACTTTGATCCCTCCGGAACTCTTTTTCATTTGTTTTTAGATTACGTACCTGTTATTCTTCTCTATTACTATCTTGATGCTATCTGTGCCCACATAATAAGAATTGGCTCTGATGGTATCCCGACTCTCCACAATACAATTTTCAATATGTGTGTTGTCACCTATATATACATCATTCAAAATAATGGAGTTCTTAATATAACAGTTGTTACCGATATACGCACTCTTGAAAATTACGGAATCCTCCACTGTACCGTTCACAATACAGCCACTGGCAATCAGACTGTTTTTAATCTTTGCTCCCGTATTGTACTTGGCCGGTGGCAAATCATCTACTTTTGAGTACACATCCGGATACTGTCTGAAGAAATAATCTCTAATCTCTGCCTTCAGGAAATCCATGTTGGTTCTGTAATAATCTTCCACCGTAGCGATATTACTCCAGTATTCCTGCACCTTGTAACCATAGATCCTCTTCATATTTTTGTAACGAATCAGAACATCCTTAACAAAATCAAATCTGCCTTCTTCCGCACATTTTTCAATCATTTCAATTAACTGTCTTCTTCTTATTACGTATATACCGCAGGATATTGTGTTTGATTTGGCAACCACCGGTTTCTCCTCAAATTCTTCAATACGGCTTTCTTCATTCATTTTAACCGTACCGAAACGCTCTACATTTACACCGGCCGCCATATCCTTGCACACAACGGTAATGTCCGATTTCTTTGCAATATGATATTCCAGCACCTTATTGTAATCCATTTTATAAACACAGTCCCCTGATGTGATTACCACATAAGGTTCATGACTGTTTTTCAAAAAAGAAAGGTTTTGTGCTATCGCATCCGCAGTACCTCTGTACCAAAAACTGTTATCCGCCGTAACAGACGGTGTCATTACATATAAGCCGCCCTGCTTACGGCCAAAATCCCACCATTTGGAAGAACTCAAATGCTCATTTAAGCTTTTGGCATTGTACTGTGTAAACACTGCCACCTTCTGAATATGCGAATTCGACATGTTGCTGAGTGCAAAATCAATGCTTCGATAGCTTCCCGCTATGGGCATGGCACATACCGCACGTTTTTGGGAAAGTTCTTTCATGCGGTAACTGTTTCCGCCGGCCAAAATAATACCTATTGCTTTCACTTTTCTTCACCTGCCTTAATTAAAGTTTTTCCGCTTGCGAGGCAGTGATCCTGATAATCTGATATCACTGTGTTTCCAAATACACAGGCATTTTTGCCAATGGTAATTCCTTCCGGTATCGTACTTTTTTCGCCTATACAGACAAGCCCACTGTTATAAATATGCGGATCCGTCTCATTAGGTGCTTCCTCACCAATTCCTATTTTGACATCATTCTCAATCACTGCATTTTCAGCAATGATTGCTTTATAGAGTTCACAATTCTCCCCGATTACGGTTCCGTTCATAATAATGGAATCACGTACCACTGTGCCTTTTCCAATGACTACCCCACAGCCTATTACAGAATTATATACTTCACCGAAGATATCAGCACCTTCACCGATAATACTCCTTTCTACCACACTGGAGTCTGCAATATACTGCGGCGGTAAGATATCACTTTTTGTATAAATTTTCCAATACTCTTCGTAGAGATTAAATTCGGGAACAATATCTATCAGTTCCATATTTGCTTCCCAATAAGAATGTAAGGTTCCCACATCCTTCCAGTAACCGTTAAACTCATATGCATATAACGGGGAACCATTATGATGGCAGTACGGAATAATATGCTTACCGAAGTCAAGTCCCGGCTGTTCCGCATTTGCAAGCAATGCTTCTTTTAACGTCTTCCAATTAAAGATGTAAATACCCATGGAAGCCAGATTACTTCTTGGATTAGCCGGTTTTTCCTCAAAATCGGTAATCTTTCTTTCTTCGTCAGTAATCATAATACCAAAACGCTTTGCCTCTTCCGGAGCAACAGGCATAACAGCGATGGTACATTCTGCTCCTTTTGCTTTATGAAACTCAAGCATCACTTCATAATCCATTTTATAAATATGATCCCCTGACAGAATCAGTATATATTCAGGATTAAATCCTTCCATATAGTCAATATTCTGATATATGGCATTAGCGGTTCCGGTATACCACTCACTGTTGGTAATTTTCTCATAAGGCGGAAGCACGCTTACGCCACCTATATTTCTATCCAAATCCCACGGAATACCGATACCGATATGCGTATTCAGTCGCAAGGGCTGATACTGGGTCAAAACACCAACCGTGTCAACACCGGAATTAATGCAGTTGCTTAACGGGAAATCTATAATGCGGTATTTTCCTCCAAAAGATACTGCCGGCTTGGCCACCTTGGAAGTAAGTACACCGAGCCTGCTCCCCTGACCACCGGCTAACAACATGGCAATCATTTCTTTTTTAATCACATCATCACCTCTTACCAGTAATTATTTTATGAAAGTTTCATAAGGCAATTGATATATCATACGGTTACCAATCATCAAATGTGTGAATATTATATCATAAACGCCTTGAAAAGTGAATGTTTTTTACAAATTTTTTGCTTTTTTTATTGGTTTTTATGTAAAAAACTGACAATTTTTTTTAAACCAAAATTGATTATTGGTTTTTCCAATAT
>CAYWHY010000029.1:15269-21240 GCA_964458255.1 uncultured Lachnospiraceae bacterium | reverse complement strand
TATATTCACATTTTGTGAAAAAATGCAAGCATTATTTGCGATATTTGTTGCAGAATGTTGAAGGGGATAAGAAAAAAGAAAATATAAGGAAGAGTTGAAAGATTTCATATATCGACATATAATAGAATGTAGGTGCGGAAAGTTACTTCTTCAAGTTACTTCTGCACAGATTTACATTTTGTACAGAACCTACAATAACCGCCCGGCAGGTGGAGAAAAGAGGGTAAACACTTATGAGGACACCAAATGCAACCTTGAAGGAAAATGAAAAACAGGCAAATAAGCTGGTGGCAAATGTCATGCGGATTACTTTTGTGATTTTTACGTTGGTTTTTATTCTTAATGTCATGCGAATCTTTGTTGTGAATCAGAATGTTATGAATGTGGCATATATTGGAGGCAGCATTTTCTTATTATTACCAACACTTTTTACCAACATCTTAAAAAATGATAGCTGGTATGTAAAATACATCAACGTAATTTGTGCTTCTGTGTTTGTTATGCTGATGTGTGCTACCTTGACCTACCATGTAGTAGCCTTTTATGTATTTCCGATTGCGATTGCCAGCCTTTATTTTTCAAGACAATTAAATATTGTGGCAACAATACTGACGGTTATCTGTGCTTCTGTTGGACAAATTCTTGCGAAATACCTGCCGACTACAACGGATGATAACTTTGAAACACTTAAGAGGGCAATCATTTATGGAGTGATTCCCCGTGCACTGATTGTCATTGCACTGGCGGCGATTTTTACTACCCTTTGCAGTAGAACGGCTAAGATGCTTTCCAGTCTGATGGGAGCGGAAGAACAGGAAAAAATGTTTAAAAAGATGCAGAATATGCAGGAAAGAGCATCCGAAACCTCTGACAAATTATTTGCTATGGTAAAGGTTTTGTCCGAAATAGCAGATACTTCTTTGCAGGCAAACAGAAGAATTGAAGAAGAGTCCGATAATTTATTAACCGGGTCAACAGAAAATCAGAGTGCCGTAGAAGATGCAGAATGCAGTATCCGGGATATTACGGGAGAACTTGCTGATTTAAACGAAATGAACCATAGAACTGCATTGTTAACGGATGATATCGGTAAAAAGACAGAAGAAAACAGAAAACGCATGGATGACGCCACCACAAGTATGGAAGAGATTCAGAACAGTTCGGAAGATTGCAAGAAGATTATCACGACACTTGGTGAAGAATCCAAAGAAATCATCGGTATCGTGCAGACAATCACCAGTATATCAGCCCAGACCAATATCTTAGCACTCAATGCTTCCATTGAAGCTGCAAGAGCCGGGGAACATGGCAAGGGTTTTGCGGTAGTGGCTGAGGAGATTCAGAAACTTGCCGAAGAGACAAAAACGGCGGTGGAAAGCATCGGTACCATCGTAAACGGTGTAGTGCAAAATACGGAAAATGCCGTTGCTGCCATGGAAAAAAATGAGAATTATGCAAGAAAAGGAACTGAAAATATACGGAAAGCCAATGAAACTTCCATGCAGATTACAACCTATAATGAGGAACTTGCCCAGAAAATCCATGATATTGACAATACCGCAGGTGTGATTAAAAGACGAAGTGAAGAACTGGCAGATGGTATGATAAAGATTAGTAAGAATACACAGAATAACTGTGAAGCAGCAAGAAATGTAACCTCTGATACACAGGAAAACACTGCGGGAACTGCAAAACTTGTGGAGAATGTAGAACAGATTAGAGAACTTTCCGAACAGTTAAATAAAGTAATAGGTGAATAAATAATAAAACGCGGAGAAATGGGGCTACACAGACACAATAGAATGAAAAAAGCAGTTTTCGTCATTGGTAACAACATTCTTCCCGGGAATTCTTCCACGGAAAAGAAAAAACGGTTGCAATTCGTTTAAGTAAATTGTATAATGTATAACATAAAAAGACGAAGGGGTTTGCTGATAAGACTGGATACCTTCGTCTTTTTACTTGAAGTGGAGGAAGAGATATGGCTCCGGTGATTGGACTGATACCCTTGTATGATGATGAAAAAGAGAGTTATTGGATGTTGCCGGGATATATGAAGGTATTAGAAGTGTGTGGAGCTCTTCCAATCATGCTCCCACTTTCAACAGATGAAACGGAATTAAAACAGGCGTTCGATATGTGCGACGGTCTCCTTTTGACAGGAGGTCATGATGTCGGTCCTTATGTGTATGGGAAAGAGACCTCTGTAAAGTGTGGAATTCCCTGCAAAGAAAGAGATGATATGGAAAGTATTCTTTTAAAAATGGCACTTAAGGAAGATAAGCCTGTGCTCGGAATCTGTCGTGGAATGCAGTTTATGAATGCTTATTTGGGAGGAGATTTATACCAGGATCTTCCGACAGAATATGAGTGCAAGGTCGAACATCATATGCTGCCGCCTTATGATCAGACCGCTCACAGGGTAAAGGTGGTGGAAGGAACAATGCTGGCTGCTCTTATCGGTGCAGGTATGCATGAGGTCAACAGCTATCATCATCAGGCTGTCAAAACACCGGCAGGTCCGGTGGATGTCATGGCAATTTCCGAAGATGGGATTATAGAGGCAATTTCGGTCAAAAATAAAAAGTTTGCAGTGGGAGTGCAGTGGCATCCGGAATTCTCCTATCAGATGAATGAGGACAGCATAAAGCTTGTTACGGCTTTTGTGGATGCCTGTCAATAATGGCTATCACAGTTATGACTGTTGATAAATATAGAAAGATGAGGAAAAATTATTATGAAGAAAAAAACATTAGCATTAGTTATGACAGCAACATTGGTATTTGGTATTTCAGGATGCGGAAACAATAAGACATCAGAAGAACCGGCTGCTACCGCAGAGGAAACAGCACAAACAGAAAATAGTACATCTGAAAAGAAATGGGTGATTGCTACAGATACATCCTTTAAACCCTTTGAGTATACGGATGCTTCCGGTGCATTTGTAGGTATTGATGTTGACATTCTTGCAGCTGTAGCAGAAGACAGGGGATTCTCTTATGAACTTCAGAGCCTGGGATGGGATGCCTCCATCGCAGCTTGTCAGGCAGGACAGGCAGATGGTATGATTGCAGGTGCATCCATTACCGACGAACGTAAGGCATCCGGCTGGATATTTTCAGACGGTTACTATGATGCAAACCAGAGTATGGCGGTAGAAGCATCTTCAGATATTGACAGCTTTGAAGATTTAAAAGGTCTTTCGGTTGCGGTAAAGACCGGTACGATGAGTGCAACATATGTAGAAAGCCTTGATGACCAGTATGAATTTACAATCACTTACTTTGAAGATTCACCGACCATGTACCAGGCTGTTGTTGGCGGTCAGGTGGCAGCTGTATTTGATGATACACCGATTATGGCAGCTAATATTAAGGACAGTGGTCTTTCAATGAAGATTGTTGAAGGTACGGGAAATGAACCTGCACAGTATGGTTTCGCTATTTTTAATGCAGACAATCAGGAGTTGATAGATATGTTTAATGTGGGTCTTGCAAATATCAGGGCAAACGGAAAATATGATGAAATTATAGCGAAGTATCTTGGTGAATAAGGAATGTTTTATTGGCCGGGCGGGAGTTGCGTGCCGCCCGGTTTTTTAATTATAAAAATTTTTGAGAAAAGGCGGGGAAAGGAACGGATATGATTAAAATTATTACGGTATATGGGGACATGCTTCTGATTGCACTAGGGAGAACGTTGTTACTGGCATTACTTGGTTTGTTTTTTGCGTGTATTATAGGACTTGTTTTTGGACTTCTTGGTGTAATAAAAAACAGGACTTTTAATATCATTTCTCAAATATTCGTTGATGTGGTACGGGGTGTGCCGATGATTGTTTTGGCTTTTTTTGTTTATTTTGGTATTCCTTATTTTTTTAACACGATTATCGGCGGTTTTAATATGACACTCACGGCATTACAGGCCGGAACCATATGTTTGGCTTTGAACTGTGGGGCATACATGTCAGAAATTATCAGAGCCGGTATTCAGTCAGTAGATATCGGACAGATGGAAGCTGCCCGCTCTCTGGGACTTTCCTATGGAATGGCTATGAGAAAGGTCGTACTTCCGCAGGCAATCCGTACCATGATTCCTACGTTTATCAATCAGTTTATTATTACATTAAAGGACACCTCGATTCTTTCTGTTATTGGTTTTCCGGAACTGGTTAATACCGCGAAAAATGTGCAGGCGAATACATTTATGGCATTTCAGACGTGGGCAATTGTCGGGGTGATGTATTTGATTGTAATAACAATCCTGTCAAGAAGTGCGAAGGTTGTAGAAAGGAGATTGAATGTTGGACGATAATAAAGGAAAAGTAAAAATTCATGTAGAACATCTGAAAAAAAACTTTGGCAGCCTTGAGGTATTAAAAGATATTTCTACAGATATCTACGAAGGGGAAGTAGTAGTGGTAATCGGTCCTTCCGGCTCGGGTAAGTCAACTTTTTTGAGATGTTTAAATCGCTTGGAAGAGGTAACGGATGGGCACATTCTTATTGAAAACGCGGATATAACCGGGAAAAAAGTAGATATTAATAAAATGCGCGAAAATATCGGCATGGTCTTTCAGCACTTTAATCTTTTTAATAATCTTAATATTATAGATAATTTAATGCTTGCGCCGGTTCAGCTTAAAAAGTGTTCGGCACAGGAGGCCAAGGCCCGTGCTATGGAAATGTTAAAAAAGGTGGGCCTTGTAGAAAAGACGGAAAGCTATCCAAGTCAGCTTTCAGGGGGACAAAAACAGCGAATCGCCATTGCAAGGGCACTTTGTATGAAGCCGGACATTATGCTCTTTGATGAGCCTACTTCTGCGTTGGACCCTGAAATGGTAGGTGAGGTTCTAAAGGTTATGAAAGAATTGGCAGCAGACAGAATGACAATGGTTATCGTTACTCATGAAATGGGATTTGCCAGAGAGGTTGCCGACAGAGTTATTTTTATGGACGGTGGATATATTGTTGAGGAAGGAACACCGGATGAGGTGCTTCTTCATCCCAAGGAACCAAGAACAATTGATTTTTTAAATAAAGTATTGTAGGAGACCGTCATGAAAAAAATAATAACAATCAGCAGAGAGTTTGGTGCAGGTGGCGGACAGATTGGGAAAAATGTGGCAGAGAAACTGGGATATTATTATCTGGATAAGGATATTATTATCCGTTCTGCGATGGAGACAACAGGGCTGTCACCGGAAGAATTTAGGATATTTGATGAAAAAGTGCCGTTTGATTTCGGATTTGGACAAAGTTTGTTTGATTTTTATAACAAACCTCTTAATGAACGGCTTTTTGCAGCACAGAAAGAAGCTATATTAAAAGCCGGTGAAAAGGGGAAGTGTGTGATTGTGGGGAGAAATGCAAATGTCATATTGAAAGAGTTTGACTATTCCCTTCATGTTTTTGTTTCAGCATCACAATACTTTCGTCTCCAACATTTAAAGGGGAAGATGCCGGATTATTCAGAAGCTAAAATTTTGGAAGAAATGAAGCTTGTGGATAAGGCAAGAAGAAAATATTGTACATATTATACAAATACGGAATTTGGGAACGCAGATTATTATGATTTGGCGTTAAAAAGCTCCACACTCGGTATTGATACGTGTGTTGACGTTATCTGCAAACTGGCAGAGAAATAAAGGAAGAACGGGCAGGAGTACAAAATTCGTAATCGTGCCGAGCAGATGGTACAGGCTTTAAAGAGCGGGCTGCATTATCCACCTGTAGATATTGAGAAAGAAGTGGCTGCCATTTATGATAGAAAAGCTGCTATGAAGGCAGCAATGGAAGCAAAAAGAAAGCCTAAAGAAAGCGAGAAGTTTCATTGTTAAAGAGTAGGGAATAAATGTGATACGAAAGACAGTAGAATAAGTTTCAGATAGGAGAGTCATACAGTGACAGAAACTGACATTGCCGGATTATTACAGGTGCAAAAAGAGTATTTTCAAAGCGGAGTTACGATT
>CAYWHY010000029.1:0-15169 GCA_964458255.1 uncultured Lachnospiraceae bacterium | reverse complement strand
CATTGCCGGATTATTACAGGTGCAAAAAGAGTATTTTCAAAGCGGAGTTACGATTCCCGTTTCTTTTCGTGTACATACGCCGCTTGCACAATTCGCTTCCGTCAGTTATACTAAGGCCTCTCCCTATGGCAATACGTTAATCATGAGTCCGTGGAATTATCCATTTTTGTTAACCATGGGACCTTTAGTGGATGCCGTTGCCGCAGGGAATACTGTCATAATCAAGCCGAGCGCGTATTCGCCCGCTACAGGCTGTATTATAGAAAAAATAATAACGGAAATCTTTCAAAGAGAGTATGTTGCCGTTGTCTTAGGCGGCCGGGAGGAAAACAGACACTTACTGGAGATGAAATTTGATTTTGTTTTCTTTACGGGAAGCCAGGCAGTAGGCAAAGAGGTTTTGCGACATGCGGCAGAATATCTGACTCCTGTTGTACTGGAACTTGGCGGCAAAAGTCCGTGTATAGTAGATGACAGCGCAAAAATTAAGCTTGCGGCAAAAAGGATTGTATTCGGAAAACTCATTAACTGCGGACAAACCTGTGTCGCACCGGATTATATTTTGTGCCAGAAGAATATCAAAGATGATTTGGTCAAAGAGATTATTTGTCAGATTCGGGAGCAGTATGGCGATGCTCCCATGAAAAAGGCTGACTATGGAAGAATTGTAAATCGCAAGCATTTTGACAGAATCCGTCATCTGATTAATCCGGAAAAAACTGTTTTCGGCGGTGAAGTTAAAGAAGATACCTTGCAGATTGCACCTACCGTTATGGACAACGTAACATGGGAAGATGACGTGATGCAGCAAGAAATTTTCGGTCCCATTATACCAGTTCTTACATTTGAAAAATTTAAAGAAGTGTATGAGATTTTGAAAGATAAGCCAAAACCTCTGGCACTTTATTTATTTACTGAGGATAAAGAGCATGTAAACACGATAATGGAACAATGCAGCTTTGGCGGCGGCTGTATCAACGATACCATCATTCATCTTGCGACCGGCGAAATGGGATTCGGAGGTGTCGGAGAAAGCGGAATGGGCGCTTATCACGGTGAGGAAGGTTTCAAAGCATTCAGTCATTTAAAAAGTATTGTGGATAAAAAGACTTGGATTGATTTGCCGATGCGATATAGACCGTATGAGGATGTTTATGCCAAGTTGGTACGGTTTTTCTTAAAATAATGGTGTGGAAACGCAGGCACAAAGGAACGAAACGGGGAACTGTCACGCAGAATCCGGTAGAATTTTTAGTAACTTATCTGTTGCCGGAGCTCAGATGGATCCTGATTCTTTTTAGAGGGGAAATTGTGTTATGATGATGGATAAATAGGCTGAAGATTATAGATGAGGTGCAAAGATATGATTTGTAAAAATTGCGGTGCAGAATATCCGGATAGTGATTTGCAATGTCCCTATTGTCATACGGAAAATAGAAAGGCGACATTTCAACGAAAAAAGGAAATTTTGCAGGGATATGATAAAGAAGAGCAGAAGATAAGAGTGGAGGCAACACATTTTCCCCAAAAAACGGTCAATCAATGGACTAAATATATCGTGAGGGGACTGGGGATTGCAGCTATAGCAGGAATCTTTGCAGGAATGATAGCATTAATAGTTACAAAGGTATCAACCCAAAAAGAGTATGAAGAAAAGCAGGTACATGAGGCAGAATTGGAAAAATTATTTAAGGTGGGTAATTATGCTGGCATGGACAAATACATGGATGAAATAGGAAGTTTTGGGTATGACAAATATGCCCAGGTCTGTGACATGTATCATTATTATTTGGACATTAAAGACGGCTATGAAGATATTACAAAAATGGATAGAAGCTTTTATAAGAATAAGCAGGATTGGGAAGATTTAAACGAGTATACGTTTGAATCTGTTTTTGACGGTGGCATCCGTTTAACCGAGAATTATGAAAGATATGTGCAAGACAAAATTTTCTTAAGTAATGAAGATGTTTTGGAAGAACTTTATGAAGCCGGAATGAAAGAACTTGAGCGGTATGGTTTTACAAAAGAAGATATGACGGATCTTGCAGAAAATGAGGACAGCAATAAGAGAAACGAAATGTACCGGAAAATGGTAGACTATTTATGGGAGAAAGTAAAATAGGAGGAGGATAGGATATGAAGTGTCCGTCTTGCGGTGGCGAGTTTTCATCGCAAAGCATCGCCTGTCCTTATTGTGGCAGAGAAAACTCGGAAGGTATTGTCTTTCAAAAGAGAATATATCAAAAAATAGAGAAAAACAAGCTGCTAAAGTGTTTTTTGATTAAGCAGAAGACACCGGAGCTGGTACAGCGTATGCTGACGAGACTACTGCTTATTATCACAGGTGTGAATCTGACTCTTTTCGCATTTATAGTGATACTTGTTCTGTTAACTGAGATAGAGGTAAAAAGTGATATACAACCGGGGAAATATGCAAAAGTTTATCAGACAAATTTCGAAGAGCTTGATGATTATTATTTTGAACGGTATCATTGGAGAATGAGGGAATTCATGGAAGTAGTGGATAATGGTGAAATTCCGGAGCATGTCGATATTGACTATCTTGTTGAGTATGCACACAGAGCGTTGAAAGAATCGCAGGATGAGAGCATATTTGAAGATGTATATTTACATGAGACATCATTTTTCAGAGGATTCTTAAAACTTACGGAGGAGGAAAGTCTTTTTCTTGAGCCTGAGGAAGACGGTGAGTACGAATATCTGCTCCGCAACGATGAAAGGCGCATTAGGGCTGTGGAGGCGATAGAAAGAAATCTTAAGGAGGGAGCGGTAAAATGACATATAAGCAAAAATTCTTATACAAATCGATTGCACTTTGTTTGGGACTGGGTTTTACGCTCCTCCTGTTATTTGCAACGGTTGCCGCTGTGGGCGGAATGATAGATGCCCAACAGGAAAAAATGATTCCTGCAAGGCTTGCGTATGCTGAATATGAGATAGCGCACGGTGATTATACGTCGGCGGCAAATTATATGACATTAAATAATTGTTATGAAGAAGAGTTTGAATACATATGGGAGCGCGTTTCAATGTACGAAAGCTGTCTTAGATATCGCTTCTTTGCGGCGGCTGAGGAAGAAGAAATGGGAGAAGAATACAGCAAAAAGGCATATGAGTGCAGAAAAATGCTTTCAGAATTATGTGAAAACCCTGCATATTCAAAGAATATACCGTATGGGGAGTATTTTTTGGAGCAGGCCGGACTGGCTGACAATTAGGTCGGGGATGCCAAAGCATTAGTCCGTGAGAAAATTTTTTCTTGACATAGTGTGTGACACACAGTATTATAAAAACAACACTACAGTGCACGACCATATATTGGAGGGAAAATATGAACGTAGATGAAGTAGTATCCGGATTGATACTTGAATTGCGACGGGGCACTTTGATTTTACTGGTGCTCAATCAATTGCAGGAGCCTAAGTACGGCTACAATCTGGTGAAAGAATTACAGGATCACGGAATCCCTATGGAGGCTAATACTTTGTACCCACTGATGCGCCGTTTGGAATCCCAGGGACTTTTGAAAAGCGAGTGGGATACTGCAGAGGGCAAACCGAGAAAATATTACACAATTACGGAAGACGGCAAAGAGGTTTTGCTTAGAGTGAAGGCAAGCTGGAAGACATTTTCACAAAATGTGAATCAGTTGTTAGATGGAGAGGAGAGATAGAAAATGAATCATGATTTAATCGAACGTTATATATATGCAGTGACCAAGAGACTTCCCTACAAAACAAGGGAGGATGTGGCACAGGAACTTCGCACCTTAATTGATGATATGCTGAAAGAAAGATGCGGCGAAATCACACCTACGCAGAAAGATGTCAAGATAGTGCTGACAGAGCTTGGAACACCTGATGAACTTTATGAGCAATATGGGGGGGGATGGCAAGAAATGCCTGATAGGACCGCCTTATTACAACACCTATATATTAGTGATTAAGATAGTTCTTATTTGTACAGTTTTCGGCATGACCTTATCATCAATTATTTCGTTTGGGATGAGCGCTGAAGAAGTGCTTTGGTATCAGGCGGTGTGGCAGTGGATTGGAATGTTGTGGTCAAGTGCGCTTAGTGCATTTGGCTTTGTGACAGCCTTGTTTGCCTTTTTTGATTACAAAGGAGTTACATTAGACAGTGATTTAGGATTGGAGGATTTGCCACCGGTTCCCAAAAAGGAAGAACAGATAAAAAAAGGAGACACTATTTTGGGCATTTGCATCTCCATTATCTTCTTGATTGTGTTTTTGGTTTGTCCGGAAATTTTTGCCTGTGCAATTGTAAACGGTAAGTTTATTTCCTTATTTTATGTACCGGTAATCAGAAGCACATGGTATATTATTATTATGTTCAGTGTGCTTGGTATTACCAGAGATATTGTAAAGTTAATTGACGGAAAATACACAAACAGAGTTATGCTTACAACAGTGGTGACAGATGTTTTGTCAGCATTTTGTACGGTTTGGTGGCTTACAACAAAAAATATTATCAATCCGGATTTTAGTGCAAGGATGGAAGAGCTGTTTGCCGAAGACGGAGCGTTTATTGTAAATATATTCAGCAATTTTCAGTATTTCTTTATGGGAGTAATTTTATTTGCACTTTTGCTGGACGGTATCGTTACAGTAGTGAAATGGGCGAAAATAAATAGAGGAGAAAAACATGAAATATAAGATACTGGTAGTGGAAGATGATGAGGATATTGCGGAGGTTATAAGACTTTATCTGGAAAACGAAGGATATGAAGCATTGCTTGCTAAGGACGGACTGTCCGGTTATGAGATGATGCAAAAAGAAAAAATTAACCTGGCAGTGGTGGATATTATGCTTCCCAAAATGAACGGTTATGATCTGGTAAAGAAAGCGAGAGAAATCAGTAATATTCCGATTGTAATTCTTTCTGCGAAGAATTTGGACAGTGACAAGATATTGGGACTTGATTTGGGAGCAGATGATTATCTGACAAAACCTTTTAATCCGCTTGAATTGATGGCAAGAATTAAGTCTAATTTGAGACGCTACTACAGCTTAGGAAGCAGACAGGATGAAAAAGAAAATAAAATCTGGCAGGTGGGAGAACTTGTTCTGGATGAGGATGCGGTTACTTTGACAAAGGCAGGGCAAAGTGTTGTCATAACACCTACAGAATACAAAATGATGGCGTTATTTATGAAATCCCCGGGCAAAATCTTTACCAAGCAACAGATTTATCAGGAGGTGAACGGCGAGTGTTATGTCAATGACGACAATACACTTATGGTACATATCTCCAATTTGAGGGATAAAATCGAGGACAATCCGAGGAAACCGAAGTATATCAAAAATATCAGAGGAATAGGATACAAGATTGAAAAAATATAAAGCAAAAGACAAGAGCTTATATGTGCTTTTAATCAAAAATTACGTTATATTTACCCTGGTCATGGCACTTCTTATGCTGGTGGTATATTTCTTTGAAGCGTGGGCAGAAAAGAGAATTATTCAGTCCCCCAGAACAGACAGACCGCTTGGCGGGCAGGAACTTTTGCGGGCAGGAAATTACGAAAAACTCAGCATGGAGAAGCTGCTTGGAACGTCCGGCTATTTTGAAATTCTGGACGAAGACGGTGCTGTTGTTTATGCGCAGGAAGCAGGTAAGGAAAGTTATACCGAAAAAGAAGTGCAATATATTCCCGAATATGATGCGCAGATAGTTTATACAGCAGCAGAATATGTGACAGAAAGCGGAGAAAAGCAGATTCTGGTAACAGGGAAAAGGTGTGAATGGGATACCGGCTACGAAGAGAACGAAACTTATATGATTTTGAACGACAGTTATCAGGTAATTGCGGCAAGCTTTTCGGTGGATGGGCAACAGTTTACGCAAACGGAACTGAACTTTATGACGGGAAAAGGAAAAGCCGGGCATGATATTTGTAAGTATGCATACGAGGGGGAGGACGGAAAAGAATATATGCTGATTATGCATATTAAGAGAATGGACAGGCAACGTTATGAAAAACTGCGCTTTGTCTGGAAAATTTTCATTCCGGTTTATGTCCTGACTTATATGATTATTACGGTTGTGTTTACCGTTTATATGCACAGAAAAGTAAAGGAACCGCTTGATTTGTTAAATGCGGGAATTCTCTCTTTTGCAGAGGGAGAGAGGGAGACGGAGCTGACATACCGTGGTCCCAGGGAGTTTGAGACAATTTTTGCAAGCTTTAATAAAATGTCCGGGCTGCTGAAAGAAAGTGAAAAGGAAAAAGAACAGCTGATATGTGAGAAGCAGAGAATGCTTGCTGACATTTCTCATGATTTAAAAACGCCTATTACAGTGATTAAGGGATATGCGAAGGCAGTATCGGACGGACTTGCAGATGAAAAAATGCAGAAGCAGTATCTTAATACCATTATGGTAAAAACAGAAAGCCTTACGGAGCAGATCAATACCTTTTATGATTACAGCAAGCTGGAGCATCCTGAGTTCAGATTGGTTAAAAAAGAACAGGATTTTACAGAGTTTATCAGAGAATATCTGGCAAGTAAATATGATGAAATTGCTCTTATGGGATTTGGACTGGAAGTAGAAATACCGGAAGAGAAAATCATATACTATTTTGATGAAGTGCAGTTCGCAAGAGTGTTTGATAACGTTCTTTCCAATGCCTTAAAGCATAATCCGAAGGGAACCAACATTTATATTACGCTGCAACAGACCGAGCGTACCATTCAGATGGAAATCGGTGATAACGGTGTGGGAATTCCTGAGGAAATCAGGGGAAGACTTTTTGAACCTTTTACGGTGGGAGACGATTCGAGACACAACCGTGCAGGCTCGGGATTAGGACTTGCCGTTGCTGCAAAGATAGTGGAGCTTCACGGCGGAGCACTCTTCCTTGAAGAAACGGGAAATTCTTATATCAGTACATTGTTTGTAATCAGGTTGATGAAGTAGAAATCATCAAACGCTTCCTGCCTTGTTGCAATAAAAAAGGCGGTCACTCCTTATGGAAGTGACCGTTTCAGTTTTATGATTCCATATATTTTTTTGCCTGTTCTGTAATAAGGGCATTATCATCAAAATAATTGATTTTCATGGATTTCTTTACATCATCAAGGGTAGCAGCAGCAACTTCGCGTGCGGCAATACTGCCCTTTTGGAGAATCTCGTATACAGCAGGGATTTGTTTTTCCCATTCTTTTCTCTTAGCACGGACAGGTGCAAGTTCTTCCTGTAATACATTGTTTAAGAATTTCTTTACCTTAACATCGCCTAAACCGCCTCTGGTATAATGGGCTTTTAATTCATCGAGGTTTGCATAGTCGGGAAGATATTCTGCAAACATTTCATCCTTACAGAAAGCGTCTAAGTAAATAAAGACGGGATTGCCTTCCACGCGGCCGGGATCGGAAACCTGTAAATGGTTAGGGTCGGTGAACATGGACATTACTTTCTTACGGACGTCCTCTTCCGTGTCTGATAAGTAAATACAGTTGTTCAAAGACTTACTCATCTTTGCTTTACCGTCGATACCGGGCAGACGTAAACATGCTTTGTTATTAGGAAGCAGAACCTCAGGCTCTACTAAGGTATCTCCGTATACGGAGTTGAATTTACGGACAATTTCTTTAGTCTGTTCAATCATGGGAAGCTGATCTTCCCCTACGGGAACAGTAGTTGCCTTAAATGCAGTAATGTCGGCAGCCTGGCTGATAGGATAGGTAAAGAATCCTACAGGGATGCTGGCTTCAAAATTACGCATCTGGATTTCTGCTTTGACGGTAGGATTCCGCTGGAGTCTGGATACGGTCACCAGATTCATGTAGTAGAAGGACAATTCACAAAGCTCAGGAATCTGAGACTGAATGAATAAGGTGGACTTGGCGGGATCAAGTCCGCAGGATAAGTAGTCCAGTGCCACTTCTACGATATTCTGGCGTACCTTTTCTGGATTTTCGGCATTGTCGGTCAGTGCCTGTGCATCCGCAATCATAATAAAAATTTTATCGAACATACCGGAATCCTGTAGCTCTACCCTTCTGCGAAGAGAGCCGACATAATGACCGACATGAAGACGACCTGTAGGTCTGTCACCGGTTAAAATAATTTTTGACATAATAAAAACTCCTTTTTGATGATACTATTATTGATTATACACGTTTCTTCAAAAAATTCCACAGATTCTTTGCTTTATTTTGCATTGCTGCTCCAACGGCCGGAAGCACCGCAGGGGAGTATCAGTCCGTTAGAGGAAACGGGAAGCCCGATTTCGGAAGCATCCACTATTCCACCCAATTTTTTTACAACTGTAGTATGAAGCATATAAGAAAGGACAGCGGGTTGTAAACCGGTTGTGTAGGAATTAATCAGGAAGAACAGGGCATCATGGGAAAGAAGCTTTGTGGTCAGTCTGATAAATGGATAAATGTTTTCTTCTATTTTCCAGATTTCTCCTTTAGGACCTCTGCCGTAAGAGGGTGGGTCCATAATAATTCCATCATAGGTATTTCCACGGCGTATTTCTCTTTCTACGAATTTTACGCAGTCATCTACAAGCCATCGGATTGGTGCATCCGAAAGTCCGGACGAGGCAGCGTTTTCTTTTGCCCAGTTCACCATGCCTTTGGAGGCATCTACATGAGTCACAGAGGCTCCGGCTTTGGCAGCAGATAAAGTAGCACCGCCGGTGTAAGCAAACAGATTCAAAACCCTGACAGGGCGTTTTGCTTTTTGGATAATATCAAAACACCAGTCCCAGTTGGTAGCCTGCTCGGGAAAAAGACCGGTATGTTTAAAACTGAAGGGCTTTAAGTTGAAGGTCATGTCTCTATAGTGTATGCTCCATTCTTCGGGCAGGTTGAAGAATTCCCATTCACCGCCGCCCTTAGAACTGCGGTGGTAATGACCGTTCATGTTTTTCCAACCCGGTTGTTTCTTTTCGGTATTCCAGATAACCTGGGGATCGGGACGAACCAAGAGATATTTTCCCCAACGCTCCAGTTTCTCTCCACAGGAGGTATCGATTATTTCATAATCTTTCCAATTATCAGCTATCCACATAATCATGAATCCTTTCTATATTATATAAGGCAGCACAAAGCCTGCCGGTATTTCCTTATCAATATAGATAATAGAGAAAATCAGTTAAAAAAGCAAGGAAATTGTGGTATGCTAAAAGGGAATTAAGGAGGATATCCCGTGAAAGCAAAGAAGTGTGCCGGATGCATGAAGACGACCTGCGATGGGTGTATTCTGTTTCCTGAAGGAAAAATAAAGACCAATAAAGAGAACGAAGGTTTCCTTCCCAAAGAGTTTACTATGATAAAAGAGAGTGGGTATGGTATTGCTTTTGATGTAGGAACTACTACCATCGCTGCGTCTTTGTGGGATTTACAGACAGGAGACCGGCTATTAGGTAAAAGCTGTGCGAATCCGCAGAGATTCTGCGGCAGTGATGTGGTCAGCAGGATTACCTATTGTGTCAGGGAAGAGGCAAATAAAAAGAAGCTACAACAACTGACGGTAGAAGCAATGGATAATCTGGCAAAAAAAATGATTGATATCATGAAACAAAGTGCCGGAAATGATGCATTTTCTTTGAAAAAGATTACAAAAGTTACGGTGGTGGGAAATACAGCCATGTGTGAAATCGTGGCAGGAGTTTCGGTAAGCGGACTTGCCAGTGCACCTTTTCAAAAGGAATATCAGGGTTGTATCCGCAAGAGAGGATATGAACTTGGATTTGCGGGGCTGGAGGATGCACAAATTTTGATTCTTCCAGCTATAGAAGGATATGTGGGTGCAGATGCATTGTCTGTTTATACGTATGTATCGGAAATTGATAAAAGGAAAAATATTCTGGCGGTGGATATAGGAACTAACGGTGAAATCATACTAATAGGAAAAAGCAGGGTATATGCCTGCTCTGCAGCAGCAGGACCTGCCTTAGAGGGTGCGGCCGCATCTCAGGGAATGCCGGCGCTTCCGGGGGCTGTTTCAAGAGTACGGATTGCAGGGAAATTTCCCAGAGAGGATATCTACTGCGATGTGATAGGCGGATGTGAACCGAAGGGAATTTGTGGTTCGGCACTACTTGATACATTAACATTGTTATGTAAACTTGGCGTAATTGATAAAAGCGGTTACATGAGAACACGAAAAGAGGCAGCAATGGCAGGTGTGAAAGAACGTATCTGTCAAAGAATTGATGAGTGGAAAGGGGGAAACAGGTTTCTGCTTACAGACAAAGAATATCCCGTGTATATAACGGATAAGGATATCAGGCAGTTGCAGCTTGCAAAGGGAGCCATTCGTGCGGCAATTGAAATTCTGTTAAAGAAAGCAGGAATTGCCGGAGAGGATATCAGTTGCCTGTACTTAGCAGGTGCTTTCGGAAATTATATGCAACCGGAAAGTGCTGTTTTATCCGGTCTTCTGCCGGAGACAGAAAGAAAAAAGATTATCTCAATCGGTAACGGGGCTGGGGTAGGAGCTGCGATGGCATTACTTTCTGCGGAAGTGACAGAAAAAATGGAACGGGCAGCAGAGCAAATCTGTCATGTGGAACTCGCCGGACGAGAGGAATTTCAAAATGATTTCCTTACGTATATGGATTTACCGTAATGCATCAGTGCGAAACTTGCTTTTTGAGGAAAACTCTGCTAGTATCATAGAGGTGTTGTTCAAAAAAATGTAAAGGCAAAGGAAAAAAGACGTGAATAGAACATTTTTGCAGGATAAAAAAAGGATTGTTGTCAAAATCGGTACTTCCACCATTACCCATATGGAGACAGGAAATCTGAATTTGGACAAGCTTGAGAGATTTGTACGTGTGGTAACTGATTTGCACAATCAGAATAAAGAAGTGGTAATTGTTTCTTCGGGAGCCGTAGGTGCGGGAAGAAAAGCCCTTGGCATTAAGGGCAGACCCAGGACATTGTCTGAAAAACAGGCTTGTGCTGCAGTGGGGCAGGCCCGGCTTATGATGATTTATCAGAAACTGTTTGCAGAATACAATCAGACCATTGCTCAGATTTTGATTACCAAAAGGATTATGACAAATGAAATCAGCAGAGGAAATGCTGAAAATACATTTCAGGAACTTTTTAATATGGGAGTAATTCCAATTGTGAATGAAAATGACCCGATTTCTACCGACCAGATCCGTGATGATATTTTCGGAGATAACGATACACTTTCTGCCAATGTAGCAGAACTTGTAAATGCTGATTTGTTGATTTTGCTTTCCGATATTGACGGGTTATATACGGATGACCCCAGAAACAATAAAAAAGCGAAATTTATTGCGTATGTGGAAAATATAGACGGCGACCTGGAGGCCATGGCAAAAGGAGCAGAAACTACTTTCGGAACAGGTGGCATGACCACCAAAATCGCCGCAGCAAAAATTGCAATTGAAGCAGGTGTGGATATGGTTATAGCTAACGGAGACGATATCCACAACATTACAAAAATTGTAAAAGGTGAACAGGTGGGAACCTTATTTAAGGCTGTGAATAAATAAGCCGCTTCTTAATTTGGGTTCAAACCAGGTGGATTTGGGAGGCATCAGCAAACCGGCGTCCGCTACGCTGAGGAGTTCCGTGATGGAAGTAGGATACATAGAAAATGCCACCATCATATCCTCGGACACACGTTTTTCCAGTTCTGCAAGTCCTCTGATACCACCCACAAAATCAATACGGTTATCGGTTCTTGGGTCTTCAATTCCCAATATGGGCCTGAGCAGGTAATTCTGCAAAACAGAAACATCCAGACCTTCTACCGGATCGGTGCTGAGCAGGGAAGCATCTGCTGTAAGCAGGTACCAGTTGCCATCAAGATACATACCAAAGGTTCCTTTTTCTTTTGGAGAAACGGGAGCCTTTTCTAATGTTATCTGAAAGCCTGCTTTTTCTACAGTGGTAAGAAAATTTTCTTTTGTAAAGCCGTTCAAATCCTTTACAACCCTGTTGTAAGGAAGAATGGCAAGCTGATCATCAGGAAACAGCACGGAAAGGAAACGGTTATATTCTTCATCTCCGGTATGATGGGGGTTCTTTTCCCGACGCATCAGACCTACCTTTACAGCAGATGCACATCTGTGATGTCCGTCGGCAATGTAGGTACAGGGAACTTCTGCAAATAAGGAAAGAAGCCTTAAGATGGTTTCCCTGTCAGAAATGCACCATGCTTTGTGAGTAATACCGTCGTCGGAGGTAAAATCATAAAGAGGTGCTTTCTTTTTTTCGGAGGAAACGATTTCGTTAATAGCGGGGACGGAACGATACGCCAGGAAAATCGGACCTGTATGGGCATTTGTGGTATCAACATGACGGATACGGTCAATTTCTTTTTCTTCCCTTGTATTTTCATGTTTTTTGATAATCCGGTTCTGATAATCATCAATATCGGAGCAGGCAACGATACCGGTCTGTGAGCGGCCATCCATAGTAAGCTCATAGATATAGTAGCATTCTGTCTCTTCCATTATATAGTTGCCTCGCACCATACCGTCATCCAGCAGTTCTTTTGCTTTGGCATAGACACGCTCATCATAAGTACTTACATCATCCGGAAACTGTGTTTCGGCTCTGTCGATAGCAAGGAAGGATAAGGGCTCCTTTTTTACAATTTCCGAAGCTTCCTTGCGGTTGTATACATCATAGGGAAGCGCGGCAATACGGCTTACCAGTGCCGGGTTTGGACGGATGCTTTTAAAGGGGGTTACTTTAGGCATAATAATTATTCCTCCGTTGTAATAATTTGATTTATGTTAAATTATACGTATCTTGAAGAAAGGTGTCAATTTGAAATGTTTTGGTTGACGGGAAATAAGGAGGCCTGTATTATTTTAAAAAAAAGGAAAGGTGAATATTTGTGGAGAAGAAAGCAAAAATCGGGATGAATGCACTTGTGATTATCGGAATTATTTTTACGTTGCTGGGAGTTTGTTTTCTTGTGACGGGAATCACATCATATGTCACTTTGAGAAACCGGGAGGAAACGGTATGGATTTTTTTGGCTGTATTTGGAGGTATAGGTCTTTTGTTTTTGGTGATAGGTCTGATCTGTCTGATGATGCTGGTCAGACAAATCAATCGCAGCAATCGTCTGCTTCGTGAGGGAAATTGTATCATGGCGGAAGTTTCGGAAATACGAAGAAACTATAATATTACATTGAACGGGAGATATCCATATAGGGTAATAGGCAGATATCGGGATATGTATGGCAACATCCATATATTTAAAAGCAGAAATTTATTTTTTAATCCTGATGCGTTGTTGAAAGACAATATGGTTAAGGTTTATGTGGACGGGGACAGCTTTAAATATTATTACATGGATATTGATGAAATCCTGCCGAAAGTAGTGGAACATTAATGCGTATTCAAAAAAATTATAAAAATTTAAAAAACTACTTGCATAAATAGAAAACATCATGTATACTAGTCATTGCTGTGGCATGATAGCTGTGAAGCGTGAGGTTGCTGCAAGACTGAGAGGTATTGCAGGTTTTCCGTGGAGCGAATGTCAAGAGGTGAGGCTTTTAGCCAAACCAAAGAACCTGACGGCAAGTCACTGTACAAACATATGTCTACAAAAAGTAGAAACACGTGTGTTAAGAATGCTTTTTGAAGCAGTTGCGGAGAAGTCCGCAATTTTTGTGGAAAGAGGCAGGACACACACGGAAGAGTGTACAGTCACCGCTTGTCGTACTTGGAAATATTTTAAAAGTGCGAAAAGGAGGCGACTTTTTTTATGGCAAGTCAAGTAATGAGAATCACACTCAAGGCTTATGATCATCAGTTAGTGGATGCATCTGCCAAGAAAATTATCGAAACAGTTAAGAAGAATGGAGCACAGGTAAGCGGACCGGTACCCCTTCCTACTAAAAAGGAAGTTGTTACTATTTTAAGAGCGGTTCACAAATACAAAGATTCCAGAGAGCAGTTTGAACAGAGAACTCACAAAAGACTGATCGATATCATCACACCTACCCCAAAAACTGTAGATGCTTTGCAGAGATTGGAAATGCCCGCAGGTGTGTACATTGATATTAAAATGAAGAATAAATAAAAAATTCTTCAAGATGTAACAGAAAAAGCTCAAAAGCGAGCAATGCTCGTGATGACCACCTACACTAGAATGGCCCAATCGCGGCCCGCTGTAGAAAAAATGGAGGTAAAAGAAATGAAAAAAGCTATTTTAGCTACTAAAGTCGGAATGACTCAAATCTTCAATGAAGACGGAACCTTAGTTCCTGTAACCGTACTTCAGGCCGGTCCTTGTGTTGTTACACAGGTTAAGACAGTCGAAAATGATGGTTACAGTGCAGTACAGGTTGGTTTCGTGGATAAGAAAGAAAAAATTGTCAACAAAGACAAGAGCGGTAAGAAAGAAGTAATCCACAGACACGGCGTTAACAAAGCTCTGAAAGGACATTTTGAAAAAGCAGGAGTTTCCTGCAAGAGATTTGTGAGAGAATTCAAGTTTGAAAACGCTGAAGAATATGCACTTGGAAGTGAGATTAAAGCTGATATGTTTGAAGCCGGAGATAAGGTTGACGCATCTGCCATTTCCAAAGGAAAAGGATTCCAGGGCGCAATCAAGAGACACGGACAGCACAGAGGTCCCATGGCACATGGTTCCAAATTCCATCGCCATCAGGGTTCCAACGGTGCCTGCTCTTCACCGAGCCGTGTGTTCAAAGGCAAAGGAATGCCCGGTCATATGGGCTGTGTAAAGGTTACTGTGCAGAATCTTGAAGTAGTAAGAGTTGATGCGGAAAACAACCTGCTTCTTGTAAAGGGTGCAGTGCCCGGACCTAAGAAAGCCTTAGTGACAATCAAAGAAACTGTAAAGGCTGCTCAATAGTCAGTCTAAACAATGAAAGGAGGACCATTCAGATGGCAAACGTATCTCTTTATAATATGGAAGGCAAGGAAGTTGGTACAATCGAATTAAACGATGCGGTATTTGGTGTGGAAGTAAATGAACACCTGTTACACATGGCAGTTGTGCAGCAGCTTGCAAACAAACGTCAGGGAACGCAGAAGGCAAAGACACGTTCTGAAGTTTCCGGCGGTGGAAGAAAACCCTGGAGACAGAAAGGAACCGGTCATGCAAGACAGGGTTCAACAAGAGCTCCCCAGT
>CAYWHY010000028.1:0-21425 GCA_964458255.1 uncultured Lachnospiraceae bacterium | reverse complement strand
CCGCTCCTATCGTTCCTTCTGCGATTTTGGCATGTCTGTCCTTATGACTGCCGAGTGTATTCATGCTGTCATTTAAATGTACGGCTTTCAGCCTGTCAAGACCGATTACCTCATCAAATTCCCTAAGAACATCATCCAAATGTTCTGCCACATCATAGCCTGCGTCAAACACATGACAGGTATCCAGACATACTCCCAGCTTTTCACTGTGCTTCACCTTATCAATAATACTTCTGATCTCCTCAAAGCTTCTTCCCACTTCCGTCCCTTTGCCGGCCATTGTTTCAAGCAGCACGGGAGTGGTACATTCTTCTTCCAAAAGTCTGTTCAGATGCTCAGCAATAAGACGTATTCCTTCCTCAGCCCCCTGACTTACATGACTGCCGGGATGGAAATTGTACATAGCTCCTGGGATATGACTTAATCTTCTCAAATCATCCTGCATGGTTTCAAAAGCAAACTCCCGAAGTCCTTCCTCTTTGGCACAGGCATTTAAAGTATACGGTGCATGTGCCAGAATTTTGTCTATGCCGTGTTCCCCGGCATAGGAAAGATATTTTTCTATATCTGCAAGATCAAGTGGCTTTGCCTTACCTCCTCTTGGATTTCTGGTAAAAAACTGAAATGTATTCGCATCGATTTTCACCGCTTCTTTTCCCATATTAAAAAAACCGGCAGCTGATGATAAATGGCATCCTATTCTTAACATACGTTCCGCTTTCCTTTCCCTGCAAAAAGCTTCCTGTCTCCTACAGACAGCAATATTATTATAACACACAAAGCACATATTGGCAAAATATGTATTGACAAAATCGTGGATTCAGATTAGTATACTCAAGAAACAAATTGATTAATTTTGAAGGAAACCAATCCAATGATACGAATACTCGTAGACTCTTCTTCCGATTATGAAATGGAAGAAGCAAAAAGCAGAAATTTAGAGCTTATCCCCATTACCGTTACACTGAACGGCATAAGCTATGCAGACGGAATTGAGTTGAAAAAGGATACCTTTTTCAAAATGCTTGCAGAAAGCAGCGAATTTCCGCAAACGGCGCAGCCTTCCCCTGACAGCTTTTTAAAAATTTTTGAAGATGCCAAATCAAAGGGAGACCAGATTATCTGTATTTTATTATCTTCCGCATTAAGTGGCACCTGTCAGAGTGCGCTACTTATCAAAAATGTGGTTAACTATGACGGAATTTACATTGTTGACTCCCTGACGGCTACTTATCCTGTCAAAATCATGGCTGATTATGCATCTTCTCTGATAAAAGAGGGACTGTCTGCTCCCCAAATTGTCGAACGGCTCGAAAAGCTGAAGGGACGGATAAAATTACTTGCCGTATTAGATACCCTGGAATATTTAAGTAAAGGCGGACGCATCCCGAAATCCATTGCCACTATCGGGGAAATAGCCAATATCAAACCGGTCATCACCGTAACAAAGGATGGTCAGGTAGGTGTCGTCGCTAAATGCATAGGCAGGAAAAAAGCATCCTCTCACATCATGAAAGCATTATCAGAAACTAAAATTGATACTGCGTTTCCTGTCAGCACCATTTACAGCTACGGAACAGACAACTGTGAAATCTTTGAACAAAAGCTGATACAAAACGGTTACCGGCTTACCGGGCGCACTCAGATAGGTGCCACCATCGGAGCCCATATCGGTCCCGGCTCATTTGGCATTGTATTTGTTGAAAAAGACTGATATCTTTTTTCAAACTCCTGCATAGGAAATAAAAAACTCCGCATTCCCGTTGGGAAATGCGGAGTTTTCTGATTGATAACTGTTTTGACTTAATTATACATACTTTTCAAGTGTCTTGCGGATGGCACCTGCACCCGTGATCATTTCTTCAAAATAACCGCATACAAGGTCAGCCATTCCGGCTTCATATAAATCCACACCGAAAATCTTGCTGTTTGACAGAACAGGTTTTAAGATTTCAGCTACATCTGCCTTTTCGCCAAGCTTAATGTCTGCTACATAAGGACAAACCTCATCTAATAACGGGTCAGGACTTAATTCAAATGCTTTTCCTGTATCATCCACTGCCATCAGATAACGTAACCATCCTGCAAATACAAGAGGAATCAGCTTAAGCTCAGCCACATCAAGTTTATCGGATGCTGCATAAGCCTTAATTGTCTCGCCAAAACGAATGGCAAGCTTCTGGGATGTATCTGTGGCAATTCTCTGTGGTGTGTCAGGCATGAACGGGTTGGGAATACGTACGTTTACTACCGTATCAATAAATTCCTTAGGATCTAAGATACCGGGGTTAATAACTACCGGCAATCCTTCCACATAACCGATACCTTCTACCAGCTTCTTTAATGTTTCGTCCTTCATTTCCTTAGAAATCAGGTCATAACCAAGGAGACATCCGAAAACAGCAAGTGCTGTATGAAGAGGATTAAGGCATGTACAAACCTTCATCTTTTCCACTTTATCTACGGTTTCTCTTTCTGTAAACATCAGACCGCCTTTTTCAAGTTCAGGTCTTCCGTTGGGGAATGCATCTTCAATAACAAGATATTCACACTCTTCTGCATTAACAAAAGGTGCCACATAAGTATTCTTGGAAGTAATAACGGGATCTAACTCTTCGATACCGTCCTTCATCAGAATTTCTTCTACGGAAGCATCCGGTCTGGGTGTGATTTTGTCAATCATACTCCAGGGGAAGGATACCTTGCTCTTATCATTTACATAAGCCTTAAAGCCTGCTTTTACAAGTCCGTTTTCTTCCCACTTTTCAGCAAAAGTATTCATAGCTGCATAGAGCTTGTCTCCGTTGTGGGAGCAGTTGTCCATACTAACCATGGCAACCGGCTTTTCCCCTGCCATGAAACGTGTATAAAGAAGAGATGCCACCTTACCGATGTAGCTTGCAGGCTTTGCAGGTCCGTTTACAAAGTCAGCTTCTACTGCAGGAAGTAACTGTCCTTTTCCGTCTACTAAGCTGTAGCCCTTCTCTGTAATGGTAAAGCTTGCCATCTGAAGAGAATCTTTCTCAAAAATTTCTTTCAGACGTCCGTAATGTGTGTCATTTTCGGAATCTAAAATTAAGGATTCCACTACACTGCCGATAACAGTTTTTTCTACACTTCCATTTGCCTTTAAAGTAGCAAGAACAGAGTAACTGTCATGAGGCAGATACATTTTTTCAATGATTTCATAGTCATAGCCTTCCGCTACCACAAGACCTCTGTCAAGTACACCGTCATTTAAAAGGTTCTGTACCACATTTGCCTGAAAAGCACGGAAAATATTACCTGCTCCGAAGTGAATCCAGAAAGGATTTTCCTTTGTTGCTTTTGTCACTGCTTCCCTGTCATATTCAGGAAGCTTATAGCCTGCGTTTACCCACGCTTCTCTATCCTGTAATCCTGCATTACTTAACTTCATGATTTACCCTCCCAATTATTTGTTGCTCTTTTCAATAGCTTCCCATAAACCGTTTAAGTAGGTTGCACCTAATGCTCTGTCATAGAGACCGTAACCGGGCATAGCTACTTCATCCCAAATCATACGTCCATGGTCAGGACGGATCGGTCCTGTAAATCCGATATCATAAAGAGCCTTCATAATTTCATACATATCAAAGCTTCCGTCTGCTGATAAGTGAGCTGCTTCTTCGAAATCGGTAGGTGTATTGAACTTTAAGTTTCTTACATGTGCGAAGTGGATTCTTCCCTTTAAAGAACGAATCATATCAGGAAGGTCATTCTCTAAGTTTGTTCCGTAAGAACCGGAGCAGAATGTAACACCATTGTGCGGGTTATCTACCATGCTCATCATACGAAGAATGTTCTTCTTGTTGATGATGATTCTGGGAAGACCAAAAACGCTCCATGCCGGATCATCAGGATGAATGGCCATGTTGATATCATACTTATCACATACCGGCATAATCTTTTCAAGGAAATATTTCAGATTATCAAATAATTTTTCATCATCAACTTCCTTGTACATTTCAAATAATTCTTTTACCTTTGCCATACGCTCAGGTTCCCAACCGGGCATTACCGTACCGTTCATGTCACCGGAAATGGATTCAAACATTTTTTCAGGGTCTAATGCATCTACTGCTTCCTGTGTATAAGCAAGTACGGTAGAACCATCGGGACGCATTCTTGCAAGCTCTGTTCTTGTCCAGTCAAATACAGGCATAAAGTTATAACACACCATATGGATATCTTCCTTACCGAGATTTTCCAATGTTTCGATATAATTGGTAATATACTGTTCTCTTTCGGGTGCGCCTGTTTTGATTGCGTCATGAATGTTAACGCTTTCGATACCGGCTATGTGAAGACCTGCTGCCTCCACTTCATCTTTCATTGCACGGATACGTTCTCTGCTCCACACTTCACCGGGTGTTGTGTCATATAAAGTTGTAATAACACCTTTTACACCGGGAATCTGGCGAATCTGCTTTAATGTAACTGTGTCAAATTTGGAGCCATACCATCTTAATGTCATTTCCATAGTTAAATGTACCTTCCCTTCTCTGCGTCAGCACGCATTTTTTTATTTTCAATCAGTATTATAGCAAATCTCAGGTGCAAAAACCATTGACTGACTTGTTGTATACATTGCAAAACTTGCGTTTTTGTGTTATTTTATGAATAAAGCAGGAGGTAACTATGACAAAGAAATTACAGACAAGCTTTAATCCCAGACAATATATGCTTTCCAAGGACTTTGAGCTTTACTACTATAATGACTCCTCTCTCCGGGAAGTAGAGCGTCATTCACACGATTATTATGAATTTTATTTCTTTTTGGAAGGCGATGTCAGTATTCAGATTGATAAAGAAATCCATCATGTGACTTACGGGGACCTTATCATTATACCTCCCTATGTTTCCCACAGACCGATTATTCACAATGCCGATGTTCCCTACCGCCGTTTCGTATTCTGGATTAGTCAGGCTTTTTGTAATTATCTGCTTAGTCTTTCAGCAGATTACGGCTATTTAATGCAACTGGTTCAGACCAGGAAAAATTATATTTTCCACAATGACCGCATTACCTTTAATGCCATCCAGTCCCGCCTGATACGCCTGCTTGAAGAAATGCAGGGAAGCCGTTTCTGTAAGGGACCACTTATGTCTCTTTATGTAAATGACTTAATTCTTTATATAAACCGCCTTGTTTATGAAAAAGAACACCCGGTGCTGCCTTCCGAAACAGAAGCTCTGTATCAGCGCATCTGTAACTTTATTGAAAGTCACTTGGAAGAGGATTTGTCCCTAGACCGTCTTTCACAGGAATTTTTTGTGAGCAAATACCATATTGCACACATCTTTAAGGACAATCTGGGACTTTCCATTCATCAGTATATTACCAAAAAAAGACTGGCTTATTGCCGCCAGTCTATTTTAGGTGACATGAGTATCACGCAGGCTTATCAGCGTTTTGGTTTCGGAGACTATTCCAGTTTCTTTCGGGCATTCAAAAAAGAATACGGAATTTCCCCAAAAGAATTTGCCACTTCATCCCGGAATTCCGAGATGCTCAGACAGAATCCCGAGACAAATTCCCTTTGATTTTCATCCTATCGAAAAATCAAACAGACTGATCTGATTGGATTCCGGTAAATTCCCCAGCAAATTAAGGCTGTCCATTAAATCCACAATGGTTTTGGAAACCTTGGTTCTCTGACGGAAATCATCCTTGGAAAGAAACGGTCCGTCCTTGGCTGCCTCTACTATCGCATCGGCCGCCTTCTCTCCCAAACCGTCAATACTGTTTAAAGATGGCATCAGCTTGCCGTCTGCAATCTGGAAATTTCTGGAATGTGCCGTAAATATATCAATCGGTGTAAATTCAAACCCTCTTGCATACATCTCCTGTACGCTCTTCATATCCTTATAGGAATCCTGTTCCTTTTTGGATAATGTATCTGAACGTCTTTTATAGTCTGCCATGACATCTTCCAAATGCTTTTGCCCCTGACACATAATTTCATAAGAAAAGGCTGACGCACGTATGGAAAAATATGCTGCATAATAAGCAAGCGGATAATTGATTTTACAGTAAGCAATTCTCCACGCCATCATCACGTAAGCTGCTGCATGGGCTTTCGGGAACATGTATTTTATCTTTTTACAGGAGTCAATATACCACTCCGGTACCTCCTTCTCCCTCATGGCTTCCTCCCACTCCGGCTTTAACCCTTTTCCCTTACGGACACTCTCCATAATGGTAAAAGAAAGTGCACTGTCAACGCCCTTGTTAATCAAATAAATCATGATGTCGTCCCGACAACAGATACATTCGGAAATAGTTGCAGTTCCTTCCGCAATCAAAGTCTGTGCATTGCCGAGCCATACGTCGGTTCCGTGTCCCAAACCGGAAATTCTGATTAAGTCAGAAAGGCTCTGCGGCTTGGTATCGAGTAACATCTGAATAACGAAGTCGGTACCAAACTCCGGCACACCAAGAGAGCCCACGGGGCATCCGCTGATTTGCTCCGGCGTAATGCCAAGAGCCGTTGTATTCTGAAAAAGGGACATTACCTGTTTATCATCCAAAGGAATGGAGGTCGGGTCAATGCCCGTCAAATCCTGCAGCATACGAATCATGGTAGGATCGTCGTGCCCGAGTATATCAAGCTTTAACAGGTTATGGTCAATGGAATGGTAATCAAAGTGTGTCGTTACAATGTCCGTAGTCATATCGTTTGCAGGATGCTGCACCGGTGTAAAAGAATTGATATCCTCTCCCACCGGAAGAACGATAATTCCTCCGGGATGCTGTCCCGTACTTCTTCTGATTCCGGTACATCCCAAAACAATCCTGTTGATTTCACAGGTACGCTTCCTTCTGCCACGCTCCTCATAATAATTTTTCACATAACCGAAGGCTGTTTTGTCCGCCAGCGTACCGATTGTTCCGGCACGGTATGTCTGTCCCGCACCGAAAATAACTTCCGTGTATTTATGTGCCTTACTCTGATACTCACCGGAAAAGTTAAGGTCAATATCAGGCTCCTTGTCTCCCTTAAATCCAAGGAATGTTTCAAAGGGAATATCAAATCCGTCCTTTACAAGAGGCTTGCCGCATACCGGGCAATCCTTATCCGGCAGGTCACAGCCCGCATTACCTGCTGAGGCCTTTACCTCCGGAGAATCAAAATCATAATAACGACAATTGGGGCAACGATAATGGGCACTTAAAGAATTCACCTCCGTAATCCCCGCCATAAACGCTACCAAAGAAGAACCTACCGAGCCACGGGAACCTACCAGATAACCATCCTCTACCGATTTCCAAACCAGTTTTTGAGCAATGATATACATTACGGCAAAACCGTTATTGATAATGGAATCAAGCTCCTTTTTCAGTCTGTCCTCTACAATCCGGGGCAAATCTTCCCCGTAAAGCTCATGCGCCTTACTGTAACAAATATCTCTGAGCGTCTTGTCGCTGTCAGGAATAACCGGCGGACACTTATCCGGTCTTACCGGTGACATCACATCAATTCTGTCTGCGATTTTATTGGTATTGGTGATAACCACTTCTTCCGCTTTATCACTTCCCAAATAAGAAAACTCTTCCAGCATCTCTTCTGTGGTACGAAGATAAAGAGGTGCCTGGTCATCCGCATCAGAAAAGCCTTTTCCGGCCATGATAATCCTGCGGTAAACCTCATCTTCCGGATCAAGAAAGTGCACATCACAAGTCGCCACAACAGGCTTATGAAACTCTTCACCGAGTTCGACAATTTTACGGTTAAAATTCTTGATATCCTCCATATCCCTAACCGCACTCACTTTATCGGAAGCAATCATAAACCGGTTGTTTCCAAGCGGCTGTATTTCAAGGTAATCATAAAAATCCACGATTCCTGCTATTTCTGAATCTGCTTTGCCATCTAAAAGGGCCCGATACAATTCTCCCGCTTCACAGGCACTGCCCAAAATCAGTCCTTCTCTGTGTTTTAGCAGAAGGCTCTTCGGCACTCGCGGACGTTTACTGTAATAAGTAATATGCGATTCCGATACCAGAGTATATAAGTTTTCCCTTCCGATATTGTTTTGTGCCAGAATAATGGCATGATAAGTCGGCAAACGCTTAATGATTTCAGGACTTGATGCTCCCATAGCATTTACCTGTGCAAGATTAAGTGCTCCCGCTTCCTTCAGCATGGGAATAAATTTTACAAAAATTTCCGCTGTAGCCTGTGCATCATCTACCGCACGGTGATGATTTTCCAAGGAAATGCCTAATGTCTTAGCTACGGCATCCAGTGTATGCTTTGCCTGCTTCGGCAAAAGGATTCTTGCAATACCTACGGTATCCACATAGGTAAATTCCCTGCGTATTCCCTGCCTTGACACATTTTCTTTAATAAAGCTCATATCAAAGTTTGCATTATGTGCCACCAAAACGGCATCACCGCAAAAATCAAGGAACTGCGGAAGTATTGTCTCTATTTCTGGTGAATCCATTACCATGGAGTCATTAATACCGGTAAGCTTTTCTATTTCAAAGGGAATCGGTACCTTAGGATTTACAAAAGCGGAATATCTGTCCACAATTTCTCCTTTTGATACCTTCACGGCACCGATCTCAATAATTCTGTTGTTCACCGGAGAAAACCCGGTAGTCTCTATATCAAACACCACAAAATCAGAAGAAAAGTCCTGTCCCTTATCTCCCGTCACAATTTCCTGTAAATCGTCTACCAGATAGGCTTCCATCCCGTAAATGATTTTAAAGAAGTCCTGCTTATCCGGATTTGCATCTCCTGCTTCTTTTCGCTTATTTTTTTCATCCCTCCACAAGTCATCCCAGACGTGGTTTGCATCCGGAAACGCCTGTACAACACCATGATCCGTGATGGCAATGGCAGGATGTCCCCATTGGTAGGCGCGCTTAACGATATCCTTAGCCTCAGAAACGCCGTCCATATCACTCATCTTGGTATGACAATGAAGCTCCACTCTCTTTCTTGCGCTGTTGTCCTGTCTTGAGACAGTAAAATCAGGAATTTTCTTTACCCCGGTAAGGGAACCGATGGTAAGCTCATTATCAAATTTATCAATCATGGTGATACCTTTTAATTTTACAAAAGCACCTTTTTTTATCCCGGCAGTAATTTCTTCCACCTGATCATTTCTTGCAAACATTTTAACGGTCATGGTGTCAGTAAAATCTGTCACATCGAACATCAGAATCGTCTTTTCATTCTTAATTTCTCTGCTGTCAAAGTGAATAATCCTGCCACGGATAACTACCTCACCAATTTCACCGATAATATCCTCAATAGGCATGGCATCTTCCTCAAAATCCCTTCCGTAAATAACATCAGGATTGTCGGAACGTTTTACCGGACGTTTAAAGTCACCTTTCCTTGCCTCTTTCTTATAGTCCCTCTTCTTTTCTTCTCCCGGCATCTTCAGAATCGGCTTTTCTTTCGTATCTGCCTTTCCTTCCGTTGCATCCTGCCCTTCACTGTCCGCAGACACACCTGCCGCCTTTGCTGTAATTTCCGCTACCTGTCTGGCAATTTTCAAATCATCTTCTTCTTTGTACCTGCCGCTTTTTTTCTCCTTATACTGTATTCCTACATTTACCTGAAAACCGCATCGCTCATTCAATATTTTATCCAAAATACGGATAAGCTCAGCCGCCTTACTTTTGGTAAGTACGGTATCCTCTATGGTAAGTGTAACTTCCTTATCGGAAGGGTACGCAATATCCGCCCCTTTAAATATATTGTATTCCACCGGACTGTAATTTCGCAGCTCTGACAAAATGCTGTCCCTGTATATCTGAAGCAATTTTTCCGGAGTATACTGGGCTGAAAGCTGAAAACGCTCATATAACTTCACTCTGACACCATGTGCTTTAAAAAACTGTTCTTTGATTTCATTCTCCACTTTATATATCATTTCCTTCTGAATCAGATGCTCAGAAGACACCGTCACACGAATAAGGTCTCTGCTCTTAGTCGCAGAAACCTTTTCTACGGTTACCTGTTCAAATAAGTCCTGAATTTTTTTATCCAGCTTTAAGTTGGGAAATACATCAAAAAACTGCTTCGCCATCGTACCAAAAACCTCTTTTTCTTATGCCTGCCAGTTGTCCAGCTCCTCTTTTAATACGGAAAGGAGTTCCTCTTCCGGAACTTTCTTAATAATTTCACCTTTTTTAATCAAAAGGCCCTCACCAATGCCGCCGGCAATGCCGATATCAGCTTCTTTCGCTTCTCCGGGTCCGTTTACCGCACAGCCCATAACCGCCACTTTAATATCAAGCGGATAACCTGCCACCATAGTCTCTACCTGATTTGCCAGACCAATTAAATCAATCTTGGTTCTTCCGCAGGTAGGACAGGAAACCACTTCTATACCACCTTTTCTAAGCCCGAGAGTTCGTAAAATCAGTTTGGCAGACTTAATCTCTTCTACGGGGTCACCGGTTAAAGAAACCCGGATGGTATCACCGATTCCCTGATGTAAAATCAATCCCAGCCCGATGGAGGATTTAATATTTCCACTGATAACGGTACCTGACTCCGTAATTCCCACATGAAGCGGATAATCTGTTTTATCTGCCAAAAGTTCATGTGCTTTCACACACATAAGCACATCAGAAGACTTAATACTGATGACAAGATTCTGATAATCAAGTTCTTCTATCATATGTACTTTATCAAGGGCACTTTCCACAATACCTTCAGCAGTTACTCCGTGATACTTTGCCACCAGTTCTTTTTCCAGAGAGCCGCTGTTTACCCCTACACGAATCGGAATATTTCTCTCTTTTGCCACTTTAACAACGGCTTCCACTTTATCCCTTCCGCCGATGTTTCCCGGATTAATTCTGATTTTATCGGCACCATTTTCCATAGCTGCAATGGCCATTTTGTAATCAAAATGGATATCTGCCACCACCGGAATGGAAATCTGTTTTTTTATCTCCGAAAGTGCTTTGGCAGCTTCCATAGTAGGAACCGTGCAACGGATAATCTCGCAGCCTGCTGTCTCTAATTTCTGAATTTGTGCCACCGTTGCCGCTACATCCTCTGTTCTTGTATTTGTCATGGACTGAATTAAAATGGGATTCCCCCCACCGATCACTCTGTCTGCGATTTTTACTACTCTGGTATGTTCTCTTGTCATATGGTTCCTCCCGCCTAAGGCATATACTTTTCCAAATTATTATAGCCCAGAATGATGGGAATATCAATGATTCTCCACAAGAAACCGTCTGCTTTCATAAACGGATGTATCTTCTTCACTGACTGCCACAATCTGTAGCTTCACCCTCCCTTTCGGCAAATCTTCTCCCGCAATTTCAAATCTGACACGGTCCTTCATCTGATATGCCACATCTTCCTTCAGCAAAAGCTTGCGATATTTTTCATCACGCATTTCCACCCACAGAGTCTGTGCCTTTTTTGCCGCCTGCGTCATGGGCAAATATCGATTTTCCACACATACCCCCCCTGCCAGACAAACAATCAGGAATACGGACAAATAAAGACCGGAAAATTTTTTCTCTGTGAGCAAAATACTTTTTTCCTGCTTTTGTATCACTGTTCTTTTCCGGAATTTTCGTCCCCCAAAAATCTGATAGCTTACTGCCAGCAAAATCAACAAAAACGGTTGATTCATATATGGTAACGGAAATTCCGATTTCTTTACGCCGTTTAAAAAAGGCAAAAAGGTTCTTGCTATGGCAATTCCCCATAACACCATACCGATTCCATATTGCAAACGATAAAATCTCCGCCTGCCATGCCCCTTTCTTTGATAGTTTAAAAGGTCTTCTTTCACCCTATCCATGGAATGATATCTTTCTGAAGCCTTTTCCTTTGTACAGGTAATAATTATTTTTTCAAGCTCTCTCGGGATACTTTTATCATATTCCCTGACAGGTCTTCCTGCAACATCACACCCCTTCGGACTGACACCGCTAAGCAGTTCATGCAACACAGCTCCTAAGCCGTAAATATCACTTTCTTTGCATACATTTTTTCCCTGCCATTGTTCCGGTGCACTATATCCCGGTGTTCCCATAAGCAGTTCTCCCCCTTTTATTCTGCACTCCGAAATCAGAGCTGCTCCAAAATCCACCAGCTTTAATCTGCCGTCCGGCTGTATCATAATATTAGCCGGCTTCAAATCTCTGTAAATAATGGCAGGTCTTTGCTTATGCAGATATCCAAGTACATCTGCAAGCTCTGCTCCCCACAGGACAGCCTGTCTGATTTCTACCTTGCCGAATTTTCTTAAATATTGCTCCAGCGTAATCCCCTCCACATATTCCATTACAATACAGAAGCTCCCCTCCTCTTCAAAAAAATCAATAATGACCGGTAAAGCCGGGTGTGAAAGGCTCTTTAGTACCTCCATCTCCCCATATGCGAATTCTCTTCCCTTGCATTTACTGATTTTTACCGCTGCCAATCTGTTTAAATGCAAATCCTTAACCAGATAAACGCTCCCCATTCCTCCCTCTGCAATCGGCCTTAAAATCTCATATTTATGAAATAAAATCCTTCTCATAATGCCCCTCTTCCCTGTTTTTACATTCTTTCTTTATTTACACAGCACATACACTGCCGAACTATTGTCCTCTTCCCCATTTTTTTGTCCATAGACTGCCAGTTGCTTAAGCCTCTTTTCTATCTGTTCCTGTGACGTTATTTCTCCGGGATTTAAAATCTCCGAAAGCATCCTTGTGTCCGGATAATGATAAAAACCATCCGTAGAAAGTAAAAACGCGGATTTTCCAAAAAAATTTCCGGTTCTAATGTCAGGTGGTGTGTAAGCAAAACTTCCCATACATTTGGTAAGCACATTTCTACCTGTCCTGTGATCGTTTGTTATCTGCTTTATTTGCCTTACTCTTAATTTCCAAATCCGACTGTCTCCCAAATGAATACTCATATATTTTCTGCCCCAGATTAACAGGATGGATACCGTTGCCCCCAGCTTGATTTCCTGACTTTGGGCATACGTATTTAAAGTCTCATTCATTTCAAAAAAGCATCGCAAAAAACTACACTTCAAAGCTTTTATGCCCCTTCTTTTATCAATCAGAAAAACAATTTCTTCATAAAAATGCTTATAAAGCTTTTCCAAAATAAATCCGCTGGCCACCTCTCCCTGAGAAAGACCACCGATCCCGTCACTGACAGCGGCAAACACCACTCTGCCTCTCCTTGTTTTTACCTGTTCAAAAATAAGAGAATCCTGATTATTTTCACGCATTCCCTTATCCCAGTAAACACCTGAAATAATTTTCACTTATCTGCTTCCCTTCTTTACTGAAACGATTTGTTTGAAAAATTGTTTGAAAAATTGTTTGAAAAATATACATACACATGATACAGAAAAAAAAGATACACCACCACGGTGCAAGACTTATCTGTGCTTTAGTAAACACATTATATAGCAAAGAAAAAAAAGAATCCATTATACAAAATTACCAAACCTGCAATTTTGGTAATTTTGTACAGAATTCTCTTTTGCCTTTCAAATAAAAGTTAAAAAAACTTTGTAATATCATTAAACAAAACAAATACCATCAAAATCATAAGTGCCATCATACCCGCTAAATGCACCATTCCCTCCTTATCCGGCGGAATTGGCTTGCCCCTGACTGCCTCTATCAGCAAAAATACCAAACGGCCACCATCAAGTGCCGGAAGCGGAAGCAGATTAATGATTCCTAAATTTACTGAAAGCAGTAATGCTATGTTAATCATTGACAATATGACACTTGAGGCACCATGCTCTTTTGCAGCATCATAGGTCTCGTCAACCACTTTTACCATACCAACAGGTCCGGAAACATCATCTGCCGAAACCTGACCTTTTACCAGCATCACCAGACTTTTAAATGTATATTGCACCACATATTCCAAATTATAAAATGCATACTGAAATACCTGTGGAACACTGCAATCCAAAAACTGACCGCCGGTAATTCCTATATAATATCTGTCATCTTCTTTACTGAAAACCGGGTTAATAACAACTGTGTGTTTTTCTCCGTCTCTTTCAAAAACAAGTTTAACAGGCTCCCCCTTATTTAAGGCAGATAACAGGGAAACCTGCTCCTGCAAATGAATATGACTTCCATCCATTTCCACAATCACATCACCCGCTTCAAGTCCCGCTGTCTGTGCGGCACCGCCGTCCGACACACTCTGTACTACCGGAAGTGATACACCACATGCCCACACAATCACAATTGCCATCAGATACGCCGTAATAAAGTTAAAAAAGGGGCCTGCAAATATCGTTGCAAATCTTACCCACACAGGTGCATTCGGAAACGCACTCTCCGAGACCTCACCTTTTTCAGTTTCAAGCCCGTCCTCTCCTTCAAACACACAGGCGCCTCCAATAGGCAAAAGCTTAAGGGAATACTTTGTGCCACCCTTTTCAAAGGAAAATAATACAGGTCCCATTCCAACAAAAAATTCAACCACATGTATCCCATTTTTCTTGGCAATGATAAAATGCCCGAATTCATGAGATATAACAATAAAACAAAAAATTAATATAAAACAAATAATTGAAACTGCCAAAGATGATGTCCTCCTGTTTCTGTCAATTACCACTCTTTATTTCCGTCTGCATGCAATATAATCATATGTAGCCTGTTCAGCTGCCAGAATTTCTTCTACGGAGGGATTCGTTACTACCTTATGATTTTCCATGGCTCCCTGAATCAAATCATAAATAGCAAGAAAATCAATTTCCCTGTTCAGGAAAAGGCTCACTGCCTTTTCATTGGCCGCATTATAAACTGTCGGCATACTGCCGCCGACACCAATGGCCTTATATGCCATGGCAAGTCCTCTAAAAGTATCTGTATCAGGTTTCTCAAAGGTCATGGAGTGCAGCTCATAAAAATCCACTTTTTTTTCATTCATAGGTCTTCTGTCCGGATAAAACAGTGCATACTGAATAGGAAGCTTCATATCCGGAATTCCAAGCTGTGCGATAATGGCACCATCCACATATTCTACCATGGAGTGGATAATGCTCTGCGGATGTATTACCACCTGAATGTTTTCCGGTTCCACATCAAACAGCCATTTTGCTTCAATAACTTCCAGACCTTTATTTACCAAAGTAGCAGAATCCACTGTGATCTTTCTTCCCATGGACCAGTTCGGATGCTTTAAAGCATCCTCCACCGTAATTTTGGTCAGTTCTTCTTTCTTTCTTCCACGGAAAGGGCCACCGGATGCAGTCAAAAGAATTTTGCTGATTCTCTCTTTTTTTTCACCGTTTAAGGACTGGAAAATGGCGCTATGCTCACTGTCTACCGGCAAAACAGACACTCCCATTTTTTCGGCAAGCGGCATAATAAGATGTCCTGCCGTTACCAGCGTTTCTTTGTTGGCAAGTGCAATCGTTTTTCCGTTTTCAATCGCAGCAATCGTCGGTCTTAATCCTATCATTCCCACAATCGCAGTAACTAAAACCTCCATATCGGAAAGAACTGCAAGTTCCAGTAATCCGTCCATTCCGCTTTTGACCGTAACGGAAAGATCAGCCGTTCTGTTTTTCAAATCCTTTGCAGCCTCTTGTGTCCACATCACACAAAATGTCGGCTTAAATTCACGAATCTGCTTTTCCATTAAATCCACATTTGTTCCTGCTGCCAAAGCAACCACCTGTAAATCAGGATTATTTCGTACAATATCAAGTGTCTGTGTACCGATAGAACCGGTAGAACCCAGAATTCCTATCTTTTTCATATTTATATCTCCTAAGCTTTCCTTCCGTATCTGTCACTTTAAATTAACAGCAGCACCAATAGATAAACAATCGGAGCTGTAAAAATAACGCTGTCAAACCGGTCCATCACTCCACCATGGCCGGGAATCAGTTTGCCGTAGTCTTTAATTTCATGATTTCTTTTAATTGCTGAAGCTGCCAGATCACCTACCTGGGAAATCACAGCTCCCACTGCACTGATGAACAGAAACAGCCATGTAACTGTCCTGTCCTCAATTACATGTTCCACCATAAAATAGCAATATAATGCACCTGCCAGAGCAGAACCGGTCACACCGCCGATTGCACCCTCAACAGACTTTTTCGGACTCAGCTTAGGTGCAAGCCTATGTTTGCCGAATAACATGCCCACTATGTAGGCACAGGTATCACAAATCCATGAACTGATAAAAATCATCCAGACAGTATATTCTCCATGTGGAAGGCTTCGTACCAGATAAATAAAGGATAACATAAGCGGTGCATAAGCTACATTAAAAAAAGCACACATAATCTGCTCTGCCCGATATTTGGGGAACGTGAACACATACAAAAACATAAATGCCACTAAAATCATAATGACCGTCAGGAAAAGCAGTTCTCTCTCTGTGGTAAATACCATAAGCAGATAATACATCATAATTCCAGCGTATCCTATTACTTCAAGCGCGTTCCATTTCTTTCCCTGCTCTGTCAGTTTACAGGCCTGCATCAGTTCTCTGTAAGCAACCAACGAAAGAAAAAGAAGCAAGCCTGCAAGCAGATATCCACCTGTCAGCAATGTAAACACGGCTATGATTACCAGCACGATACTGCTTATCAGTCTTGTAATAAACATGCTCTGTTCCTCCTAAATCCGACCATATCTTCTGTCTCTATGATTATATGCCTCTACCGCTTTGACCAATTCTTCTTTTGAAAAATCCGGCCATGCCACCTCTGTAAAATAAAACTCCGTGTAAGCAAGCTGCCATAAAAGAAAGTTAGAAATCCTCTGTTCATTGCAGGTACGAATCAATAAATCCGGGTCAGGAATTCCTGCTGTATCCAGGGTATCTGAAAGCATCTGCTCCGTAATTTCTTCCGGCATCAGTGCCCCATCCTTTGCCTCTTTCACAATTTTCTTTACAGCACGTACCATTTCATCTCTTCCACCATAATTTAGTGCAATCTGAAAATGCAATCCATCATTTTCCTTAGTCGCCTTTTCGAGTTCTTCTATGCGGCTACGGATATCATCATCGAGTCCTGTTTTATCACCTAACACTCTGACGCACATTCTGTTTTTCTTTGCTGTTTTCAGACATGTTTTCATATAATCGCGCAAAAGCTTCATTAAGGCATCAACTTCCTCCTTCGGTCTGTTCCAGTTTTCCGTACTGAACGCATACACGGTAAGATACTGAATCCCCATTCTGTACGCCTCTTCGCATATTACCTCAACCGTTTTTGCTCCCTGCACATGTCCGTAGTTCCTGGGCATCCCCTTGCTCTTTGCCCATCTTCCGTTTCCGTCCAGAATAATCGCCACATGATTCGGTATTTTGAATTCCTCATTTCCTGCCATCCTGCTATCTGCCCCTTTCCATCATAAAAGGAATAAAGGGGCATTACGATCGCTGTACGAAATCGCCTGCCCCTCCCCTGTTTATCTCTTTTATCTGATACTTTATACGGTAAGGATTTCTTTTGATTTTTCTTCCATCAATTTATCTATATCCTTAATGTATCTGTCTGTCATCTTCTGCAACTCATCTTCCAGCTGCTTTACCTCGTCTTCAGAAATTTCCTTTGACAGCTTCTTGAATGCCTCATTGCCATCTCTTCTGATGTTTCTTACGGCAACCTTCCCCTCTTCTGCTTTTTTCTTAACATCCTTCGCCAATTCTTTTCTGCGTTCCTGCGTTAATTCAGGAAATACCAGACGGATGACTGCACCGTCATTAGAAGGTGTAATTCCTATATCAGAAGAAAGAATTGCCTTTTCAATGCTCTTAATCAGGGATTTCTCCCAAGGTGCAATCTGAATCATTCTTGCTTCCGGAATCGTCACATTTCCCACTTGCTGAATAGGCGTAGGTATTCCGTAATAATCTACCCTGATCTTATCAAGTACATGCGGATTGGCTCTTCCGGCCCTGATTCCCTGATATTCGCTTTCTAAATGCTCATATGCCTTTGTCATCTTATCGTCATAAATTTTAATTCTTTCATCCATGGTTTTATTTCCTTTCTTCCTGTGACTATGATACGGTTACTCTTGTTCCTGTAAACTTACCGTTTACGGTATTCACAATACTGTTCTCTTCCTTTAATCCAAATACCCACATGGGCATTTTATTATCTCTTGCCAAAATGGAAGCTGTCATATCCACCACCTGAAGATTATTGGCAATGACTTCATCTATAGATATTTCCTCATACTTTTTGGCATTGGGATTGGTCTTGGGATCCGAGTCATAGACGCCGTTTATGGATTTTGCAAGTAAAATAACATCTGCCTCAACCTCTGTTGCCCGAAGCACGACACCTGTATCCGTAGAAAAATAAGGATGCCCCGTACCCCCTGCAAAAAATACTACCATACCCTTTTTAAAGTATTTATTAGCACGGTCCTTAGAAAATAATTTGGTAAAAGAACCACATTCAAAAGGAGTCAGCACAGCGGTTCTCATTCCCACACTTCTGAAAATCTCTGAAACATAAATGCAATTCATCACAGTTGCCAGCATACCTATCTGATCTGCTTTGGTTCTGTCTATATTTTCACTGGAACGTCCCCTCCAGAAATTGCCGCCACCGGTTACGATGCCAACCTGAATCCCCTGTTCTGTTAACTGTTTTACCTGAAGTGCAACGCCTCTTACCGTCTCCTCATCAAAACCCGTTTTCTTATCACCGGCTAATGCTTCACCGCTTAATTTGAGCAATATTCTCTGCATATGAACACCACGCCTTTCTCTACAATCATCAAATCTTACGCTGATACTACTGCTTTACCATTTATTTCATTTTTTTGAGTTCTTCAAAGAACGAGGTGGGATTCACTTCTGCGTAGCACTGTGAACACATACCTTCCACTACAGCTCCATTGTTAATCTGCACGGATTTTGATTTAATATCACCCATAACAATTGCAGAAGAATCCAAAATCACAGGTCCCTTTACGTCAATGTCACCTTTCACGGCACCGGCAATCACAGCACTGTAAGCATAAACGTTTCCGATAATCACTGTACTTTGCCCTATCTTGATGCTCCCTTCACTTCTAAGCTCTCCCGTGATTCTTGCTCCCTCCGCATAAATCTCGGCTGCCTGTGAATTACCCTGAATGGCACCTGTAATATTAAGCTTTCCCAGTGCTTCTACATTTCCCACAATGCTTCCCCGCACTTCAAGAGCTCCCTCCGTTGCAATATTACCATTTACTATCATACTGTCCGTCAAAACAGAAACTTCATCGCTTGGGTGTTTCACGGAAGATGCACTAATATCCACACTTTTTTCTTCTGCGGCAGGAGCTACATAAATGGGCTCTTCCTGAACTTCCTGTATTTCCATCTCCTCTACTCTGTCAAGCATCTTTCCTAAGTCTTCCTCAAAACCATTTACGGTTTCACTTTCCGCCCGGCTTTCCCCGTTTGTTTCTTTTACCTCTTCCTCAGGCATCAGTTCATTCACTGCCTGTGATAAATCATCCTTTAAATCTGAAAAAAATCCCATTTAAGGTTCCTCCGTTTCTGTCTTTTTCTTATTATTTATCATTTACCGGTTTATTTTCTTATGTTGCACCGGTGTTGTATTCTCTGTAATAGGTAAAAAGCAGGCATCTCCCCGCATACGCACCTGTGAAATAATCTCAGGAAGTGCTGCTACCGTACTGTCCTTTTGTGCTGTATCATGCAGTAATATTACACTTTCCGTCTGACTGCTCAGACCGGCGGTACAATTATGGACAATAGTTTCTTTGGGAAGCTGTCCGCTCACAGCATCTCCCGACGCAACATTCCAGTCAAAATAAACAATATCATTGTCATTCAAATAAGCAATAAGCTTTTGCATCTCTACATGACTTACCTCGTTAGAGCTTCCCCCCGGGAAACGGTAAAATCTGGGCCAGACACCCGTCACCTCGTAAAGATACTCCTGCAAATCCGTCAAATCCTTTATAAAATTTTCTTTTGACGCATATATTTCTTCATATTTATGGCTGTACGAATGCATCCCCAGTGTATGTCCCTCTTCCACAATTCGACGATATAACGCACGGGACTGCTCATCTGTTTTTCCAAGGACAAAAAAAGTCGCTTTTACATTATATTGCTTCAATATATCTAAAATCTCACCCGTATTACTGCTGGGACCGTCATCAAAGGTAAGATATACCTTCCGTTCAAACTGCTCTGTATCCTCTTCACCATCTTCTAGAATTTTTATTTCCTGCTCTCTTTTAGATTCTTCCACATAAGAAGTTGTAAATGCACTTGTCAGTTCTTCTGTTTCCTCTGTTTCTTTCATGACAAGAAGCGCATTAAGTTCCTTTATCTGTCCGTTTAAATCATGAATTTTCACTGCAAGGATGATACAGATAACAAACGGAACAAAAATTGCCATCCCAATCGCGCCCAATATGATTTTCTTTAATCGGTTAATTCTTTTTCTTCGGGCAATTGTTTCCTCCATGGAAATGCATACTCCTTTTTACTGATTCACAGTGCAAACGCATGGCACATAAGCCTTTTCGTTTGCACTGTTCCTATTTTACCACATTATAAGAGTATGGGGAAGAGTTAAATTGTTGTACTATGTTTTTGTAATTCTTTTACATCTTCTTCCAATTTTCCCATAATAGCTCCCACATTTTCAATACTCTTAAGATTTCTGTTGCAGCTTTCCAGTGTTTCATTGGCACCGGCTGTTACCTCCTGTGTGATAGCCGACACATTTTCGATTCTTTCAACCACCTGACTGTTCTCAGTGGTCACCTCTACTACCGCTTCGCGCAGCTTACCGGCCTGTGTCATAATATCCTGCGTACTGCTATGTATTTTTGCAAAATTATCTGCCGTATTTTCCACATATTGGTTTTGCAGACGATTACTTTCTAAGAGTTTCTCTACTGCTTCCGTTACTTCTTCCACGGATTTCGTAACATTGTCAATCAGCTTATTAATATCACCGGTAGCATTATTCGTTTGAGAAGCCAGATTTGATATTTCAGAGGCAACCACTGCAAAACCTCGTCCGGCCTCCCCTGCCCTGGCTGCTTCAATACTGGCATTTAAGGCAAGCATTCCCGTCTGATTTGCAACACTGCCAATAAGTCCCATAATATCCTGCATTTGTCCTGCATCTGTTTTCAGTTCACTTACTTCTTTTGCAACAAGAGAGCTGGATTCCTCAGAAATCTGAACCTGTCCGAGCAAATCTTTCATAATGACATTTCCCTCTTCCAAATTTGACTCTGCACTGCGAATTTCTTCTATAATGGAATCTACCGTGCGTTCCACCTGCTGAATATGTACATTAATTGCTTCTGTACTCTGTTGCTGTGCAACAATGGCATTTACCGTATCATTGGTGCCTTCCGTCAATTCCTGCATAGCACGCTGTGTATCGCTGATGGCTGTTTCCAGATACTCAGTTTCCCC
>CAYWHY010000027.1:0-21796 GCA_964458255.1 uncultured Lachnospiraceae bacterium | reverse complement strand
GGCTTTTATACCCTTCTCCGAAAATTTCCGTTGCACTGGTGATAATCATAAATGCAGAAGTATCTTCTTGCCTGACAACTGTTTCCACCTTATGAGCCATCTGCTTTCTCACCACACACATCACTATCTTTTTCTCTTTGTTCTCATAAGCACCACTTCCCTTTAAAAGAGTAACACCGATAGCAATCTCCTCGAGAAGTCTAAGTGTAATTGCCTCTGATTTGTCACTGATGATATAAATAAGTTTTGCCTCATCCTGACCGTACAGTACAATATCAAGCACCTTGGAAGTTGATACCGTAGCTATAATACTGTAGAGAACAGAATCCGTATTTCCGAATACCACTCCACTCAGACTGATAATTACTGCATCAATCATAAGCATCATTGTTCCCGTTTTCAAATGAGGAAACTTTTGACGTAAAAGTTTAATGATAATATCTATTCCGCCTGTTGTTGCACTGTTTCTAAATACAAAACCCATGCCCACAGCAATAAAAACACCACCGAAAACAGCTCCCAGAACGGGTTGTCTTGTCACTGGTTCAAACCGCCCTAATGTATTGGTGGCTACAGATACAAAGAAAATGGCATACAAAGTAGATGCTGTAAATTTCCAGCCGAATTTCCAGATGCCCAAAAAGGCAATAGGAATATTTAGCAGCAAATACAGCGTACCCGTTTCAACCGGAATCAATCTGCTTAACATAACGGATAGTCCTGTAAAGCCTCCGGGGGCAAGATTATTCGGATCAATAAACAAGCTGATTCCCGCGCCGTATATAAAACATGCCACTGTAATAAAAAAAAATTTTCTACATGCATAAAAGCCCTTTGATTTCCAAATCATGCTCTTTTCCTCCAGACAAAAAACAAGTCCACACACTCTATAGTATGTGGACTTTATTATTAAATATTTGTTCTGACTACCTTAGGCTTGTATTTATTTTCTTCTAAAGCTTTTATAATCCGTTCCTTGTGTTCAGTTCCAAAAGCTTCTAAGGTAATGCGAAGTTCAACCGCTGCATTTCTGTTAATGGAAACGAACTGATTGTGTTCAAGTTTAATAACATTACCGTTCTGTTTTGCAATCAAATCAGAAACTCGGGAAAGTTCGCCCGGCTTATCCGGCAAAAGCACAGAAACGGTAAAGATTCTGTCTCGCATAATGAGTCCCTGCTGTACCACAGAAGACATGGTAATTACATCCATATTTCCACCGCTCAAAATGGATACAATTCTCTTATCTTTTACATCAAGATGCTTTAAGGCAGCCACTGTCAAAAGACCCGAATTTTCTACTATCATCTTATGATTTTCTACCATATCAAGAAACGCTACTACCAGTTCTTCATCCTCTACAGTAATGATATCATCCAAATTTTGACTGACATAAGGAAAAATCAGGCTTCCCGGTGTTTTTACTGCAGTACCGTCTGCAATAGTGCTGACTCCCGGAAGAGTTACAACCTTACCTTCTTTAATTGATTTCTGCATGCAGTTTGCACCTGCCGGTTCAACACCTATTACCTTTATCTTCGGATTCAAAAGTTTGGCCAACGTGGAAACTCCCGTTGCCAGTCCGCCGCCGCCAATGGGAACTAAAATATAATCTACCAAGGGAAGTTCCTTAAAAATTTCCATGGCAATTGTTCCTTGTCCGGTTGCCACTGCTAAATCATCAAAAGGGTGAATAAAGGTATATCCTTCTTTTTCTGCAAGCTCATAAGCATGCTCACAAGCCTCATCATACACATCTCCGTAAAGAACCACTTCCGCACCATAGCTCTTTGTTCTGTTTACTTTGATAAGTGGTGTGGTGGTAGGCATTACGATAACAGCTTTTGCACCATAACATTTTGCCGCATAAGCCACGCCCTGTGCATGGTTACCTGCCGATGCTGTAATCAGTCCCTTCGCTCTTTCCTCCTTGCTCAAGGTACTGAGTTTATAATAAGCACCTCTTAATTTATACGCACCTGTGAACTGCATATTTTCCGGTTTTAAATAAATTCTGTTGCCGGTCTGCGTGCTGTAAAAATCACTGTAAACCAGTTTCGTTTCCTGGACAACTTTTTTTACAACCTCAGATGCTTCCTCAAATTTCTCAAGTGTAAGCATTTTTTCTTCCATACAAAACACCACGCCTTTCCTTTATCTAATCTTCTAATGCAAACAACGCATTTACAAACTGTTCTGAGTCAAACTTCTGTAAATCATCCATTGTTTCACCTACACCAATATATTTAACGGGAATATTCAGTTCTGACTGAATGGCAACTGCAATACCACCTTTAGCAGTACCGTCCATCTTCGTTAAAATAATACCTGTCAAATCGACAGTCTCGCCAAATTCTTTTGCCTGATTAAGGGCATTTTGTCCTGTTGTACCGTCAAGCACCACAAGATTTTCTCTGTGTGCATCCGGGAACTCCCTGTCAATAATACGGTTAATTTTTTTCAGCTCTTCCATCAGATTTTTTTTGTTGTGAAGACGCCCTGCCGTATCACAAAGAAGCACATCCACGCCTCTTGCCTTCGCCGCATTGACTGCATCATATACAACGCTGGCAGGATCTGCCCCTTCCGTACCTCCAATCATATCCACCCCGGCACGATTTGCCCATTCTGCAAGTTGTTCTCCTGCCGCAGCGCGATAAGTATCTGCCGCTGCAATCAGAACCTTTTTCCCCTGTTCCTTTAAAATACCGGCAAGTTTTCCTACGGATGTTGTCTTACCAACACCGTTTACGCCGATAATCAAAATCACTGACTGCTTCTTTTCAAAATCATAAGCTGCTTCTCCTACCGTCATCTGCTCTTTAATACTCTGTATCAGAAATTCTTTGCACATGGCAGGTTCTTTAATATGATTTTCCTTTACCTTCTTACGTAGGCACTCTAAAATATCTCCCGTGGCATTCACACCGATATCTCCCATGATAAGGATTTCTTCCAGTTCCTCATAAAACTCTTCATCAATAGATGAGAAGCCACTAAATACAGAGTCAATTCCATGTACAATATTATTTCTTGTTTTTGTCAGACCTTCTTTTAATCTGCCGAAAAATCCGCCCATTAATCATCTAACTCCTTATCAATCAGATTGACACTTACAAGTGCCGATATGCCCTTTTCCTGCATAGTGATACCGTACAGTCTGTCTACCTGTTCCATGGTACCCCGTCTGTGAGTAATAACAATAAACTGCGTATTCTTGGTAAGTTTATGTAAATATTTTGCAAATCTGGTAACATTGTTTTCATCCAGTGCCGCTTCAATTTCGTCCAAAAGACAGAACGGTGAAGGCTTTAAATTCTGAATTGCAAACAACAAAGCAATTGCCGTAAGTGCTTTTTCTCCACCGGATAACTGCATCATGTTCTGCAGCTTCTTTCCGGGCGGCTGTGCAATAATACGGATACCTGCTTCTAAAATATCCTCATCTTCCATCAGCTCCAGCGTGCCCTTTCCACCGCCAAACATTTCTTTAAATACTTTGTCAAATTCTTTGCTGATTTCCGTAAACTTCTCCGCAAACTGCTTTCTCATGGCAGTATCCAATTCCTCGATAATGCCTTCCAGCGTTTTCTCCGCTTCCACCAAATCATCATGCTGCGTCTTCAAGAAATTGTAACGTTCCATCAGATTTTTGAAATCTTCAATCGCATTAACATTGACATCACCCAGCTTTTTAATCTTATCCTTTAAGGAAGAAATTTCTTTCTTCATTGCAGACAAATCAGTCATTTCTTCATTACGAAGCGTACTTGCATCAGATAATGTAATTTCGTATTCATCCCACATGTAGTTAATCTGACTTTCCTGCATTTCCTGAAACTTCTCTTTCTGGGCATTCAAACGATATACTTCTTTATCCAAAGCAGTCATCCGATCTGAAAGTGCTTCTCTGTCAGCGAAGAAATTCTTCTGCTTAGCGCTTAATTCTTCCTTCTTTGCAATATCATCCTTAAGCTTAAGCTCTGTATCTCCCTGCGTGGTATGAGATGCTGCAATTGTCTGTTCAATCTGGGTAATATTGTTTTCTTTATTTACAATATCTTCCTGACACTGCTTAAGACCTTCTTCGATTTCAGCAAGCTCTGCCGCATAACGGTTGATTTCCCCGTTGATACGGTCTACATTCTGCTGATGGAAGCCTTGCTGCTGAAGCATCTTTTCTACTTCAACATCCCAGGAAGCCACATTTGCCAGCTGCCCGGACTCTTCCTGACGCTTTTCTTCTAACTGTTGCTGGAACTCCTTAATCTGTATTTCTACCTGTTTCTCTAATTCTTCCGAATCAGTCAGTTCCTTCCGAACGGACTCTTTGCTGAGCTGAATTTCACGAATCTGGTTTTCAATTTCTCTTTCTTCCGATTTAAGCTCCATAGAGCCTTCGGAAGCTTCCTCTTTACGCTCTTGTGCCTTAATTACATTAAGACGGGCTGTATTCTGCTCGATAAACTTCTTCTGAAGGGCTGATTTATCCTCTTCCATGGCAAGACGCAGTTTATTCCTGTTTTCTTTAGTCTTTGCAATATCTTCAAGGATAGCATCAATTTCCTTTAAAAACTTCTTTACCTTTGCTTCCAGTTCTTCCATTTCTCTTCTACGGCCGAGAAGATTACTGTTATTCTTAAAAGTGCCACCACTGATGGCACCTCCCGGCACAAGAAGTTCTCCTTCAATGGTAACCATACGGATTCCGTAGTCAAATTTTCTTGCAATCTTTACAGCATTGTCAATATTGTCAACAACAACAATACGACCGAGCATGGCTTTTGCCACATTTTTATACTTATCCTCAACATTCACCAGTTCATCCGCCATGCCGATGACACCCTTTTCCTTCAGTGCCTCCGGATTCTTAAATTCCTGTGGATTTATAATACTGGTGAGAGGAAGGAATGTGGCACGGCCGCCTTTATTCTGCTTAAGGAAAGAAATCATTCTCTTTGCTGTTTCTTCGTCATCCGTTACAATATTCTGAATGTTACCGCCGAGTGCTGTTTCAATGGCAGTTTCATACTTTTTGTCTACTTTAATAATATCGGCAACGACACCGATAATACCCTTTTCACGGTCTTTCTGCTCCATGACCTTCTTAACGCTGCCGCCGTAGCCTTCATAGCGTTCCGTTAAGTTGGATAAAGCTTCTAACTTGGACTTTTCCTGATGATAGCTCACCTGGGTATCACGAAGTTTCTGATCCTTTGATGAAAGTTCTTCTTTCATAAGGGAAAGCTGTTCTTCCTTGGAAGTGATGGAATCATTTAACGTTCTGATTTCCTCGTTAATTTTCTCAAACTCACCCTCAAGCTTTTTCATGACAGCCTCCTGCTCTGCTTCATCTGACTTGATTCGAAGAAGTCTTGAGGTAAGCTCTGCCTTACGAATATTAATCTGCTCTGTCATGGTATCATAACGTCCTAATTTTGACTTTATGCCCGCTCTGGAGTTTAGGGCATCAATAATCGTATTTTTTCCGCTTTCAATATGGTTATTCAGTTCTTCTATCTTGTTTTGAACGGCAAGCAACAGTTCTCTGGCTTCATTTCTGCTCTTTTCAATCTCAGCCACCTGCTTGTCGATAACTTCCTTATCCGTCAAAATACCGGATTTATCACCGGTCTTTTCATCAATATCCTTTTGAACGGCTTCCTTACGGGATTTCAAATGTTCTTCATTCCTTTTGGCAGATTTAATCTGTTCCTTTAAAACATTGATTTCACCCTCTAATTTACCACGAAGCACACTGGTATCGGTAAGCACACTTCTGCTCTTTTCGATATTCTCATCAAGGAATTCTATTTGTCCCTGTATCTGCTCATATTCTTCCTTAATTTTTTCATATCGGGCTGTCGTACTTTCCAAATCATTACTTACAATATTATATTTTTCATCAATTGTTTTTAATTGCCCCTGCAATCTGGTGTTTTCCAGTAAAAACACATTCACATCCAGTGTTTTTAATTCTTCCTTTTTCTTCAGATAAACTTTGGCCACCTCGGATTGTTTTTCCAAAGGTCCAATCTGTTTCTCAAGTTCTGAAAGAATATCATTCACACGGACAAGATTCTGTTTCTCATCCTCAAGCTTCTTCTGTGCTGCCACTTTACGTCTTTTAAACTTAACTATGCCGGCAGCCTCATCAAAAAGTTCACGTTTTTCTTCCGGTTTACCGCTTAAAATTTTGTCAATCTGCCCCTGCCCGATAATGGAATACCCTTCTTTCCCTATACCGGTATCATAAAAAAGCTCATTTACATCCTTTAAACGGCAAATAGTTCCATTTAAAAGATACTCACTCTCACCGGAACGATATATTCTTCTTGCTACCGTCACTTCATCATAATCAATAGCCAGCTGATGGTCGGAATTATCTAAAGTAATGGCTACATACGCATATCCCAAGGGTTTACGCAGTTCAGTACCGGAAAAAATAACATCCTGCATGGACGCACCACGAAGTTGCTTAATTCTCTGTTCACCAAGTACCCAACGTACTGCATCGGCAACATTGCTTTTACCGCTTCCGTTAGGCCCTACAATCCCTGTAATTCCATTGTGGAATTGAAATACAATCTTATTTGCAAAGGATTTGAATCCATGAATTTCTATACTCTTAAGATACATATAACTATTACTTCTCCCATTTAATCAGTATTTCATAGGCAGCCTTCTGTTCTGCTGACTTCTTGGTTCTGCCTGTTCCTCTACTGCAAGGAACGTTGTCAATCAAAGCCTCTACCGTAAACTGTTTGTCATGATCAGGTCCCGACTCTTCTATCACTTTATACACAAGATTTTTTCCGGACTTTTGAATTTTTTCCTGCAAAATTGTTTTACTATCATAAAATAATTGTTTATTTCCTATATCGGACAAGATAAACTTAAGAACAAATCTTTCTGCTGCATCAAATCCGCCATCAAGATAAATTGCTCCAATAAGTGCTTCCATAACATCGGCAATAATAGATTCCCTCTTTCTGCCACCGGTAGCTTCTTCACCTTTTCCCAAAAGAAGATGATTTCCAAGCTGAATATCTCTTGCGCAAAATGCCAATGCCTGTTCGCAAACCATGGCCGAGCGCTTTTTAGTCAGCTGTCCTTCAGGCATATCCGGATATCCCAAGAAAAAAAATTTACTGGATATAAGTTCAAGCACTGCATCTCCTAAAAATTCAAGTCGTTCATAATTTTTTAATTTATTAATTCTTTGTTCGTTGGAAAAGGAGCTGTGGGTAAGTGCCTCTTTTAACAGTGCTTTATCTTTAAATTGATAACCTATCTTTTCTTCTAACTGTGTCTCATCGCATCTGGTGAACATAAATTTCCCCTTTTCTGTATACATTATACTTTCAATGAAGTTAAAAAGCCCTTTTAAAAAAAGGGCTTTTTATTAATTAACTGCATTTTTAATTAAATTAACCGCTTCTTCCACTGTGGTGATTTTTTCCGCATCATCCGCAGGAATTTCGATATCGAACTCTTCCTCTATTCCCATAATAATCTGAAAAACATCTAAGGAATCTGCCCCTAAATCATCTACAAATGTTGTTTCCATTGTGATTTCTTCAGTGTCGACGTTTAATACGTCAGCAATCACTTTTTTTAATTTTTCAAATTCCATTGTTTCATTCCTTTCTTACTTTTCTTCCATTGTGATTTTTTCTTTTATTTTTTGATTAATATTCTGTTCTGAGAAGGTAATGCATTGCAGAATAGAATTCTTGATTTCAACAGATTTAGAGCTTCCATGCGTCTTTACAACCAAACCGTTTAATCCAAGCAACGGTGCTCCACCATACTGCTCCAAATCGAATTGCTTTAAGGTATCTTTTAATGCAGGCTTAACAAGAAGCGCACCTATTTTACTGCGCAAGGAGGACATCATTCCCTCTTTTATCTGTTTGATTAAGGTACCCCCAACGCCTTCATAGAGCTTTAAAATTACATTTCCCACAAAAGCTTCACAAACAATAACGTCTGCATAACCGGAAGGAATATTCCTTGCCTCTATACTCCCGATAAAATTGATATCCGGACAATTTTTAAGAAGGGGAAATGTTTCCTTAACAAGTGCATTTCCTTTTTCTTCCTCAGCTCCAATATTAACAATTGCTACTTTGGGATTTTTAATTCCCATAATGTTTTCCATATAAACGGACCCCATTTTGGCGAACTGTACAAGATGGGAAGGTCTTGCATCCACATTAGCTCCACAATCTATTAAAAGAGAACTACCTTTAGCTGTTGGAATAAGCGGTGCAAGCGGCGGCCGTTCTATTCCTTTGATTCTTCCAACAATAACCTGCCCTCCCACAAGTGTTGCACCGGTACTTCCTGCAGAAACAAAAGCATCACAAACACCTTCTTTTACAAGGTTCATTGCCTTAACAATAGAAGAGTCTTTCTTTTTGCGGATTGCCATAACAGGAGGTTCTGCTGTCTCGATTACTTCTGTGGCATTTATCACTTCAAGCCGTTCCTTATGATAAGTATACTTGGAAAGTTCCTTATTAACAATTTCTTCCTGTCCTGTCAGAAAAACTTTTACGTTAGCGGCTGAATTCACTGCATCTACTGCACCTTTTACTATCTCCGCAGGTGCATTATCTCCACCCATGGCATCTACCGCAACTTTTACCAATTCTGCCATAAATTTACCTCCAAATTACATATCTATTTAACTATACTAAACAGCCTTATAAAAATCAAGATAAAAATTGAATTTCCGATAAGGTTCACTCACTGCAACAAAAAATGGGAAGTTTTTAACTTCCCAAATCCTTGCTTTTACTGCATTTTTAATAATTAATCCTGAGCGATGATTTCTTTCTTATTGTAAGAACCACAAGCTTTACATACTCTGTGGGGCATCATCAGGGCGCCACATTTGTTGCACTTTACCAATGTAGGAGCACTCATTTTCCAGTTTGCTCTTCTCTTATCTCTTCTTGCTTTGGAAGATTTATTCTTAGGACAAATAGACATCGTTACACCTCCTTATTTGTTTGCGTTAAAGATATCTTTAATTGCTGCCATTCTGGGATCGGGAACAAAAGTATCACATCCGCAGTCTCCTTCGTTTAAGTTTCTACCGCACACGGGACAAATTCCTTTACATTCCTCTTTGCACAGAATCTTAACGGGCATATTAATTAAGATTTCATTGTTTACGAGAGCATCTACATCCAGTTCATAACCGGATATAAAACATTGTTCTTCCTCTTCTGATGGTGTTTCCTCCTTGTCAGGAGTTGCAACCTGATGTGTAAACGTTACATGTAAAGGAACATTCACGCTCTGTAAACATCTGTCACAAGGGATTTCCAACGTAAGCTGTACCTTCCCTTCTATCAGCACGTTACCACTACCAATATTGGAAAATGTAAGAATTATCTCCGACTTATCCTTCACAAAATACTCACTTCCCATATATGAAAAGCTGTCATATTCATAAGGCACCGTTACTTTCTTAATTTTTCCATCAGATGTAAACACATCAGTCAGATTCATCAACATATAAAACTCCCAATGTGTATAAAATTCACTCACACACTTAATCAATTATAACTATGGTATCAGCATTTGTCAATACCATAGTTATAATTAATGAAACATTTCTTTATTCCTACACACTTTTCAGTGACCGAAATCTTTGCAAGTCCTCTTACCGGCGGTGCTATACCTCCAATTTATACCCCATTCCCCAGATAGTTTTAATCATATCACCTTTCGGACCCATTTTACTTCTTAATTTCTTCACATGAGTATCGATGGTTCTGGCATCACCAAAGTAATCATAGTTCCATACGTTATTAAGGATTTTTTCTCTGGAAAGGGCAATACCTTTATTCTCCACGAAGTAGGTTAAAAGTTCAAATTCTTTATAACTTAAATCAATCTGTGCACCGTCTACGGTGACGCTATGAGCGGATTTGTTAATAATGATTCCACCGACTTCCAGTGTTTCCTCTGTATCAAGCAGGTTGGTCCGACGCAGGATGGCTTCCACTCTTGCAACCAGAATTTTAGGGCTGAAGGGCTTGGAAATGTACTCATCTACGCCAAGCTGAAATCCTAAAAGTTCATCTTTTTCATCGGATTTGGCGGTAAGCATAATAATGGGCACTTTGGAATATTGCCGGATTTCACGACAAGTTTCCCAGCCATCCATCTTAGGCATCATGACATCTAATATAACAAGTGCTATCTCTTTCTTCTCAAAGAAAATATCAACTGCCTGACTGCCATCCTCTGCTTCCAATACGTCATAGCCACTTTTTTCAAGAAAATCCCTGATCAGTTTCCTCATTCTTGCTTCATCATCAACCACCAGTATTTTCAGTCGTTCCATTTAATTCCTCCAAGGACTCCACCTGCAGACTTTTTTCTTTTTTCCTAATTGCATTTTCTCTTTCTGTCAGTTCCTGTTCCCATGTTGCATATTCATCTACAATCACCTGCTTATAATTTAAAATATTAGGATTATCACTATTCAATGCAATTACAAACATAGCCACTACAAGAAGACCAAGTATCATATTTATTCCAACAGAAATATATAATTTATTATGTTTTCTTTTTTTTTGAGAAGGGCGGATGTACTGCCTTGCAAATACACTATCCGTTTCTTTTTCCGTGTCATGGACAAATGTCACATACATGGGAATAGGACGAATCTCCTCTTCCGGTATGCCACTCTTTAATAATTCCAGCTGCATCTGTCTTAAATATTCCCATCCGTGAGGCGTTTGAAATAATTTATTATCTAAAATTTTGTCATAAATGCTAAGACGGTTCCTTGCTGTCATCCCCACCATCTTATCTTTAAAATACATTGCTTTTTCGATTTCCTCTTCAGCTCTCTTTGCATCCTTAACGGAACCGAAACGATACCCATTTACCAATAAATTATTTTTATCTGCCATTTTGTAATCCTTTTCATCCATTTAACAACTTCAAAAACCACCGTAATCTGCGGTGGTTTTTGCTATAATAACTCTTGTCAGCATCGTATTTCAAAAAAATCCCCCAAATTTGCATTACTCTTCCGAAGTTTTCTTTAATGTCTGCAACATCTCAAAAGTTCCTTCCACTGTCTCTGAAAATCCTTTTAAACGTTCCACTGTATGTGCAATACTTTCTTTGCCCATCTGAGTTCCTGTTGCAACTCCCTTGGAATTTGCTGACAGCATTGATATACTTTCTACAATTTTTTTATTGGCATCCAATACTGCTTCAACCTCATCATTCATACTTATTACACCGGTCTCAAGAGCAATCATACCTTTTTCTATTTCCGCAAATTCTTCCGTTACCTCTGAAACTTTTGCACGTTGTGCATTGATACTTTCTACTGATGCGGCAATTCCTTCCTGTGTCTCATTAGTAACTGCTGTCAATTCATTGATAATGGCAGTAATCTGCTCCGTCGAAACCTTAGTTTCTTCTGCCAGCTTACGAATCTGATCAGCAACTACAGCAAAACCTTTCCCCGCTTCGCCTGCTCTCGCAGCTTCTATACTTGCATTCAATGCCAACAGGTTTGTCTGTGACGAAATATTTAAAATAGATTCTGTAATACTTGATACTTTTTGTACATTTTCTACCAGCACACCCACAGTTTCCGAAATCCGTGCCGTATTCTGGTCTACCAGAACAGATTGTTCCTGCAAGTCATCAGTCAGTCGCTTTCCTGTTTCAATCACTATTTTCAAGTTACCTGTAGTCACTTTTGCATCCACGGCAATCTGATTTGTATTTTCCAATCTGGTCTGGATTTGGTTTGTCATGTCAGCCTGCCGATTGGCCGCCTCAGCGGTGTCTTCCGTACTGGTAGCTATTTTTTCTATTGCAATACTCGAACCCTGTATATTTTTGTTAACAATGTCCAGTTCTTCAAGCACTTTATGAAAATCAACATCCAACTTTTCAGCAATGCTGTTAATTGTATGAGCAGTCTTTTCACGGTGTTTTACCTCAGTTTCAATCACTGCCTGTTCTTCTTTGCTAAAGTCAATCAAACGGCAAATCACACAGAAAGAACAAATAATGCAGAGAATCAGACTTATCAATGTCAGCATTGCGACATGAGCCATTTCAACATTGCCGGTTGTTTTTTCTATACACATCTTAATAAAACAAAGGACAAAGGTGACAACACTTCCTGCCAGCACTGTCTTTGTATCCAAATAAATCATGAATCCAACAAGAATTGGGAACACAAGCACCATAGCCGATACCGTGTTTCCGAATATAAACACTCCATAAGTGACAGCGCAAATAACTGCAAAAATTGATAACGTAAACTTCTTTTCAGCAAGTTTCCATGCAACGATTCCGGAAATCAAAGTTGCAAGCACATACCAAATGCACCTTACAATCGACATGGTACTAACACCATTATCAGCCATTTTTACCCCTTCTACAACTGCATACAATACATAGCTCATTGCCAGTATTAAAAACATTCCTTTGTTAGCACGGCGATACTGCTGCGGCATCAACACTCTGCTTTTTAATTTCATAGTATTCACACGCCTCCTCTTTTGCTACCATTTAATATGCTTATTGATTTAAGTGGATTAGGCGGGAGTCGAACCCGCGTCCAAAGACCCATTCCCCGTCCTTCTACTATCATAGCCAGTTGTTTCGGTTTCCCTCATTCCCTCCTGAACCGGGAAACTGACACCCCAATTCATTCAGTAGCTTCATGATACGCCCACAGGTGCAAAGCTTAGCCTGTGTCGTTTCCTGCATAGTCGATGCCCGTATCTTAATGTGCAGGTGCACTAAGCCGGACAGCTGCCATTAGGCAGCAAATGCTAATTTTTCGTCAGCGTTTATTTTTAGTTTTGCGATTTAACGCATCAGCCTGCGGATAGCTTCTCCGGTTGCAAGACCCCTGTCGAAACCTTTACTAACCCTTATCTGATTTTATTATAACATTTATCTTACTTTTATCAATGGAAAAAGTGCGAAAACTTTTTAAAATTTTATACACGAAGTCGTATTTTCATTTCCTTCTCCGCTTCTCTTTTCTGATCCTTTTTTGCAATATCCTGACGTTTGTCATATAACTTCTTACCTTTAGCAAGACCTATTTCCATTTTAGCTCTTCCACCCGTAAAATATACTTGTAAAGGCACAATTGTGTAGCCTTTTTCCGCACTGCTTCCAACCAGCTTACGAATCTGCTGTTTGTGCAAAAGAAGTTTTTTCGGGCGAAGCGGATCCTTATTAAAGATATTTCCTTTTTCATAAGGACTGACATGCATACCATAAATATACACTTCTCCCTTTTCAATACGGATAAAAGCTTCCTTAATGCTGCACTTACCCATACGAAGGGATTTTACCTCTGTTCCGTGCAACACCAGTCCTGCTTCATATTTTTCTTCGATAAAATAATCATGATAAGCCTTTTTATTATTTGCCACAAGTTTCATTTCGTCTTTGGCCATTGTTATTCTCCTTCTTTCTCCGGTGCCAATATAAAATCAACACTCCCTGACATTCTGTCAACATCTATTACCACGACAGTAACTTTCTGCCCCAATTTAAAGCATCTACCGGTATCTCGTCCCATCATCTCATAAGTTTCTTCTTTATAATAGTAATAGTCACCTGTCAGCCTTGAAACATGTATCATACCTTCTATCGTGTTTGGAAGCTCCACATAAATCCCCCATGTGGTAATACCCGAAATTACACCTTCATAAATATTTCCGATACGGCTTTCCATATACTGTGCTTTTTTGAGCTTTTCCGTCTCGCGCTCTGCCTCCTCAGCTCTTCTCTCCATCTCTGAGGAACGTTTTGCGACCTTGGGCAATATTTCCTTATAATGGGCAAGCTTTTCTTCTTTTAACTTCCCACGAAGTTGTTCCTTGATAATACGATGAATCTGCAAATCAGGATATCTTCTTATAGGAGATGTGAAATGACAATAATACTGACATGCAAGACCGAAATGGCCGTTGCACTCTACCGTATATTTTGCCTGTTTCATGCTTCTCAAAGTAAGCCTTGCTATCAAAGCTTCCTCCTCGGTTCCCTCAATCTTACTGAGAAGCTTTTGAATTTCCTTAGGATGAATTTCATCACCTGTTTTTACTTTAATGTAATATCCGAAATTATGGATGAACGCGCCCAGTTTTAAAATCTTCTCCGGATCCGGCTTTCCATGGGTACGATATACAAACGGAAGCTCCATCCAGTAAAAATGTTGGGCCACCGTTTCATTGGCCAGAAGCATAAAATCCTCAATCATTTTAGTGGCAGTATTTCTGTCATAAGGTTTAATATCAATGGGAACCCCCTTTTCATCCAAAACTATCTTACTTTCAGGAAAATCGAAGTCAATGGAGCCACGCTTTCTTCTCTTTTCACGCAAAATTTCGGAAAGTTCCTGCATCATGTGAAACATGGGAACCAATTCTTCATATTCACGTATCATCTCACTATCGTTATCTTCCAAGATCTGCTTAACCGCAGTGTACGACATCCTTCGATTTACATTGATGACAGTTTCAATAATTTCATAGTCAATCACTTCCCCTTTATTGTTTACTGTCATCAGGCAACTGAGTGCCAGCCTATCCACTCCCTGATTTAAAGAACAAATACCGTTAGATAAAGCATGGGGCAACATGGGAATCACTCTGTCAACCAGATATACACTGGTGCCTCGTTTCACAGCTTCTGTGTCTAACGCTGAATTTTCCTGCACATAATTGCTCACATCCGCAATATGCACACCCAAATGATAATTCTCACCGTCTTTATATACATTGACAGCATCATCCAAATCTTTGGCATCCTCACCGTCAATCGTTACCATGATCACATCACGCAAATCTCTGCGTCCAAGCATGTCTGCCTCCGAGACTTCCCTGTTTGCACGTTCTGCCTGCTTCAAGACTTTTTCAGGAAACTCCGCAGGAAGGTCAAACCCTTTTACAATAGACATAATATCTACCCCCGGGTCATTAACATGTCCGAGAATCTCCACGATTCTGCCTTCCGGTTTATGCTTATCATTACCGTAATTTGTAAGCTCCACCACTACTTTATGACCATTTACTGCTCCTTTAGAACGCTCAATTGGCACAAAAATATCAGACGAAATCTTATCATTATCAGGAATAACAAAACCAAAGCTTTTAGACTTTTCAAACGTCCCTACCACATGGGTAAGTCCATGTTCCAAAACAGCAACTATCTTTGCCTCCTGTCTTTTGCCCCGTTGTCCGTTTAAAAGCTCCACCTGTACCTTATCATTGTGAAAAGCTCCGTTGACACCACTCTCCGGAATAAACAAATCTTCTTCTCTTCCTTCTACCTCAACAAAGCCAAATCCGCGGGAATTGCTGACAAATATGCCGACCAATCCACTTGCTTCTTTGTTTACATTCCCTTTTATATACTTTCCGCGTTTGGTAAGTTCCAGCTTACCTTCTTCCAGAAGTTCATTAAGCATCTGCTTTAAATCATTTCTTTCTTCCTGCTTTACCTGCATAAAAACAGCAAGTTCCTTCTCTTTCATCGGAACATACCATTCGTTCTCTACAAGCTCACATATTTTTTTTTTACGTTCGTCACGAATTTCCTGTTCCATCCCGTTCCCTCATTGTTATCTGTTTGAGAATATCAAAGCTGTTAAAAAAGGCACCCTTTTGCAAGAGTGCCTAAATTTCTAAAATACATTAAGATTTAAAATTACCGCAAGTACAATAAAGCTAATGGCAAGGAACTTTGTAATCTTAACAAGTTTACCTTCCATAGAACGTCCTTTATTCTTTCCCCAGTAAGTTTCAGCAGCTCCACTAATTGCCCCAAGACCTGCTGTTTTTCCTTCCTGCATTAATACTATGGCAGCCAATGCAATGCATACTATTATAAATACAATCTGAATAACAATTCTCAGCCCTTCCATTTTTACACCTCCTAATGCCAAGCAATCCATAGTTTACCATATAAAAACATAGATTTCAAGCATTTTATCTTAACTTTGTGCTTTTTGCTGTGTTTCTGCACTTATGGCCGGAGCTTCATTCACCTCCGGTGTCGGTTCCGAAATTACCACTACCGGTGTAAGCGTCCCTTCCGAAGTCGTTATATAAGAAACGCCGTCCAGTTCCACTTCTTGATTTTTCACAAGAACACCGTCCGTTCCAAAGTAACGGGGCTGATTTTCTATGGTATATACGCCTGTCACAATATGTCCGGCTTCATCGGCGAAATATGTCTGCTCTCCTAAATGAATCCATCCCTTCAGCTTCTGTCCGGTCGCTGCGTCATAATAGGATGTACCGGTTTCAAGCATCACAAAACCTGTCTGCCTTACTCCGTCCGCATTGAAGAAAAACTCTGCGCCGTCAACTACGCACTGTCCTCTGGCAATACTACCATCCTGAGGGGTCAGATAATAAATTGCTCCTGCTTCGTCCGTAAACCAGCCACGTACCAGATTGCCGGCACTATCCAAATAATATCTGGTATTATTATAATCCACCCAACCGCGCTGCATACGCCAGTTACGATAAAATCTGGTACAACCGTTGCGATCAACAAATCCTTCCGGAATAATCAGTGAAGCATAATCCTTGTACTGATAATTTAAATCAACATTCCCGCTAAAGCCGGCCATTCGCCCCTTACTGGTGTACTGCCAGATACATACATTATTAGTTGCTCCACAGCTATCACTGTAATGTGCAACCCATCTATCCCATCCACAAATGTTAAGTTTTGCATCAAACATATTTTTGTATGAATACACCATGGGATAATATCCTGCTGCATCAATTGTCATGCAAAAAGAATTGATAATAGCAATCAACTGCTCCTGGCTCAAATTTTTGTGGTTCCTGTCTTCTATATCAAATACTATCGGAAAATTAATTGCATAATTTCCAATCCACTCAAGTACCAGGTTAGCCTCATTAACCGCCTCTTCCGGTGTTGTTGCATAAGAATATATATACACACCCGTCTTAATTCCTGCAGCCTGTGCACCTGTGATATTAGCTGCAAAATTAGGGTCCACACCACTCTTGGTGCTTCCCACCTTAATAAGTGCAAACTCTATGCCGGCAGTTTTCGCCTGATTCCAATTAACACCACCATTATATTTAGAAACATCCACCCCATGCGCAAGTGCTTTTGCCGCAGATACTTCTGCCGGTTGTAGCGTCCATATAATCGCAACCGCCACAGTCATCGCTGCAAATCTTCTGATTGTGTTTCTAATTCTTTTCATCCTTTGTTCCTGCCTTCTTATATTTTCGGTCGTTATAAATTTTCAGCTTTATATTTTTGAAAACGGTTCTTTATAGCATGCCACACTACCAAGTTCCTCTTCAATCCTAATGAGCTGATTATACTTCGCCACACGTTCACTGCGGCAGGGAGCACCTGTTTTAATTTGTCCCGCATTTACCGCTACAGCAAGGTCTGCAATAAAAGTATCCTCTGTTTCACCTGACCTGTGAGAAATAATGGTTTTATATCCATTCTTCTGTGCCATTTCAATTGCTTCCATAGCCTCGGAAACGGTGCCAATCTGGTTTACCTTAACCAAAATGGCATTAGCCGCATGCAGTTTGATTCCGGCATCAAGCCGTTTGGTATTTGTGACAAATAAATCATCTCCAACCAGCTGGACTTTGTCACCGAGACGTTCTGTCAAATGTTTCCATCCGTCCCAGTCGTCCTCTGCAAGTCCATCTTCTATAGAAAAAATGGGGAAATCACCCATCAACTCTTCGTAATATGATAGCATTTCAGATGTATCTCTGACCACTTCTTTCTCTGTCAGAGCACTTTCTCCCGGGAAGTGATACATGCCCGTCTTTTCATTGTATAGTTCACTAGCCGCCACGTCAAGTGCAATTTTAACATCCTGTCCTGGTAAATATTTACTTTTTTCAATTGCTTCCACTATGAGCGTGAGAGCTGCTTTTGCGTCAGGAAGATCCGGTGCAAATCCTCCCTCATCACCTACCCCCACAGACAATCCCTTTTCCTCCAGAATCTTTTTTAAAAAATGGTAAATTTCCGCACAGATACGAAGTGCATCCGAAAAGCTCTCGGCCTGCACGGGCATAATCATAAACTCCTGAAAATCCACTGTATTGGAAGCATGTTTTCCACCGTTTAAAATATTCATCATAGGTACAGGCATCAGTCTGGTATAGGCACCGCCCAAATACTGATAAAGCGGAATATCAAGTGCCTTAGCCGCTGTTCTTGCTACTGCCATGGAAACTGCCAGTGTGGCATTTGCACCTAAATTTTCTTTATTGTCGGTTCCGTCTGTTTCTATTAAAATCCTGTCTATTTCTATCTGATTCAGTCCGTTTCGTCCCACAATGGCCTCTCTAATTTTTGTATTTATATTGGAAACAGCCTTTTTTACGCCAAGTCCGAAATATCTGGTTTCTGCGTCTCTAAGTTCTACCGCTTCAAAGCGTCCCGTACTTGCTCCTGAAGGCACAGAAGCTTTGTCTGCATATCTTTTACCTGTCATGGTATCGGTCAGTATAACCTCCGCCTCTACTGTTGGATTTCCTCTCGAATCTAATATTTCCCTACCGTAAAGATTTGTAATCTGCATATATATTTTCATATAAAACCTCCTGTTCTTTCTATATCCCAGTATTCCCAATTCATGGTACTTTCATTCTTGCATACAATCTGTTTCGTTGGTATACTAATCTTGGGTATCAAAACAACAGTTTTTAAGACTTTTCTTAGGAGATAACAATGACTAAAAAAGATTACATATGTATGAGCATATTAATGCTTATTTTTTTATTTATGGTTTTTTTTCGGTTAGGAAATCACTACGCACCCGAAACATCATATACTGCCACTTCAGAAAATTGTGATATCGTCCTTGATTTTGGTGATTATATCGATATCCGCTCCGCATATATTTTTTTAGGAAATTTAAACACAAGAAAATTTTCCGTTTCCGTATTTAATGAAGTTACCGGTCTCTGGGAGGTTATCAACAAGGAAGCAGAAGCCGGCTCTGTATTTACCTGGAATGAAATACCCATTAATTACAACACCAGGTATCTTGGCTTTGTTGCCTTAGATGAAGCTTCTGTTCTCAACGAACTTGTATTTACAGGCAACGACGATTCCATCATTCAACCGCTTAATGCTACCGATTATCCGACACTTTTTGATGAACAGAATATGTTCCCTGATGTGGTAACTTATATGGACGGAACCATGTTTGATGAAATCTATCATGGTCGCACCGCTTATGAATTCATTCACGGACTTACCACTTACGAAACCACACACCCCCATTTGGGGAAAATATTAATTTCTGTCGGCATCCGTCTTTTTGGAATGACCCCCTTCGGCTGGCGTTTTATGTCAGCTATTTTCGGAATCCTGATTATCGGCGTTATGTATATCTTTGCGAAAAAATTGTTTAAGGATACATTTATCGCCACGGCCACCGCAGGGCTTTTGACATTCGACTGCATGCATTATACTTTATCAAGAATTGCAACTATTGATATTTTTGCCGCTTTCTTTATCCTTTTAATGTATTACTATATGTATGAATATCTGTGCAAAAGCAATGAAAAAAATGTTCTCACCCGGGAAGTACTGATTCCTTTAGCTTTATGCGGTATTTCCATGGCATTTGGCATTGCCACCAAATGGACCGGCGTGTATGCCGGTTTGGGACTTTGTGCCCTCTTCTTTTGGCATACACTGACACATTTCCCCGGTAGAAGTTCACTGAAGCTGTTCGGTTTTTGCTGTATTTTCTTTATTGCCGTTCCTTTGATTGTTTATACCCTATCCTTTATTCCCGTAGTAGGATATACTGAATACAAGGGTTTGATTGACAAAACAATTCAAGGTTCCTTATCCATGTTTGATTATCATGCAAATCTTGTCGCTGAGCATTATTACGGCTCCCCCTTTTATGAATGGCCTATTATATGGATGCCGCTTCTTTATGCCCACGACATGGTTACGGAAACAACCGTAAGCGCCATCAGTTGCATGGGAAATCCTGCCATCTGGTGGGTAGGCATTGTCTGCCCGGTATTTCTTTTATTCCGCTTTATTATTACGAAGGACAAACAGGCAGGTTTCCTTTGCATTGCTTACGCAGCACAATACGTTCCCTGGATATTCATTGGCAGGATTACATTTATCTATCATTACTTTCCTGCAATATTGTTTATCATTCTGATGATTGGTTATACCATGAACTATATTAACGGACACTTTAAATGTGGAAAAAGGACAATCACCATCTATCTTGGCATTGTCCTTGTCGTTTTCTTTCTATTCTTTCCGTTAATTTCCGGTTACCCCGTTTCCAAAGAATGGGGGCTTAATCTTCGTCTGTTAAAAGATTGGGTTCTTGTGATTGAATAGAATTGTTCTGTATCTGATGATACAAATCATATCCCACGCACACAATAATTGCAAGCATTCCAACCGCCAGATACTGAATAGGCACCATATGCGTACCTAACAGATACGGCATATAAGACAATACCGAAATCGTTACAAAAGCACACAGTATAGGTAGTTTTTTCACGTTGTACACTCCATAAACAACCGCCAGCAAATCAACAAGAAAACCATAGCGGTCATGCATATGTGGCAATCCATACACGGTAAGTGCTACCGTAAATAGCGCAAGTGTCACCATTATTTCCTGTGTCAGCATAACTTTTTTGGTATAGAAATAATAAGCAATACATCCCAAAACAATAATCGTCATATAAGTTCCGGCACCGCTGACTTCTCCGGCATGCCTTAAGTCAGGCATCGTTTCTCCCAGCAAAGCATAAATATTGGGATATTCCAGCGTTCCCCACGGGTAATATCCGGATTGCCTGATATAAACAAATAACAGTTCCTTCAAATCACGTCCTGCCATCCATGCAGGCAGGGCACTTGCTATGTAAACAATTGGCACCCAAATAAAATGAAACAACTTAATTGTTTCCTTTTTAAGCCACATAATGATATAAAACGGCAGCAAAAATAACGATTGCATTTTGAACGTGAATGCTACTGCAAAAAAGAGTATGGATTTGCTACTCTTTCCCTTCAAAAAGTAATAAAAGGAATACAGCAGAAAACATGCATATATTATATCACACTGACACCAATAGGCTCCATCAAGAATCACTGTCGGTAAAAGCAATAAAAGTGCCATCCCTAATATAGATTTTCTGACATTTTCCGTCATATGATAAAGTATCATATATACTGCAACAGACGCCATATAATCAAAAAAAACGGATACTAATTTTAATGCATACAAATCATTTGTTCTGACGTAAGAAAGAAATGTCATGATATACATGTAAGGAGATGTGTAATTGGAAATTTCCGTGGACAGCGAAGCAATTCCTCCATTGTCACGTATTGTCTGCATCCATTCTTTCAAAAAGCCGTAATAATCCGCTGATTCAATCGGCATAAGCTCCCATCGAATCATAAATGAAAAAAAGAACAGACATATTACAAACAAAAAGTCAACAACTTTCAATTGAACATTTTTGATTCTGATTTCTTTATTCATCACTTTGTCTATCAGACGTTCTTCCATACCAAACACCTCAAAAGCATTTTTATTCTAACTGATTGAAAAATACGGGTATGTCCGAAAACATACCCGTATGCAACCATTCTAATTATGATTAAAACTAGTTAAGAGCAGCAACTAATTTCTGAACTGCTTCAAGTGCTTCATCAGGAAGCTTGTCATAACCTTCCTTCTTCT
>CAYWHY010000026.1:3517-22268 GCA_964458255.1 uncultured Lachnospiraceae bacterium | reverse complement strand
CTTTGATTTTTTTATTTTTCTCCTTATATTAATAAAAATAATATGTGACAGGGAGATAGAGGCATGAAGAAGTATGTGTTTGGAGTGGATATTGGAGGAACTACCGTAAAACTCGGCTTGTTTGATGTGGAAGGTAATTTGCTTGATAAATGGGAGATCCCTACAAGAACAGAAAACGAAGGAACCAAGATTCTTCCCGATATTGCAGATTCGATACGTGAAAAGATGAAACAGATGAATAAGGATACCGTTATCGGCGTTGGTATTGGCGCTCCCGGACCCGTTGACAGTGAAGGCGTGGTGCACAGGGCAGTCAATCTGGGATGGGGAACCTTTAGCATCAGGGATTCATTGGAAGAACTTTTAAATATGCCTGTTATGGCAGGAAATGATGCCAATGTGGCAGCCCTTGGAGAAATGTGGATGGGCGGCGGTCGTGGATGCAAAGACCTGGTAGTGGTAACATTAGGTACCGGTGTAGGCGGTGGTATTATTGTTAATGGTAAAATGCTTACAGGTGCAACCGGTGCAGGCGGAGAAATCGGACATATTCATGTAGAGGATAAAGAAGAGGAAATATGCGGTTGCGGAAATAAAGGATGTCTTGAACAGTATACATCCGCAACAGGAATTACCAGACTGGCAAAAAGAATGCTTGCTTCATGCGATGAGGCAAGCGTTATGAGAGAATCGGAAGTGACCTCCAAAATGGTATTTGATGCGGTTAAGGCGAAGGACACACTGGCAATTAAGGTTGCAAAACAGTTCGGAAAGTATTTGGGAGACGGACTTGCTTCCGTAGCGGGAGTTGTAAATCCGGAAGCATTTGTTATCGGAGGCGGTGTGTCAAAAGCAGGAGAAGTGCTGATTGATTATATCAGACCCCATTATGAAAAGAATGTTTTCCACGGAAGCAGAAATGTGAAATTTGAGCTTGCGAAGCTCGGAAACGATGCAGGTATTTACGGGGCAGCAAAGTTAATTTTGGATTTGGAAAGTCAAAAATAAAAAGAATAGCAGGTGTGAAAGTGCAAGGATTCGGTTCAGCAGTTTTAGAATTTATAAGGGCGCATGTACCCGCTGAAGATATTTTGGAACATGAGCAAATGTGTAAGTATACAACCTTCCGTGTTGGTGGTGCGGCAACATGTTTTGTGAAGATTAGCAGTGCAGAACAACTCTGCAAACTGATACCTTATTTCAGACAAACGGAAATACCTTACTTTGTTTTGGGAAATGGCAGTAATCTGTTGGTGGGGGATCACGGCTATGCAGGTATTGTTTTGCAACTGAAAGAGAAATTTAATAAAGTGACGGTAACGGATACCCGAATTCATGTACAGGCAGGTGCTCTTTTGTCGCAGGTGGCGCAGTGTGCCATGGAAAATTCACTTAAAGGATTAGAGTTTGCTTCGGGAATACCCGGCACTGTAGGCGGTGGTGTTATGATGAATGCAGGTGCCTATGGCGGCGAGATGAAGCAGGTGGTTGCCGGTGTTACCGTTATGAGTGAAGATGGAGAAATATTGGTACTCGATAATCAGACCATGGAGTTTGGATATCGCACCAGTATTATTAAAAACCGTCATTTTGTGGTTCTTGAGGTGGTGTTTCAACTGACAGAAGGAGACAGGGAAGAAATTCGCAGTAAAATGGCGGATTTGGCAGCAAGACGAAGAGAAAAACAACCTCTTGAGTATCCCAGTGCCGGAAGTACTTTTAAGCGCCCTGAAGGGTATTTTGCCGGGAAACTGATCATGGATGCCGGATTACGCGGGTTTGCCATCGGCGGTGCCAGAGTATCTGAAAAGCATTGTGGGTTCGTTGTAAATACAGGCAGTGCAACTGCTGCAGATGTGGCAGATGTAATTGCACAGGTGCAGGAGCGTGTAAAAGAAAAATTTGATGTATTCTTAGAACGCGAAGTAATATATCTTGGAGAGTTTTGATAGTGATAAGGAGAAAGTAAATGCGTTTTGTAGTAGTGACCGGGATGAGTGGCGGCGGTAAAAGTACAGCACTAAGGATGCTGGAGGATGTGGGGTTTTACTGTGTGGACAATATGCCTGTTCCGCTGATAGAAAAGTTTGTTGAGCTTATTGCCGTGCCGGGCAGTGAAGTCACAAAGGTAGCATTGGGACTGGATGTGCGTGCAGACCAGCCCTTTGAGGATGTACAGAAAATATTGGAAAAGCTCAAAGAAAACGGATACGATTTTGAAATATTGTTTATGGAAGCGGGAAACAATGTCCTGTTAAAGCGATATAAAGAAACAAGAAGAATGCATCCCCTGACACCGGACGGAAGAGTGGAGGACGGTATCGTTAGGGAACGGAAAATCCTGCAGGATATCAGACAAAAGTCAGATTACGTCATTGATACCTCTAATCTGTTGAACAGAGAATTAAAAGAAGAAATTGAGCGTATTTTTGTGAAAAACGAAGAATACAACAGCCTGATGGTAACTATCTTGTCTTTTGGGTTTAAACATGGGATTCCGGCAGATGCGGATTTGGTGTTTGATGTTCGCTTTTTGCCAAATCCATTTTATATAGATGAATTAAAATATAAAACAGGAAATCATAAGGAAGTGCAGAACTATGTTTTAAGCTTTAGCGAGGCAGAGATTTTTATTGACAAGCTTTTGGACATGCTTGAGTTTTTGATCCCCAATTATATAAAGGAAGGAAAGTATCAGCTGGTAATAGGAATCGGATGTACCGGTGGAAAGCACAGGAGCGTGACACTGGCGAACATATTGTATGAACGTTTAAAGAACAAAGGAAATTTTGGGCTCAAAATAGCTCATAGAGATATCGGACAAGGCAGATAGGTGTAAAGAGGAAATAAAGATGTCATTTTCGGCGGAAGTGAAGGCGGAGTTGGAAAAAGTAATTCCGGGTTCCAGACATTGTCAGTTGGCAGAACTCGCGGCAATTGTTCATTTTGACGGTGGGATTGTTACAAGAGAGAAGGAAAAAACAGAGATAGTATTGCACTCGGAAAACGATGTAGCTTTTAGAAAATACTTTACATTATTGAAAAAAACATTTATTATAGGTACTGATACGGCTAAAGTGCTTCAGGCACTTAAGCTGTTTGATGGGGAAAAGCAAATAAGAACACTGAAAGAGGGTGTAAATCCTGTCTTGGTAAAGAACAGCTGTTGCAGGCGTGCTTATTTGCGAGGTGCTTTTTTATGTATTGGGTCGATGAGTGATCCTCAGAAGAGTTATCATCTTGAGTTTGTCTGTGAATGGGAAACACAGGCATTGCAAATTCAGGAGATGATTCGGAGCTTTGATTTGGATGCGAGAATCGTAAAGCGAAAAAGATACCATGTTGTGTATCTGAAGGAAGGCGCAGGAATCGTAGATTTGCTGAATGTAATGGGTGCACATTTATCCTTGATGAATTTGGAAAATTTAAGGATAGAGAAGGAAATGCGCAATTCCATTAACAGACAGGTTAATTGCGAAACGGCCAATATTGCCAAAACGGTAAATGCTGCCAATAAGCAGATAGCAGATATTGAGTTGCTTGAAAAACATTATGGCTTTTCAAATTTACCCGAGAATCTCAGAGAAATGGCAATGGTCAGATTGGCCTATCCGGAAAGCTCTCTTCAGGAACTTGGTGGTTACCTTAATCCGCCGGTTGGGAAATCCGGTGTCAACCATAGATTGCGGAAGTTGAGCGAAATAGCTGATAGGATTCGATAGAAGGAGGAGAATTTTATGACCGAGAAGATAGTTGAACTTCATGTGAAGGAGGAGCTTGATGCAAGACCCATAGCTATGCTGGTACAGGTGGCAAGCAGATATGAAAGCAATATTCATATTATATCAGGTGCAAAGAGTGTAAATGCAAAGAGCATTATGGGGATGATGACATTGACACTTGATGCAGGTTCTAAGGTTACGGTAGTAGCTGACGGTGAGGATGAACAGACAGCGATTGAGAGTATAAGTGATTATTTAAGCGGAAAAGCAGAATAGAATATAATTGTTATTTCTTTTTTGAAAAAGATGAGTTATAATAAAAGCAGTGAGAATGTTATAAATTTAACGGAGGTATAATAAAATGTTAGTTTCAGCAACAGAAATGCTTAAAAAAGCAAAAGCCGGCCATTATGCTGTTGGTCAGTTCAACATTAACAATCTTGAGTGGACAAAAGCCATCCTGTTAACAGCGCAGGAAAACAATTCTCCTGTTATTCTCGGTGTATCTGAGGGTGCAGGTAAGTACATGGGTGGATATGATGTAGTAGTCGGTATGGTAAACGGGCTTATCAAAGACCAGAATATTACCGTTCCCGTAGCTCTTCACTTAGACCATGGCAGCTATGACCATTGTTACAAATGCATCGAAGCAGGTTTTTCATCTGTAATGTTTGATGGTTCTCATTATCCTATTGATGAAAATGTAGCTAAGACCAAAGAGTTAGTGGCAGCAGCGCATGCAAAAGGAATTTCTATTGAAGCTGAAGTTGGTTCTATCGGTGGAGAAGAAGACGGCGTTGTTGGTATGGGCGAATGTGCAGACCCTAATGAATGTAAAGCAATTGCTGATTTGGGAATTGACTTCCTTGCAGCAGGTATTGGTAACATTCATGGTAAATATCCTGAAAACTGGAAGGGATTATCCTTTGAAACATTGGATGCTATTCAGCAGCTTACAGGAGACATGCCTTTAGTTCTTCATGGTGGTACCGGTATTCCGACAGAAATGATTCAGAAAGCAATTTCTTTGGGCGTTGCCAAGATTAACGTTAATACAGAGTGCCAGTTATCTTTTGCAGCAGCTACACGCGAATATATTGAGGCAGGTAAGGACCGGCAGGGGAAAGGATATGATCCCCGTAAGCTTCTTGCTCCCGGTTTTGAAGCAATCAAGGCTACTGTTAAAGAAAAAATGGAAATTTTCGGTTCCATCAACAAAGCATAAATGTGACTGTATAGTGTGGAGTCAGAGTAATCAAATATTGACAGGTATGAAGGCGTTGATATGTAAGTATCAACGCCTTCTTGTGAAAAATAGCATCGTATCACTGATTATATATACTAAGTTTAAATGGGAGATGCAGGTTTGACAGTACCCTGTAAAAGGGAGGATGCCAAGTAAGAAACTCTTACTTGGCATTTATTATGAAAAAGTTATTAAAAAAATCAACTGTTAGGCGCTTATCTGTTTTGTATCTTATGATGTTAGTATAAGACACAGAAATGTCTAAAGAATGATGGGAAATTGAAAAAAATATAAATTAAATGTTAACAAAATATGAACAGCTATGTGCCGGATATATTTTTGCTTACAATTTTTCCGGCTCCGGATAAGAGATGCCGAATGTTTCGACAGTAACACTCTTCATGACCTGATCTTCTAAAGGACGGTCGGAGTAATCAGTTGCAGTTTCGGCAATCTTGTTGACGGCATCCATTCCCTCAATTACTTTGCCGAATGCAGCATAAGATCCGTCCAGATGGGGAGAGTTTTTGTGCATAATGAAAAACTGTGATCCTGCGGAGTCCGGCATCATGCTTCTTGCCATGGAGAGGACACCTTCGGTATGCTTTAAGTCGTTTTGAATGCCATTTGCAGCAAATTCGCCTTTGATACTGTAGCCGGGACCGCCACAGCCTGTTCCTTCCGGATCTCCCCCCTGAATCATGAAGCCTCGGATGACGCGATGGAAAATCAGACCGTCATAAAACCCCTTGCTTATAAGACTGATAAAGTTGTTTACGGAAACAGGTGCAATAGCAGGATAAAGCTCTGCCTTAATAATATCACCGTTTTCCATGGTGAAGGTTACAATTGGATTTTGTGCCATAATATATACTTCCTTTCTTTGAAATGATATAATACCTGTAGAAATTGTATCAGTACTTATTTTATAAAAAGTAAAGGATTATTGCAATGCTTAAATGTGTAGTTTATCTGCTTACGCTAAAAGGATATCAGTCTCTTCAAAATCAATTCGTCGAAATGAAGAGGCAGATGAATGATAACGGTGTGGAGCTGTTCCTACAAAAAATACAAAATGATTTCGGGGGAATTCCTGATGATTATGCAGAACAATATGATAAGTGTGAAATACTTTTAATCAGTGATGAAAGAACGATAGTAGAGGCTTTCCGGACGGCCGGGTTTTATGTGGCAGCTTTTTATCATGACGGAAATAAAGGACAGATGTTTGAAGGAGTGTTTCAGACAGTAACAGATGTATGCGAACTGTCTTTCCGTGCCTATGATGAAATTTATCGAAGACTTGCAAAAGTTCCGTGGGACATACTAAAAACGAAGAGGATGATGGTAAGAGAAAGTACTGTGGAGGATGTGGCAGACTTTTATCGTATTTACAGGGAACCTTCCATCACCTGCTACATGGAAGATCTGTTTCAGAATCCGGAAGAAGAAATCGCCTATATGCAGGACTATATCAGGCATATGTATGGCTTTTATGGGTTTGGCATGTGGACGGTAACAGAAAAAGCGACAGGAAGAATTATTGGAAGAGCCGGGTTTGATATCAGAGAAGGTTATGATTTGCCGGAGCTTGGCTTTGTAATAGAGAAGGCATATCAGGGGAAGGGGTACGCGAGTGAGGTGTGTGAGGCTATTTTGCACTATGCAAAGGAGGAACTTTTGTTTGAACAAATACAGGCACTTGTGGAAGAAAAGAACGAAGCGTCTGTAAGACTGCTTAACCGATTGGGATTTGTTTTTGAGAGAGAAGTCGTGGAAAACGGGAAAAAATATCGGCTGATGCTCAGAAAATAACATTATATTTTGATATAAATGAACAAGCTATTTGACAACATAATTTCTTTGTGTTAGGCTAAGGTTATATTGAGACAAAAGCGATGACGAAGAGAGTAGCTTCATGAAAGCTTTACAGAGAAGGTTCTCTGCCGGGGAGCAGGCTGAGAGGAACTGAGTGAAAATGAAGGGAAGATGGCTTCTGAGCAGTGCACCGAACCGGACAGCCGGCTAGATTGCAACAGGGTCCGCCTGTTATAGCGGCAGGGTATTTTTGTACCTACTGAGGTTCCTTTTGTGAGGAAGGAATGAAGAGAAGTGGCACCACGGCTTAACGGCTGTCTTCTGTATATGCAGGAGGCAGTTTTTTTAATGGATTGGAATGTTGTCAAAATTATTGTGCTTCAATATTAGGAAGGAGAAACAGACATGAGCAAAGGAAAGTATTATATTACAACAGCAATTGCCTATACATCAGGTAAACCCCATATTGGTAACAGTTATGAAATTGTTTTGGCAGACAGCATTGCTCGTTTCAAAAGAAAAGACGGATACGATGTTTTCTTTCAGACAGGTACCGATGAGCACGGTCAGAAAATTGAATTAAAGGCACAGGATGCAGGCATTACGCCCAAGGAATTTGTAGATGATGTGGCAGGAACTATCAAAAGTCTGTGGGATTTGATGGACACGTCTTATGACCATTTTATCCGCACGACAGATGATTACCATGAAAAACAGGTTCAGAAAATCTTTAAGAAATTATACAACCAGGGAGATATTTATAAGGGTTCCTATGAAGGACTTTACTGTACACCCTGTGAGTCTTTCTGGACAGAATCACAGCTTGTGGATGGCAAATGTCCCGATTGCGGAAGAGAAGTAAAGCCTGCGAAAGAAGAGGCATATTTCTTTAAAATGAGCAAATATGCGGACAGACTGATTGAGCATATTAATACACATCCTGAGTTTATTCAGCCTGTATCACGTAAGAATGAAATGATGAACAATTTCCTCCTTCCGGGACTTCAGGATTTGTGTGTATCCAGAACTTCCTTTAAATGGGGAATTCCGGTAGATTTTGATGACAAGCATGTCGTTTATGTGTGGCTTGATGCACTCACCAACTATATTACGGGTATCGGTTATGAATGTGACGGTGAAAGCACAGAACAGTATAAGAAATTGTGGCCTGCGGATCTTCACTTAATTGGAAAAGATATTATTCGTTTCCATACCATTTACTGGCCTATTTTCCTGATGGCACTTGGCGAGCCGCTTCCTAAGCAAGTATTCGGTCATCCCTGGCTTTTACAGGGGGACGGCAAGATGAGTAAATCTAAAGGAAATGTAATTTATGCCGACGATTTGGTAGATTTCTTTGGTGTGGATGCGGTTCGTTACTTTGTTCTGCATGAAATGCCTTTTGAAAATGACGGAACTATTTCCTGGGAGCTTTTGGTGGAAAGAATCAATTCTGACCTTGCCAATACATTAGGGAACCTTGTGAACAGAACCATTTCCATGAGTAATAAATATTTTGATGGTGTGGTTGCCGATAAAGGTGTGGCGGAAGCAGTTGATGAAGAGTTAAAGGCTGTAGTAACAGGTACTTACGGAAAAGTTGCAGCCAAGATGGAAGATTTGCGTGTGGCTGATGCACTGACAGAAATCTTTGCATTGTTTAAACGTTGCAATAAATATATTGATGAGACAGAGCCCTGGGTACTTGCCAAAGATGAGGCAAAACAGGACAGACTTGCAACCGTACTTTACAATTTAGTAGACAGTATCATCACCGGTGCTTCTCTTCTTGAACCCTTTATGCCTAAAACAGCAGAAAAGATCGCTGCCCAGCTCAATACTTCCTTACGGAGCTTTGAAGAAACTACCGTGTCCGGAAAATATCCTTCCGGAAGTAAGGTGACGGATAAGCCTGAAATCCTTTTTGCGAGACTGGATGCAAAAGAAGTGGTAGAAAAGGCAGAAGCCATGTTTGCGGAAAGAAAAGCAGCGGCAGAAGCAACAAGCGGAAAGGCCGAAGAAAAAGCGGACGAAAATGGAATTGATATTGAAGCAAAAGAAGAAATAGAGTATGATCATTTTATGAAGATGCAGTTTCAGGTGGGCGAAATCATTGCCTGTGAAGAAGTTCCCAAATCCAAGAAACTTCTTTGTTCACAGGTAAAAATCGGCAGTCAGGTAAAACAGATTGTTTCCGGTATTAAACAGCACTATTCGGCAGAAGAAATGGTGGGTAAGAAGGTTATGGTACTGGTAAATTTGAAACCTGCGAAACTTGCCGGAGTGCTTTCTGAGGGTATGCTCCTTTGTGCAGAAGATGCAGAAGGAAATCTGGCACTTATGGTACCCGAAAAGGAAATGCCTGCGGGAGCAGAAATATGTTAAGAAACAGCAAAATTTCTATCGAAGCAGCGGAGTGAATCTCCGCTGCTTTTGGATGACGGAGCGGATAAGGGAGTGTCAGATTTGAGATTGAGAGAAATAATCGGTAAAAAAGGGAAATGTGTTTTGGCTTTATTTTGCACCGCCTTTTTGGTCATATTTATGTGGAGAGCATTACCGGCACAGGCAATGGATACATCCGATGATGGGACGCTGCCGGATGTGGAGAGGCTTCTTGCGGAGGTAGAGCAGAGGGTTTCCAAGGCGTTTTCCAAACTGGACAGTGAAAAAGCCGGCGAAATATTTGATTTTGTAAAAGAAAAGGCAAAAAACGGCGGCCTGAAAACAGAAGATGGCCTGAAGGCTGCCATTGAAGAGGCAGAGGAAAAGTTTGGGGTAACCGTTGACAGGGATGTGGCAGGACAGGTAGTGGCTGTTATGGAAAAACTGGAAAATATCGGTTTTTCCGGTGAAGAAATTGTAGATAAAGCAAGGGGGCTGTATGATACCTATGGAGCGGATTTTGTTTCACATGCCAATGAAGCTTTTACACAGGCGGTGGAAGAGACTGTGGAAAATGCAGTAGAGCGTTTTTTTGAAAATCTGTGGAGTGGAATTAAAACTTCGGTGAGAAATTTTTTTGAAAATTTGTGATAAAGGGTTAAAACGGGTGTTCTTTACCCGGTCATGTGAGGAAAGACCTGTTGTAAAAGATGGGATTGTTTGATATAATACCAAGTTAAGAATGACGATAAGGACAAGGCAATGAGCGAGAGTTTACCGTATGATATAAGATTTTTGAATCGTGACGAATGGGAAGATGCCATGGGACTGGCATGGAAAACCTTTTTGGCATTTGAGGGCAGCATTTATTCGGCAGAAGGAATCCGAAATTTTCAAAATTTTATTACGGATTCGACATTAAAAAGAATGTTTGTTATGGGTGTGTATACCGTAATGGCTGCTTATCACGGCTGTAAAATGGTAGGGATGATCAGTCTGCGGGACAGGTGTCATATTTCCCTGCTTTTTGTCGATAAAAATTATCACAGAAGAGGAATTGGCAGAGCTTTGGTTATGACATTGGCAGATTATGCCAAAAAAGAAATGAACCAAAAGAGTCTTACGGTAGATTCCTCTCCGTATGGAATTGAATTTTATCATTCTCTTGGATTTAAAGATTTAGAATCGGAAAGACGCAGGCATGGAATTATTGTTACACCGATGATACTTGATATCTGAAGAACGGGTCATATGGGAAAAGAAATAAATACAGGCAAAGGAGCAGATACAAATGGACAGATTTTTCAGCTTGGACAGTCCCTTTATCAGTTTTATGAATAAGGTTGCGGATTTAGTTATTTTAAATATACTTGTGATAGTATGCAGTATTCCGGTTTTTACGATAGGAGCGTCCATGACAGCATTGCATTATGTAGTGCTTAAAATGGTAAGGAATGAAGAAAGCTACATTGTAAAAACTTTTTTTAAGTCCTTTAAACAAAATTTTAAACAGGCTACAGTGATATGGTTGCTTATGCTGGCGGTGTTTCTGATCCTTTTCGGAGACTTTGCGATAGTGCTGTATTCAGGAATCCGTTTTCCAAAGTGGACAAGGTCTGTAATAGCAGGTCTTACTATTTTGGTGTATTTTGCAACGATGCATGTTTTCCCGATATTATCCCGATTTGAAAATACAATCAAAGATACATACAGAAATTCATTATTTATGGGTATTTTGACATTGCCTAAAACAATCATTATGATGATACTATGGGTAGTGCCGATAGCAATTCTTTTCTATGTGATACAGTTGTACCCGTTTGTTTTTCTTTTTGGATTTTCGGCACCTGCCTATGTATGTGCCATGCTTTACAACAGCACCTTTAAACGTTTTGAACCGGAAGAGGAAAATACAAAAATGGCCGATGAGTGGTTTGTGGAGGAAGAAACAGAAAATCCCGGTTTAGAAGAACAGGGGGAAATGAGAAATGAAGGAGAGGATTAAAACATGGTTCGGCTGGCTGATTGCGTTGGCTGTGTGGGTAGGGATTGTGATTGCCGTTTTTTTGAACTTCTATACGAGTGTCAAGAAAGAAGGGCAGGAGCTGTTCGCAACAGAGGTAAAGGATATCACAAAAGAATACAGTGAAATTCTGTGCAATAATCTGGAGCAGATGAAACTGGCAGGTGAAATGGCTGCGATTATTTTGCGAGAAGAAATCACTTTCAGTGAAAATACGGCAAAAAAAATGGTAAACGAACTCATTAACAATACATCTGCCTATGAAGTAATTGTTGATGAAGGAGGAGGCATAGGCATTAATCGTTATGGCAAAAAGATAGACCTTAGTGAATGCGAATATTACAACCGGCTTGAACAGGGGGCTGGTGTGCAGTATCTGTATGTGAATGATGACGGACTGGAAGGAAAACCTGCGATAGTAACGGTAGTTTCTCTTAACGGTAGATTACATCAAAACTTATTATTATTTTATGCCGTTGAGAACATTGAAAAAGACATTACCTTTAATCTGAAGTTTGATGGCAATACATTTTCTGCCTTAATTAAAGCGGATGGGACTGTTTTGGCCAAGGGAAATCTTCATGCGGATTTTATTAAAGGGAACAATTTATGGAGTGAACTGACTCAGGAAAAGGTTTATAGAAGTGTTGGTCAGGCAAGGGTGAAAATTACCGGTTATCATTCGGGAGATTTGCAGGTTGCTACGGAAACAGAAGAAGTGACGCTGGCATATGTACCGCTTGCAGTCAATGACTGGGCTCTTGTGGCTGCTGTGAATCAGAGTTTTGCTGAAACATGGAAAAGAGAGTACTGGTATACATCCAGGATACTGCTGTATCAGGTTGTCCTTTTGCTGATTGCATTTGTGGGAATTCTGGTTCCGTTCGGTTTTGTCATCAGAAAGCGTTCCGAAGAAAAAACCAGATTGCTTAGGGAAAAAGCGGAAACGGATTTGCTTACCGGTTTGAGCAATAAACTGGCAACGGAACGGAAAATCAGGCAATACATAGAGGAAAATCCGGGTTCACTTGCCATGATGTTTTTATTTGATATTGATAATTTTAAGAAAATTAATGATACACACGGGCATGCTTTTGGAGATGAGGTGCTCCGTACATTGGGTGGGCAGATCAGCTCTGTGTTCCGTGTAACAGATATTGTAGGACGCATTGGAGGAGATGAATTTATTATTTTTCTTAAGTTTCTGAAGGAGGATGCCAATACTTTAAAGGAGGCAGACAAGCTTCGAAAATTCTTTCGAAATTTTTCGGTTGGAGAATATATGAAGTATTCCGCTACGGCAAGTATCGGTGCTGCGGTATATCCCGACAACGGTACCGATTTTGAAAGCTTATATAAGGCTGCTGACAAGGCTCTTTATAAGGCAAAACAAAGAGGAAAGAACCAGGTGGCTTTTTTTGATGACAGAGACAGGGAACAGGTTGAATAACAGAACTTTTTGTACAATCTGTACAAGAACAACGGATTTTGTTGGGCAATCCGTCAAATAAAGGCAGAAAAAATTAGGTTTATCAGCATTTTGGACAATGGAAAACAAAATATTTGTGGAATAGTGGCATGGTCAATCTGTTTAAAGTCAGCTATACTAATTTCATGCTTGATTTTGTAAAAATTTAAGGAGGCAAATTAAATGGCAAGTTTATCTTTGAAAAATATTACCAAGGTTTATCCTAACGGATTTGAAGCTGTCAAGGATTTTAATCTTGAAATTGCTGATCAGGAATTTATTATTTTTGTAGGCCCTTCCGGTTGTGGTAAGTCTACAACACTTCGTATGATTGCAGGTCTCGAAGATATTTCAGCAGGTGAATTAAAAATCGGTGACAGAGTGGTTAATGATGTAGAACCCAAAGACAGAGATATTGCAATGGTATTCCAGAACTATGCGTTATATCCTCATATGTCGGTATACGATAACATGGCTTTTGGTCTTAAATTAAGAAAAGTTCCTAAAGCTGAAATTGATAAGATGGTAAAAGAAGCAGCCAAAATTCTTGACTTAACACCTCTTCTTGACCGGAAACCGAAAGCTTTATCAGGTGGTCAGAGACAGCGTGTTGCCATGGGGCGTGCTATTGTTCGTAATCCTAAGGTATTCCTTATGGATGAGCCTCTTTCAAATCTTGATGCCAAGCTTCGTGTACAGATGCGTATTGAAATTGCAAAGTTGCATCAGAGACTCGGCACTACCATCATTTATGTAACACATGACCAGACAGAAGCTATGACTCTTGGTGACAGAATTGTAGTTATGAAGGACGGTGTGATTCAGCAGGTAGATACACCGCAGAACTTATATGAAAAACCGGCGAATCTCTTTGTTGCAGGATTCATGGGTTCACCTCAGATGAATTTCCTTGACGGTGTGGTAGAAGTTAAGGGTGATGAGGTAAGTTTAAAGGTTGCAGGAAACAGCATTCCGCTTCCGCCTGCTAAAGCTAAAAAGCTGATTGATGGTGGATATGATGGAAAGACCGTTACCTTCGGTATCCGTCCTGAGGATGTGTATGATTCAGAAATGTTTATTGAAACATCCAAGTGTGTATTTGAATCTACCATTAAGGTTTACGAATTGCTTGGAGCAGAAGTTTATTTATACTTTGATTTAGCTGAATTCCCTATCACAGCCAGAGTAGATTCCAGAACAACAGCGAGACCTGGTGATACAGTTAAGTTTGCATTCGACGTTGAAAAGATTCACATTTTTGACAAAGAAACAGAGCAGGTTATTACAAACTAGAGACAGCTTATCAGAGGGATGCATGATTGCATCCCTCTTTTCCTATGAAAATATAGAATAGAGAGGATAAAAGGATGATATCTGCACAGGTGATAACAAACAGTATTGCAGAACTGAGGGCAATAACAAGAGTGGATTTGTGTGTGTTTGATCAGGATAGTACAGTAGTGGCATCCACTTTTGAGCCTGCGGATATAGAATCGGCTCTTATTAAAGATTTTATGGATTCGCCTGCCGATAGTCAGGTGATCGGTACTTACCATCTCTTGAAAATTTTTGATGAAGGTGAAGTTGCCTATGTATTGGTAGCAAGAGGCAGCAGTGAAGATACCTACATGGTGGGGAAAATTGCTGTTGCCCAGATAGGACAGCTCATACTTGCTTATAAAGAGAAACTTGACAGAAATAACTTTTTTCAAAATTTAATATTGGATAATTTTCTTCTCGTTGATGTTTATAATAAGGCCAAAAAATTGCATGTGGAAGCATCTGTGCCCAGAGTGGTACTAATTGTGGAAACGAAGGCGGAAGAAGATAATATGGCAGCAGAGCTGCTTGCCGGCATGTTTTCTCCGCAGTCAGGAGATTTTATTACTTCTGTGGACGAAAGTAACGTGATTCTTATTAAATCACTTGCGAAAGGAGAAGGCTATACGCAGATAGAACAAACGGCTCATATAATTGTGGATATGATGAATACGGAAGCCATGATGAATGTGCGTGTTGCTTATGGTACGATAGTACAGGAGCTTAAGGATGTGTCGAAATCTTACAAGGAAGCCACCATGGCTCTTGATGTGGGCAGGATTTTTTACATTGAAAAAAAGGTAATTGCTTATGGAAGTTTGGGGATTGGACGTTTAATTTATCAGCTTCCGGTGAATCTTTGCAGAATTTTTATAGAAGAAATTTTTGGAAAAGAAGGGACTGTGGAATTTGATGAAGAAACTCTTACGACAGTCAATAAATTTTTTGAAAACAATTTAAATGTGTCGGAAACATCAAGACACCTTTTTGTACACAGAAATACACTGGTGTACCGACTTGAAAAATTGGAAAAAAGCACCGGACTTGATGTAAGAACTTTTGATGATGCTTTGACATTCAAAATAGCAATGATGGTAGTAGATTATATGAAGTATCTGGATTCATCCAAATTTTAGCCTATGCATGAACAATCTTGTATCCGAATACAATAGTAAAAAACTATTGGGAGGAGACAGGGTTGTTTTTTTATGGAAAAAGGACAGGGTATCTGGCCTTGTATGAGGGTGATGAAAAAATCAGGACAGTTGGATTCGTTCAGGTTTGCGGTGCATCAAATCACGTGCAGATTAGTATACGGATTAAAAATGGCGGGGAGGAGTGGAATGGAAATTATCCTGTAAGGTTGCTTGGATATTCTGAAAGAATTAATATGGGAGATATCAGGCTATGTATGGGAAACGGTTTTTGGGAACGGAACATAAAGGTAAAGGATGATATGTTGGCAACAGGCTCCGTTACTTTACCGTCCGAAAAGATGAAAAGCGTGCAGATACAGCTTACGGAAAAAGAAAATATTTGGGGAGCATTTTGCAGGAATGTTTCCGGAGAAACATGTCGGGAGATACAGGAAGGAGAGCAAACTCGTCGGGAAAGTGAACAAGACCGGCAAAAAGAGCCGCAAGGGGAGAGTGAAGAAAATTATCAGACAGAAAGCGGTGAATTGAAAGAGACGGAATATGAGGAAGGCAAGGAGCGTTTGCAGGGACCTGAAATTGTGGTGCAGGAACAGTTTTGTGACGACAAATGGGAGCAACTTTTAAGGCAATATAAAAATGTGCATCCATTCGGGGATGATAGAATTTTTGTCGCAATCGAACCAAAGGATTTCATTATTTTGTCGGAACCTTATCAGAAACTGGTGCATAACAGTTTTCTGTTGCATGGTTTTTATAATTACAGGCATTTAATTCTTGGTAAGGATGGCAGGATAGGAAATGATACGGAAACCTGTTTTTATTTGGGGGTACCGGGAGTCTTTTTTGAAAGAGAAAAGCAGGTTGCAATTATGTTTGGATTTGAAGGATTTGAGTGTGCAGGAGCAGTAGATGTGGGAAAATTCGGATATTATATGAGAACAGTTACAATTTAAGTGACAATGAGCGGAAACAAATGTATAATGGGATAAGTAAAAATCGTGCTTTTACCCTCGGGGAAGCTGCCATGCGTTACCTAAGCAGTTAACTAAGAGCCGGCACCCTTACGGCACATGGAAAATTCCGCTTAGTGCTGCTTTGTTCCCAACCTGACACGGTTCGCAGACATCCATTGCGCAAGACCAACCCGTCAACGCCACTTACAAAGGGCAGCCATGGCAGTTCCCCTGAAAATAAAAACACGATTATCTCAGATACTTTTGTAGTATATGTTTTTTTGGTAGATTTGTCAACTGTTGCTTTGAGGAGGGATATTGTTGTTAATCGCAGGACTTAACAAGACAACTTTATTAGATTATCCGGGACGGGTAGCAGCCACGATTTTTACCGGTGGATGTAATTTCAGATGTCCGTTTTGCCATAACGGAGATTTGGTTTTAAAACCTGCCGTACAAGACGCATATTCTGAGGAGGAGATTTTTTCTTTTCTTAAAAAGAGAAAAAATGTGTTAAAAGGTGTATGCATCACGGGAGGAGAACCTACGTTGCAGGCAGATTTGCCGGACTTTATCGCAAAAATAAAAAAAATCGGGTATGATGTAAAGTTAGACACCAATGGGTATCATCCGGAAATGTTACAGGAACTTTTACAAAAAGGTCTCATTGATTATGTGGCAATGGACATTAAAAATTGCAGGGAAAAATATGCCGAAACTGTGGGGAAAGAAGATTTCGCCATAGAAAGAATTGAAAAATCCATAGAAATTTTAAAGCAGACGGAAATACCGTATGAATTTCGAACAACGGTAGTTAAGGAATTTCACACAATACAGGATATTCTGGCAATAGGGGAATGGATAGCAGGTTGCCCACAGTACTTTTTACAGCAGTATCAGGGAAATGAAAAGGAAATCAGAACCATGCTATACGGTGTGGCATCGGGTTTTAATGGGTATGAGAAGGAAGAAATGGCAAAGATGAAGGAGAGCCTTCAACGGCTTCCCCAAATGACAGGAAATGTAGAACTAAGAGGAATCGGATAAAGTATGACACAGCAGGAAAAATATATGAAGGAAGCTATCCGGCAGGCAAAAAAGGCATATGCTCTTGGAGAGGTGCCGATCGGATGCGTAATAGTATATGAAGGAAAAATGATAGGACGAGGCTATAACCGCAGAAACACAGACAAGAACACGCTTGCCCATGCGGAGATAACAGCCATTAATAAGGCAAGTAAAAAGATAGGAGACTGGCGTCTTGAGGGGTGTACGCTATATGTGACCTTAGAACCCTGTCAGATGTGTGCAGGGGCTATTGTGCAGGCGAGAATTGACGAGGTGGTAATGGCATGTATGAATCCGAAAGCCGGTTGCGGCGGTTCTGTTTTAAATGTCCTTCAAATGCCGGAATTTAATCATCAGGTAAAGGTAACAAGAGGGGTACTTGAGGAAGAGTGTTCAAAGATGCTAAAGACCTTTTTTAAGGAGCTTAGAGTACGTGTGAAGAGGGAGAAAGAAGAAAGAAGAGAAATGCAGGAAGAGTGTGAATGAGAATTCTTCTTTTTGGCTACAGGTTATTTACAATGAAATATTTGAATTCCGGTTTTTCGCCATTAATCCAATGTCGGATACATGAAAATGTTGACATTGGATTTTTTATGGAAATTTCTATGAACCATTTACGCTTTTATTACAATGTATAAGTGAAAGGGTTAACCCTTAGACGTCTAAGAAGATATCGGCCGATTGAAGGAGTAGTATGGGATGACAATTGTGGAACTGGAAGAATGTATCAATCTTTATGGAAAAGATATATATGGGTTTTGCAGGCGGATGAGCGGGAGTTTGCAGGAAGGTGAAGATTTGTATCAGGATACCTTTTTAAAAGCGATGGAGCTATCGGCACATATTGATGAAAACGGAAATCCCAAAAGTTATTTATTGTCCATTGCCATAAGATTGTGGAAGAACAGACGCAGAAAGTACGCCTTAAGGCAAACCCTTGCTCCGGAGATTCTTGATGAAAAGTCAAATCGGAACTTGATGAAAAAGATGGAGGAAAAGGGAATGATTAAAAAGCATTTTGCTATGAAAAAAGCTGTAATTTTGGCGGCGGCAGCATGCCTTATGATTGGAACTGTCAGTGTGGCATCGTCAGGTGCCGTAAGTTATATAGTCAGCCATGGAAAGCCGACTGGATATACAAAATTTACACAGCTGGATGAGGCAGAGCACAAAGCCGGGTATAATGTAAAAGCGGTGCAAAATTTCAGAAACGGATATCATTTTAAAGAGATGAGTGTCTTTGAAACAAACGACGTTGATGAAAATGACAATGTAGTTGCAGGTTATAACCAGTTGGGATTTGTTTATGAAAAAGAAGGAGCAGACACAATTCATATTGATACTATGCAGGCGATGCATGCACATGAAAATGAAGAACGGGAAGCAGATAAAGTATCCGAAACGAAGGTATCTTATGTTGTGTGGACGCAAAATGATATCAGATACAGGATTATGTCTTTTAATGAGGTCGCACCGGAAGAATTGATTACTCTTCCCTAATCATGAGTGATGACTCATTCATTACCGCCAACAATGTTCTGTAACCACACACCGCTTCGCAGCATGAAAAATCCAATGACAACTTTAATGA
>CAYWHY010000026.1:0-3417 GCA_964458255.1 uncultured Lachnospiraceae bacterium | reverse complement strand
TTCTGTAACCACACACCGCTTCGCAGCATGAAAAATCCAATGACAACTTTAATGATTTCCGTAAACTGCACTAAGAAAAAGACAGTTACAATGGAAAGCGTGGTATAGTGAGACAGTACGTAGGCAAACGGAATAAGCAGTACCCAGGTGTACACACTGTCAAAAAGGAAGGTGATGACTGTTTTGCCGCCTGAGCGCAGTGTAAAGTATGCACAGTGGCAATAAGCACAAAGCGGCATGGCAAGGGCTGAAATAATAATGAAAGTCTTTGCCAGCTCTTTGATGCTTTCTTCCGTGTTGTAAATGGAGGGGAAAAGACCTCCTAAAAATACCATAATCGTAGAGACTCCTGCGCAGCAAACGACACTGAAAAAAATCATTTTATTGTCCGCATCTTTGGCTTCCTCAAGCTTTCCTGCACCAAGAAGCTGTCCCACTACAATAGCAATACACCCGCCCAACTGAATATAAACAATGTTGAACAGGTTACTGATAGTGGAAGAAATATTCTGGGCGGCAACCACTTCAAGTCCGCGGAAGGCATAACACTGTGAAATGACAGCCATGCCGCTTGCCCAGAGCATTTCGTTAATCATCAGAGGCGATCCTTTTTTGAGGACCTCTTTCAGAATATTGCCGGGAATGGTAAAGCCCTTATAAGCTCCTACCATATAGGGGTTTTTCTCTTTATGCGTATGTGTCCAGACAATTACGATGAGACATTCGATAAATCTGGCGATAACAGTAGCGATTGCAGCACCGGTAACGCCCATTGCAGGGATTTTTTCGAAACCGAAAATAAATACGTAGTCAAGAATCAGATTGGTAAAAACGGCAGTAACACTTGCCACCATCGGAATGAAGGTATGACCGGATTCTCGGATTGTATTAATATAAGTTTGGCCGACAGCAAAGGGGATAAGCCCGATTGTCATGACAGCGAGATATTCTTTTCCGTAATTTAACGCAAGTGTAATATCACCGACACTGCCGTTGTCACTTAAATACAGGGAAATCAGCTGTGTATCTGCAAAACCGAACAATAAAAGTGCTATGGCAGTAATGATAAGGCATGCATACATCTTGAAACGGAAGGTATATTTCTGACCTTCATAATCGCCTTTTCCGTAAAATTGCGTACCGAAAATACCTGCACCGGAAACACCTCCGAAAATGCAGATATTAAAAACAAACATCAGCTGGTTTACGATGGCAACACCTGACATTTGTTCCGTACCGATTTGCCCTACCATAATATTATCAAGAAAGCTTACAAAGCTTGTAATTGCATTCTGTATAATCATAGGGACTGCAAGACATAATACATATTTATAAAAATCTTTGTCTCCGATATATTTTTTCTTGAAATTTTTCCACATAATATAGCTCCTAAAAAATCAGAATACAGCAATTATAATGGTTTTGATGCGGTAAGTCAATCAAAGTCTTTGCCATTTTACAAAGGACATATTATAATCAGATTAACAAAAATGGTTATAATAAGTAACAAATAAATCAATTTAAAAGAGGAGAAAGGCATGGCAGCGTTACACATAACAGCAGAAAATTTTGAGAGTGAAGTTTTAAAATCAGATGTTCCGGTTTTGGTGGATTTTTGGGCAGACTGGTGCATGCCCTGTAAAATGCTTGCACCGGTTCTTGAGGAGTTGGCAAATGAAGTGACAAATGCCAAAATTTGTAAGATAAATATTGATGAAGCACCGGAGCTTACCGCGCAGTACCGGGTAATGAGTGTTCCTACCCTTGTGGTATTTAAGAATGGTGAAGCCGCTTTAAGAAACAGTGGAGTGATTTCCAAAGAGGAAATATTGGATATGCTGAACGTATAATAAGAGCGGAGGATAGTATGGAAGTCGAAATTAAGCAATTAGTTAGTTTGTCGCAGCAGATGAAAAAAGAAATGGTTATACACAGAAGATTTCTTCATCAAAATCCCGAGACGGGACTGTCACTTCCGATTACAAAAAAATACGTGAAAGAACAGCTTGCTTCGATGGGCTATGAACCTGCAGAGTGCGGAGAGTCAGGACTGATTGCTTTGGCGGGCGGAAAGAAGCCCGGCAAGGTATTTTTACTCCGTGCAGATATGGATGCACTTCCCATCAGGGAAGAAGCTGACGTGGATTTTGCTTCCGATAACGGTAATATGCATGCCTGCGGTCATGATATGCACACGGCAATGCTTCTTGGTGCGGCTAAAATTTTAAAAGAATACGAGGATGAGATTCAGGGAACGGTAAAGATTGTGTTTGAGCCGGGCGAAGAAGTGATGCAGGGGGCAAAAGATATGCTTTGCCATGGCGTCCTTGAAAACCCTTCCGTGGACGTTGGACTTATGATTCATGTGATAGCAGGAATTCCGCTTGAGGCAGGAACTGTTATTGTGGCACCTAAGGGAGTCAGTGCTCCTGCGTGCGATAATTTTACTATAGTAATTACGGGGAAGGGCGGGCACGGCTCCATGCCCGAACAGACCATTGACCCGATTAATGCAGCCTGCCATATACACCTTGCACTTCAGGAAGTGATAGCAAGAGAGATTGCCATGAGTGAGCAGGCAGTATTGACAATCGGAGCTTTTAATGCCGGAGTAGCAGGAAATGTAATTCCCGGTACAGCTACCGTGAGAGGTACCATCCGTACTATGGATGAAGACGTCCGGACACAGATGAAAGAGCGCCTTGAAGACATTGCCCATGGCGTGGCAAAAACTTTTCGGACAAGTGCCGAGGTGACATACACAGGAGGATGCCCGACACTTAACAATGATGTCAATGTGGTTCGGGATGTCTATACGTATCTGACAGAGCTTTTAGATTCCGGCAAAGCATTATCGGCAGATGCTTTGGGAGGATTGGGAAAGGCGACTGCTTCTGAAGATTTTGCTTACATCAGTCAGGAAATACCTACGGCTATGCTGGCACTTGCTGCAGGAAAACCGGATGACGGCTATTGCTACGGACAACATCATCCGAAAGTAAAATTTGACGAAGCTGCCCTTGCAGACGGCTGTGCTGTTTATGCATATATAGCAATGCGCTGGCTTGAGGAACATTAATAAAGAATACGAAAGAAAGGGAAGATTATGGAAGAAAGAATTCTTGCTTACAGACGTAGGATGGATGAACTTTTACAGAAGGAGGATGCAGACTGGGAGAAGATACTGGAAGAGCATCTGATACAGATCTCTTTTTTTCAGCATGAGAGACTGATACATCTGATAGTGACGGTCACCTTTGCTATTTTGGAAATGCTGTCTGTTGTTACGACGGTTCTTTCGTTTACCCCTATGCTGGCGGTACTTGCTATACTGATTTTAGTTTTGTTGATTCCCTATATCCGCCATTATTACATATTGGAAAATGAGACACAGAAAATGTATGCACAGTATGATGC
>CAYWHY010000025.1:0-22834 GCA_964458255.1 uncultured Lachnospiraceae bacterium | reverse complement strand
ACATATCCTTCATACTTAAAGGATATTGTTCATTTCCATTTTCATTTTGATAAGGAAGTCTGCATGGCTGGGCACATCGGCCTCTGTTTCCGCTTCTGCCACCAAGGATACTGCTAAAAAGGCACTGTCCTGAATAACAATAACACATAGCACCATGAACAAAGGTCTCTATCTCTATATCTACATCATTTTTGATTTGTTTCATTTCTTTTAATGACAATTCTCTTGCCGGAACGATTCTTACAGCACCTTCTTCTTTAAGCATTTTTGCTCCATAGCTTCCGGTAATGGTCATTTGTGTACTGACATGAAGATCAAGTCCCGGAAAATGTTCTTTTACAAAAGAAAAAACACCTAAATCCTGAATAATTATACCGTCCAAACCATTCTCGTAAAAAGGAAGCAAAAAATCATACAATAAAGGAAATTCTTTTTCCTTTATCAGGGTATTTACTGTCAGATATATTTTTTTATCAAGCATATGTGCAAGATAAATTCCCTTCACAATTTCTTCTTTGGAAAAATTATCTGCATATGCCCTCGCTCCAAAAGCATTACCGCCTAAATAAACAGCATCCGCTCCTGCCATGAAAGCCCCCGTCATTGCTTCATAATTACCGGCAGGTGCCAGTAACTCAACCTTTTTCATTGCGTTCTCCCACACCATAAAAAGCTGTCTAAACAGACAGCTTTTTAATTATTTTTTTAATTCGGTTTCTAATCTGATTATCTTTTTGGCACCCTCATCAACTTCCATTTGAAGTTTTTTAATATTCTTCTCTGTATTTTCCAATTTAATCTGTGCCGCAATCAATTCATGCTTCAAATTATATAATTCCTTTTCTTTACCGGCTATTTCTTCCTCTAATAAGTCAATCTGCTTTTTCGCTTTAAAATAGTCATCAGCAATATTAAGATGTAATAATACATTCTGTGTATCTATGGGTTGTCTGCGAAAAGAATCCACTTTATTATATTCAGACATTTTATTATTAATGTAGGAAGCTACCTTCTGCAAATATTCTTCACTTTCATATCCACTTAAGGTAAAAACCTTGCCACCGATAATAACCTCAGTATCTGTTTTTGCAGACATATATCTCACCCCTTTATCTACCTATATCTATAGTTTAAATGTAAATATACTAGCTATATTATAAGCAGATTACTACGGAATTTCAAGTCCTAAATGATGATAGGCAAATTCTGTCACAACTCTTCCTCTGGGAGTCCTGTTAATAAATCCATTTTTAATTAAATATGGCTCATATACATCTTCTATCGTTCCGGAATCTTCTCCTATGGCAGCAGCTAACGTATCAAGCCCCACCGGTCCGCCCGAAAATTTATGTATCATTGTAAAGAGCATATTTCTATCAATATGATCTAACCCCATAGGATCAACATCCATCAAATCCAGTGCCGTAACTGCAATTTCTTCTGTAATAATACCGTCATACTTCACCTGTGCAAAATCTCTGACTCTCTTCAAAATACGGTTGGCAAGCCTTGGTGTTCCACGGCTTCTTCTTGCCATCTCCATGGCCCCCTCCGGTTCGATAGGTGCCTGCAATACTTTTGCAGAATGCATAATAATTAACTGTAGCTCTTCTTTGGTGTAAAATTCCAAACGATGAATAATCCCAAATCTGTCACGAAGCGGTGCTGTCAACAGGCCTGTTCTTGTAGTTGCACCCACCAATGTAAACTTTGGTAAATCAAGACGAATGGAACGGGCACTTTGACCTTTACCAATCATAATATCAATGGCATAATCCTCCATGGCAGGATACAAGACCTCTTCTACCTGTCTGTTCAATCTGTGTATTTCATCTACAAAAAGAATATCTCCTTCCTGCAGATTATTAAGAATCGCCGCCATTTCACCCGGCTTCTCAATTGCAGGGCCACTGGTAACCTTCATGTTTACACCCATTTCATTAGCTATAATCCCCGCTAATGTTGTCTTTCCTAACCCGGGAGGTCCGTAAAGCAATACATGATCAAGCGGATCCTTACGTTGCTTGGCAGCTTCCATATAAATCTTAAGGCTTTCCTTTATTTTAGACTGACCTATATAGTCGTTTAAAGTCTGCGGTCTTAAGGAACCTTCTATTTTTGTATCTTCTTCAATTAAATTTGTTTCGATTAAACGTTTGGCCATGTTTAACTACTTCTTTCGATTTATTATAATATTAAAACATGTTCTTAAGGGCAAGCTTCAGAACTGTCTCTGTATTGGCATCAGACGGAGCCTTCGCATTTTTTACTGCTTTCACTGCATCAGAAGGACTGTATCCTAATGCAACAAGAGCCTCAATTGCTTCACCGTTTGCATGTTGTGAAATGTCCGAACCTTTAGATGCATATTCATTCATTTCTCTCTGAATAAGGGTATCTTCAACAGATATCTTATCTTTCAAATCAAGAATAAGACGTCCCGCTGTCTTTGCACCGATGCCGGGAGCTTTTGCTATTGACTTAGCATCTCCTGATATAATTGCAAAACGCAATTCATCGACAGTCATAACAGATAAAATGGCAAGCCCCCCCTTGGGACCTATACCGTTTACCGTAATCAGTTTTTTAAAAATTTGAAGTTCGTCCTTTGACAAAAAGCCATACAACCAAAACGCGTCTTCCCTGACACAGGTATACGTATAAAGTTTTACTTCTCTGCCTATTCCCGGAAGTTCTCCGGCAGTCTGTGCGGAAATCTTGATATTATAACCAATTCCTCCCACATCTAAAACTACATTGTCTTCAGACAAGTCTTCAATTTCACCTCTGACAAATGCTATCATAGTCTTTCACTCCGCTCAATAACCTTTTTTATATAAGGCATTAACAAAGATGCCATCGCACCAATCAACATACCGGTCATTAATCCCGAAATCAGTAATATGGGGATATAATACAAAACGCCATATGTTTGCACCGTAAAAAACGCCACTATCAGCTGACCTATATTATGGAAAGTACCACCAATAGCGCTCACTACAGGGGTGTGAAATTTATCACATCGTATCATTAATCCCATCACAAGACAACTCAAAACGGCACCGGCAAGACTGTATATAATCATATAAAGATTCCCAAACAAAAAGCCGCAAATAATCGCTTTTGCAATCGTAAGTAAAAAGGCCTCACAAAAACCGAATAAATATAAGCAAAACAGAACTGCCAAATTGGCAAACCCAAGTCTGATTCCCGGTATTCCAATATAAAGAGGAATCAGCGTCTCAACGTAAGACAAAATTAAGGCAAGTGCCAAAAGAAGACCGCGATACGCTGTTTTATTTTTCATATGTTAATTTGTGACAGCATCTAAGTCACTTTCCTCCTCTGACATAATCTGCACAACCAATTTATGCGGAAGACAGATAATACTTTCACCACCCCGGGAAATTGCGTGCTGTTTTACGCAAAGTTTATCCGGACAATCGGCATCACTTACCTTTACCGACCCGGCACTGATTAGTACAAGATTATATCCATTTTCTTCGTCTTTAACAATAACACTTCTATCCCCGTTCAAAGGATATTGACCGTATAATGTCCCATTTTGCGTAATAATAACCACTTCATCCGCACTATAAAGAAAATAGGGTATTATAAGAAAAAACATTGCCATTACACAGACACAGCCAACGGCAATTATATCTGCTTTCACCTTCTGAGCCATACTATTACTTTCTATTACTTTCTCTTACTTTTGCTTATTAAACTTAACTTATTTATAAGTCATTGTAGCACAATCGAACATACGTTTCAAGCATTTCTGTCTATTAATTTTATAATTCTCTATGATGCAGTGTACAAATCATGTTATAATATTTTATATTATAACATGAAAAAATATTGATAAAGGATGATTTTTATGAGACTAATATTTGTTCGCCACGGTGATCCCGATTATATAAATGACAGCCTTACACAAAAGGGCTGGCGCGAAGCTGAGCTTTTGTCGGAGCGCATCAAAAACTGGAATGTTACCGATTTTTTCTGCTCCCCTTTAGGAAGAGCAAAAGATACCGCTTCCTGCACGTTAAAAAAAATGAACCGCACCGCGTTGACACTTGACTGGACCAGAGAATTTACTTATTTTATCGATGATCCGGTTACCGGCAGGCACCATGTTCCATGGGATTTGGTTCCCTCTTTTTGGACAAGCGATTCCCTCATGTTTGACAAAGAACGTTGGGTAGATGCTGATGTTACAAAACAGAATCCTGACATATCCGTTAAATATAAAGAAGTATGTCAAAAACTGGATGAATTTCTTGCTGACTATGGTTATGTCCGCGAAAACAATTATTATCGTATGCCTACCCAAAAAGAAGTTTTTATTTCTTCCACAATTGCACCGGGAAACACCTCTGATGCTAACAATCCAATTGCATCTGATGAAGAGCCGGTTATTGTGATATTCTGTCACTTGGGAGTCATCTGCATCATGTTGTCCCATTTGCTAAATATCCCTTTTCCCTCACTGGTACATGGATTTTTCCTACCCACCACTTCATTAACAATTCTTGCAACAGAAGAAAGATGGAGTAACGAGGCTTACTTCAGAGTACAGGCTATGGGAGATGTTCATCATCTTTTGGCAGGAGGCGAGCCCGTTTCATCTGCCGGATATTTTACAAATTCATTTCAAAAATAAAAAATGCCGGGGAGAAAATCTTCCCGGCATCTTCCATTTATTATTCGGTTGTTGTTTCTTTCTCTGTAGCTTCTTCAGAAGTTGTATCTACCGTAAGATATTTAAAATTACCGTTCCTATCCTTAATCGGAAGTGCTTCCACCCACTCATTAACATATCCATAAACTGTTTCTGATGCAAGAAGTGTTGAAATATTCTCACGGGATGCATCATCAAAATATTTCTGAATAAATTCGACTACATAATACTGATTACCGGTTGTACTTTCGATAACAGTAATATCACCTTCTGCTCTTTCATCATCATAAACCCACTCAACAGCATCAGAAGGTACTTCTGTATTGTATTTTCCTTCATTTAAGGAATATTCCGTTTCAGTATCTTCATAATTTGCTTTTTCAGCTTCGGTAGCATTCTGAACACAAAGCTCTTCAAAATCGCTACCCGCTTCTCTTTCGGCTACAAAGGCATCTGCTTTTGCCCTGGCAGTTTCCATTGCCTTAGCAATTTCCGCTTCATCGGTAGTTTCCGCTGCCACATCAGCCGCAACAGTAAAAATTCTATAATCTACTTTGTCATAAACATTTTTGTTTTCGTTATAGTAAGCAGTAATTTCTTCATCCGAAGGTGTATTCTGTGCTATAAGTTCTTCGTTATATGCAACAGCCAGAAATCCTTCTTTCAAAATAGGTTCCATATTTTCAACGGTTGCAAAGCGTCCAAAGCATGCTGCATAATAATCATTGACAGACATCCCTGCCGCTTCGGCTTTTGAAACAAGTCCTGCATGATACTCCTGATATTTCGCCTCTGTATCATAAACAAATCCGTTCTTTTCTGCTTCTGCAGAAAGTGCATAAGTTTCACGCATCTGTTCAACTGCCATCTGATCAAACATATCCTTCCACGTAAGTTCATCAGAATACTGCTGGTCAGCAAAATCCTGCGAAACATCAAGTCCTAAATACGGAAGCATGGATGAATACATCTGCAAATACGAATTTACGGATGCATTATAGTAATAATCGTATTCCATCCCTGTTACTTTTCTATCACCTATTTCAACATAAGTACCGTTTAATTTTTCATGCTTTACATAAATAGGTGTTGCAATACCTGCAATAATTCCGACTACTGCCACGACAAGAACTATTTTAGATACGATTTTTAATCGTTTTTCATCTTTTTTATCCTGTTCTTCTTTCTTTTTTCTTTCCGCCATTTTACGGTCATATTTTGTCTGAACCTTTTCAGTTTTTACTTCAGGCGTATTTTTCTCTGCCATTTGTAAATTTCCTCCTCATTTTTACATCTCATAAAATTTCACAAAGTATACTTTAACAGAAAAATGTGTCTATCCTGTGAAAACATCTTACTTCTTATTAATATAATTGACCAGACCTTCTGCAGCGATAATCTTCTGCATAAACGCGGGGAACGCCTGTCCTTTGAACTGTGTCCCCTTTGTCAGGTTCTTGATTATACCGGAATCAAAGTCAACTTCAACTTCATCTCCTGCTTCAATACCTTTGGATGCTTCCGGACATTCGACAATAGGAAGACCTATATTAATTGCGTTTCTGTAAAAAATTCTTGCAAATGTTTCTGCGATAACACAGCTTACACCGGCTGCTTTGATTGCTATCGGCGCATGCTCCCTTGAAGAACCGCAGCCAAAATTCTTATCAGCTACGATAATGTCCCCCTTGTTTACCTTCTTGACAAAATCCTGATCAATATCTTCCATGCAGTGAGTGGCTAATTCTGCAGGGTCAGAAGAATTCAAATATCTCGCAGGAATAATTACGTCTGTATCTACATTGTCACCATATTTAAAAACAATACCTTTTGCTGCTTTCATAATTCATTTTCCCTTTCTTTTAAATTACAACTGACAAGGACAGGAAATCTTTCCTGTAATCGCACTTGCTGCCGCAACAGCAGGACTTGCCAGATAAATCTCGCTCTTTACATGTCCCATACGTCCTACAAAGTTACGATTTGTGGTAGAAACACATCTCTCACCTTCTGCAAGGATACCCATGTATCCGCCAAGACAGGGGCCACAGGTAGGTGTACTTACTACTGCACCTGCTTCTATAAAGATTTTTAGGAGCCCCTCTTTCATTGCCTGCATATAAATTGCCTGTGTAGCAGGAATTACAATACAACGCATCCCTTTTGCCACATGTCTTCCCTTAAGTATCTCTGCCGCAATACGCATATCATCAATACGTCCGTTAGTACAGGAACCGATTACAACCTGATCAATCATGATATCTTCTTTAATTTCATCAATTGTCCTGGTATTTTCAGGCAAATGTGGGAATGCTATGGTAGGACGAAGTGTGCTTAAGTCAATGGTATATTCTTCATCATAAACAGCATCTTCATCAGCTTCATAAATCTTGAATTCTCTGCCGGAATGTTCTTTCATATAAGCAATTGCAAGATCGTCTACCGGGAAAATGCCATTCTTTCCACCTGCTTCAATTGCCATATTTGCAATCGTAAAGCGATCATCCATAGTCAGATTCTTAATACCTTCTCCTACAAATTCCATGGATTTGTATAATGCACCGTCTACGCCAATCATGCCGATGATATGTAAAATAACATCTTTACCGCTTATCCACTTAGAAGGCTTGCCAACTAAGTTAAACTTAATAGCCGCAGGAACCTTGAACCATGCCTTGCCGGTAGCCATACCGGCAGCCATATCCGTACTTCCGACGCCTGTCGAGAAAGCGCCAAGTGCACCGTATGTACAAGTATGGGAGTCAGCTCCAATAATTACATCACCTGCAACAGTCAGACCTTTTTCAGGTAAAAGAGCGTGTTCGATACCCATTTCACCCACTTCAAAATAATTGGTAATGTCATTGCGACGTGCAAATTCTCTTACACACTTACAATGTTCAGCAGATTTAATATCCTTATTCGGTACAAAATGATCGGGTACAAGTGCAATCTTTTCCTTATCAAACACACCATTTACATCCATTTTTTCCATTTCTTTGATAGCAACCGGGCTTGTGATATCATTTCCCAGTACCAAATCTAAATCAGCCTCAATCAGCTGACCTGCTTCCACATAATCAAGTCCTGCGTGGGCAGCTAATATTTTCTGAGTCATTGTCATTCCCATAATTATTTTTTCCTCCTATAAATATTTATTTTATGATAATTGGGGAAGTATCTCAAAATAAATGTTTTTTTTCATAAATTCCTCCGGATTCACATCCGTCTGGTTATATGCTAAAACGAGTTTGGCATAAGCAGCCTCTCTGGAAATACGCTTAAGTGGAATTGCACCCGCCTGTAGCATATCATTGCTGGAGACATAAATATCATCATTGTCCTGTTTGAAGCCACATAAATATACAACAATTCCCTTCTCTTTACATTCTTTCATAAACAGAACTGCCGAAGCAGCCTCTCCAACACTGCAAAGCGTGGCGGAATGATAAGGCCAATGCAATACCGCTTTAATTCTTTTATCTAAAAGTATTCTGCTGTAATCCAGCCCGGGATAAGGCTGTATCAACATCACTTCATTGTCAAAAGTAACGGCTTTCTTTACCAATTTTTCTTTCGGTAAATTTAATTCCTCAACAGAAGGATTAATTTCATGTTCTGTTCTGATAAAATGTTCCTTTTCTATTACACCGAAATCAGCCTTTCCATAGCATGAAAACTGATCACGATAATTTTCCGCTTCAAGCAACCTGGTTGCAAGATATACTCTATTCTCCATATTGTCATTTCTGAAAATTACAAACACACCGGATGCTGCTTTTTCTTTAATAAAGCATATTGCACTGCGAAAATTGTCAAGGCCATTGCTTAACGGATGTGTCAATTCGTAATTGCTTGCAATTAATATAATCGGAATGGATGTATGCCTGTAATAATACCCCAGCATAGCAGCTGTATAAGAAAGTGTATCTGTTCCATGTGTCACGATAACTCCGTCATAATCTTCCAATGAAACGTCATCCATGCAGTTAATAAGTTTCTCCCAATGCTTCGGCTGTAAGTTTTCACTCAAAATATTTAACGGTTGAACTACATTAAATTCTACATTTTTACCATATTTTTCTTCATATAAATGAATCAGATTATAAGCAGCCGCTTCATTTACATCAATCATTTTACCTTCGGTTTTACTTCCGATGGTGCCACCTGTCAACACTACGAGTATTTTCACTCAAAATTACCTCTCTTTACATATGCTTTATTCCTCTGCAATTTCCACTTTAAATTTACAGACCTTCTTTAATGCATTTTTCAGTGGACATTGTCCACTCTCACAAGTAAGTTTAATTTGCAAACCACCTAACAGTTCTTCCATTACGCCTTCACAATAACCTTTAATAAAGCCGCAAATAGGGGCATCCGTTTTCTTACGGTTATGGCAAAGAAAATTCTCTTTAATTTCCAAATAACCGTTCAATGTCCCTTCTTCTTCATCTACCTTGATGCTGCTTTTGAACCGGCCCCAACCTACAACCGAATCAAAATCACACCACAGTGCAAACTTATTTTCAAAGGATAAATCTGAATCTTCCAGTTCCCATTTCTCATGCATAACACGGCCAAAAGCACTTCCACTGTCATACCCCATGTCAAATAACATTTGTTCTGCAGCTTCCGCTCCGGCAAGCTCCATTGTTTTATTATAAACAACCGTAAGCATTCTGTTTATTGTTTCAACCTTATAAGAAATGTTTCTGCTACCGTCTGACTGGTTTATAATAATACCTCTGTCTCTGATTAAGGCAATATTTACCAGTTCTTTCTTATCCTTTTCTTCGATACCGGAGCTATTCTTAGGCGGTTCAAAAGAATCGGTAATGGCCTTTTCCAGATTAATAAGCCCCAATGTGGCATATAAATTTTTTACATAATTAAACACCAGATCAGCCTCTACCTGCCCGCAATTGCCGCCATTATGCACAAGAGCATTTCTTAAATTTACAATTGAATTGTAATTAATAGTATCAATCAATCCGATATCCCGTTTACTTGCTTCTGCCCATTTTTTCATCAAACCGGTTTCACGGAACAATCCAACTAATTCACCAAAGCCGAAATCATTAACACCTTTTTTTCCTTTGCCGATTATTTTTTCTTTTTCAAGCAATATGTTTCTGTCTTCGAAATTCAAAGTAACTACAGCTTCCTGAAAAATCTTTTTAAAAGCCACTTCAAACAATCCGCAGCTTTCTTTTACAACAATATCATAAGCCCTATCGTCCATTGCTTTCTGGATAATACTGAATTTATCCTCTACTTTGTTTTCTGCAACTGCTTTATCCATCCCGTCTCCCCCGTACTCCTGTTTTATTTCTTCTTTTGCATAATCCAATATACAATTGTTGCAATAAGCAACACTCCTATAATACTATATAACAAATATAAAGAAATTGCACCTATTTCATAAATAGCAAGCACACTTTCCGTAACTGCGGTAAAAAACGCAAAAATTCCGGAAGCCCATGCAATAATATTTATCTTTTTCTGTAACTTTCTTTGGTTTTTTTGATTCAATATATCTTCACAGATAGCCGCATGATTTTTATAATCTTCAATCAGTCTTTCAACTTGAAAAACATTCCAAAGTTCTTTAAAAATCTCATTTTGATGAGTAATCTGGCTAACATCAGAGAACACATATTCCAAGAGAAATAAATCTCCCAGCTGTTTTACATTCTCCATCTCATCAAGCAATTTTGAATAAACATTTTTATCTTTGGAAGTCTCTGCTTCCACACTGTTTTGATATAGCTTAAGTATCCGGCAGGTCATATATCGAAGGCCGAAAGACTGATGAAGCACCAAAACATAAATCCAAAGATAAATTGTCATAAATCTCTCTTCATATGAATTCATGAAAAAGCTGTTTTTATCATCCGGTGAAACAAGATTGATATTGGAAATCCCCTCTCTTGTAATTGACCAGTAGGAATTTTTAAACGGCCTTATGTAGTTTGAACAACACTTTTCATCATATTGATATTTTCTTCCGTATCCGTGTGATAAATAAAACAGATATTCTTCTGCCTTATCTGCATCATGCTCTTCCATAGTAAAAGAATTAAAAACAAACGCTTTCTTTAAAAACCGATTATTCTCACTGCTTGAAAAATAATCATCACAGAGAATTCCAAGTTTCTGCGTCAATAATTCCACAATATACGACAACGAAAAACTTTGCTTCTTATATACACGCAAAATATTTTCATTTTTCTTTACAAAGAAACCTTCATCTATAGTTAAAAATTTATTTTCCTTTTGGTTTTTAAACAGTCTGGCATATACGTCAAGTGTTGCTTCTTTTGTCGATAACGAAACTGAAACAATACCGTTCTCATCCGGTTCACCCTTAATTTTAACAGTTCCGTAAGTGTTTTCAAATACATCCTTATTAAGTGCATCACATAATTTCAGTTCTTTATCCAGTATCAGGAAACGCTCATGATGAATATATGTATCTTTTAAGTAAGTATTTCTCTCCAAAATTTCTTCCGGCGAATTATTCTTTCCGTAATCAGTCGAAACAATCAAAAATAACAATCCGGTTTTGAACAAGTATATCTTAAGTTCAGAAATACGGAAACTCTTTTTCTGTTTAGTATCATATAAAGATACCAGTAATTCTTTTCCATGATTGGCATCCAATTGAAATATTCGACAAGACGGATTATCACCTTTCCAAAATCGATGATTCAAAAACGGATGCAGCTCGCTTTCTCCCATCTCATGCAATTCTCTAAAAACTGCATTTTCCATTAATTGCATACACAATTCATCATATGAATTTTTATAAATCACCGGAAGTATAAACGCATTGCACTGTTTTAAAATCATGGTTTTCTCCTGCATACTCCAGATAAATAAAGGTTACCGACACCCTGTGCCGATAACCCTTTTCATCTTCCTGGAAATTTATTAGTTGTTAATCAGCTTTTCGCTTTCGTTGTTCCAACTGTACAGCTTACGAATTTCTTTACCAACCTGTTCGGACGGATGCTCAGCAGCTAATTTTCTCATAGCCTTGAAGTGAGCCTGTCCACCTGCAGCAGACATATCAAGCAGGAAGTCTTTTGCAAAAGTACCATCCTGGATATCTTTCAGGATTTTCTTCATCGCTTTCTTAGTTTCATCTGTGATAATCTTAGGTCCTGTAATGTAATCACCGTATTCAGCTGTATTGGAAATGGAATATCTCATTCCTTCGAAACCGGACTGGTAAATAAGGTCTACAATCAGTTTCATTTCATGAATACATTCAAAGTATGCATTTCTGGGATCATAACCGGCTTCTGTTAATGTTTCGAAACCAGCCTGCATAAGTGCACAAACACCACCGCAAAGTACAGCCTGTTCACCAAAAAGGTCTGTTTCTGTCTCTGTTCTGAATGTTGTTTCAAGAACACCTGCTCTTGCTCCACCAATTGCAAGCGCATACGCAAGTGCCTTATCAAGAGCCTTGCCTGAAGCATCCTGATGAACAGCTACTAAACAGGGAACACCCTTGCCTGCCTGATATTCGCTTCTTACAGTATGTCCGGGTCCCTTAGGAGCGATCATGGTAACGTCAACGAATTTAGGAGGTACAATCTGATTGAAGTGAATATTGAAACCGTGTGCGAACATTAACATGTTGCCTTCTTCCAAGTTAGGTTCAATATCTTTCTTGTACATAGAAGCCTGTAATTCATCATTAATAAGAACCATGATGATGTCTGCCTTCTTAGCAGCTTCTGCTGCTGTATATACTTCAAATCCCTGTGCTTCAGCCTTAGCCCATGATTTGGATCCTTCATAAAGACCGATAATAACATGACAACCTGATTCTTTTGCGTTTAATGCATGTGCATGTCCCTGGCTGCCATAGCCGATAACTGCGATTGTTTTTCCTTCCAATAAAGACAGATTACAATCTTCCTGATAATAAATATTTGCCATTTGTATGACTCCTTTCTTACGGAGGAATACCTCCTCATAAAAATTATTATTATAACAAAACCTATAAATAGGTAACGTTTTCCGTTCCTCGACCCAGACCGGCAATACCGGTTCTTGCAAGTTCCAATATTTCATATCCCTCTAACAGATTAAGGAATGCATCAATTTTGGCCTGATTACCTGTGAGTTCAACAATCAAGCTGTCAGAAGCCACATCAATAATCTTTGCTCTGAAAATGTCTGCAATCGAAATAACCCCCTGCCTCTGATCAGCGTTAATTCTTACCTTGACAAGGGTCAATTCTCTATATACACTGTTGTCCGGCTCAAGTTCTTTGATATCACGCACATCAACAAGCTTTGCAACCTGTTTCTCAATCTGATCAAGAATTTCGTCATCACCGGAAGCAACAATTGTAATTCTGGTAAATCGGGGATCTGCTGTCACTCCGGCAGTAATACTCTCAATATTATAACCGCGTCTTGAGAACAAACCAGAAATACGGCTAAGCACACCGGATGTATTATCTACTAAAAGCTGAAATACTTTTCTATGCACGGTGAAACCCTCCTTAACATTTAAGCATTATTTTATCAATTTGACATACAAAAGTCAACTGCACCATTTTATCCATTTTTTTTGATGTTTTTTAACATTTGTTATATATAATGATACTATTCTGTTTCTTTACATTTCTGAAGTGCCAGTGTTCCGGTACGGGCAACCTCAACAATGCTTACGGAAGCAAACATATCTATAAGCAGTTGCGTTCTCTCCGGAAGGTCACACATCTGAATCAACATCATATTTTTAGACATATCAACAATCTGTGCATTCATAATTTCACAGATTTCCATAATGTCACGTCTGTTACTCTTGTTGTATTTTACTTTAATCAGCATAAGCTCTCTGCTGATACTGCTTGATTCATTAAAAGTCTTAACCTTAATAACATCCAGTTTTTTATTAAGCTGTTTTTCAATCTGTTCAAAAATTTTCTGATCACCACTGCTGACAATTGTCATGCAGGAAACATCTTTATCATCTGTTTCGCCAACGGCAAGTGAATCAATATTGAAACACCTTCTTGAAAACAGCCCTGCAACTTTGCAAAGAACACCGGAGCGGTTTTCTACTAAAACGGAATATATTTTTTTCATAGCAAAGAGACTCCTTTCTCACACCAAATCCATGGGATCAATCAAGCATTCAAGCAACATCGATTTGTCTTCTGCAAGGAATTTATCAATTACTTCATCTGCTTTGTCCATATTTTTAAGACGAAGGAAATCCATATTGTATGCATCAGCCAATTTTTCAAGATCGGGACTTCCTGATAAATCTACAACAGAATAATTATCTTTGTAAGTAAAATGTTGATATTGGCGTACCATACCAAGATAATTATTTTTAAGCACAACAATCTTTACGGGTACATCATGCTGATTCATGGTTGCAAGTTCCATCATTGACATCTGGAATGAGCCGTCACCGCATACAGCGATAACCTGTCTGCTCTTATCTGCGATTTTTGCACCCATGGCTGCCGGAATGGAATATCCCATGGTGCCCATGCCGCCACTCGTTAAGAACCTGCCGCCTTTTACAATATGATATCCACAGGACCAAATCTGGTTTTGTCCTACGTCAGCCACATAAACACCGTTATCCTGCATTTTTTCGGATAATTTTGTAATAAATGCGGCAGGATCCACATAATCAGGGTTAGGATTTCTTTTAGGAGCCATATTTTCACGATATCCCGCAAGTGTTTCAAGCCACTCTTCATGGTCACAAACCATTTCCTGAGCTGTCAAATCTTCAAAAATATGCTTTGCATCTCCTACAAGCGGAATGGTAGGACCTACATTCTTGCCAATTTCAGCAGGGTCTACGTCAATATGAATTAAAACTTTGTTTTCCGTAATAAGATCGGGCTGGCTTACCGCTCTGTCTGCCACTCTTGCACCAACCATAATCAGTAAATCCGATTCGTTCATGGCACGATTTGCATAAGGTTTCCCGTTATTTCCCACCATACCAAAATACATAGGATGCTTTGTAGGCATGGCGCCGATTCCCATCATTGTAGAAACAACAGGAATTTTATATTTTTCAGAAAAAGCTCTAAGCTCATTTTCTGCATCAGACAAAAGCACACCACCGCCGGCACATATAATTGGTTTTTTTGCTTTATCAAGCTCTGCCACCACCTTCTTAATCTGTGCCATATTTCCTTTTACAGTAGGCTTATAAGTACGCATGGAAACACTGTCCGGATAGGAAAACTTTTTAATTTCCGCATTCTGGATATCAATGGGCACATCAATCAAAACAGGTCCTTTTCTTCCTGTATTGGCAATATGGAACGCCTCTTTCATGATTCTGGGAATATCTGCCACATTTTTCACCAGATAACTGTACTTGACAAACGACTCCACAGCACCCGTTATATCAGCTTCCTGAAACACATCACTGCCAAGCAGAGATGAATTTACCTGTCCCGTAATACATACAAGCGGTATACTGTCCGCAAAAGCCGTAGCAATCCCTGTAATTACATTGGTTGCCCCCGGGCCGGAAGTTACCGCACACACACCAACTTTGCTGGACACTCTTGCAAGTCCGCTTGCCGCATGTGCCGCATTCTGTTCTGTTCTTATTAAAACAGTCTGAACGGAAGACTCCAAAATACTGTTATAAAAGGGGGCAATTGCTACTCCCGGATAACCGAAAACGTATTCTACGCCTTCTTCTTCCAAACATTTTACAATCGCATCTGCACCTATCATCTATGTTATCCTGCCTTTCTTATTATAATGTTCTTATGAAATCCCGGTAAGCTTCATGGCGACTTTCACCGCATCGGCAGCATCCTTTGAATAACCGTCGGCTCCGATTTCGTCGGCATACTCTTCCGTGATAACGGCACCACCTATCATCACCTTGGAATCCAAACCATTTTCATTCGCAAATTCAATCACTCGACGCATCTCCTGCATGGTAGTTGTCATGAGTGCCGATAATGCTATAATTGAAGCATTGTTTTCCTTCGCTGTTCGAATAATTTCTTCACGGGGAACATCTTTTCCTAAATCAATGACCCGGAAGCCGTAATTTTTAAGCATCATAGCAACTAAATTTTTGCCGATATCATGAATATCTCCTTCGACAGTTGCAATGACGACGGTAGGCATTTCATCCTGTTCACTGCCGGTAGCAAGTAGCGGCTCTAAATATTCAATCGAAATTTTCATGGCTTCAGCACTTGCTATCAACTGCGGCAGGAAATACTTTCCCGTGTCAAAAAGTCTGCCCACTTCATTAATCGCCGGAAGTAACATTTCATTTAAAATTTGAGAAGCTGCTGTCCCCTCAGCAAGTTCTGCTTTTGTATGTTCTAAGATTTGCTTACGGTTTCCTTTAAGTACATCAGAGAAAACCTGCTTTTGAGCAGAATCATCTGCTTTGTTTTCATTCGTCTGACTGTCATCAGAAATTGGGACGTTTTCTGTCCCGTTGCCTGAATCTGCAACAGGAACCATAACCGGTTTCCTTTGCTGATAACGTGCTATCCGCTCAATATATCTAATGTCAGACTCTTCCTTATTCATAAGTAAATCCGATGCAAAGGCTATATTTACCAAAAGATCCTGTGAAGGATTTGCGATTGCCATGGTAAGGCCTTCCTTGATTGCCATGGTAAGGAATGCGGTATTGATAAAGCTTCTTTCCGGAAGTCCGAAAGAAATGTTGGACAATCCGCAAATGGTTGCATAGCCGTTTTCTTTACAATATTTTATGGCAGATAATACTTCTTTTGCTGCCTCAGGATTTGCACCCACAGTAGCTACCAGTCCGTCCACTACAAGGTCTTCCTTGTTAAGTCCGTTCTTAAAAGCTTCGCATGTAAGCATTTCGATAATTTCAATTTTTTCGGCAAGGCTTTCCGGCAATCCTTTGTCCGACAACGGAAGAAGAAGAACCATTGCACCATATTTTTTTGCAAGAGGCAACATTTTCTCTAATTTCTCTTTTTCCGCGGAAACAGAGTTGATCAGTGCACGACCCGGATATTTCCTAAGTGCTGCTTCCATTACATCCACATGACTGGAATCCAGTACAAGCGGCAAGGAAGAAGCAAGGGTTACTTCTTCAAGCACCTTCACCATCATATCTTTCTCGTCAATGCCGCTCATTCCGACATTGATATCCAGAAGAGAGGCTCCGCACTCTTCCTGTTCTTCAGCAAAATCAAGCACCATTTCGAGATTGCCTGCACGTAGCTGCTCCTGTAATTTTTTCTTGCCGGTAGGATTGATTCTCTCCCCCACTATCATAAAAGGGTCATTGAGTCCGAAAGCAACTGTTTTTCTTTCGGAGGTCAGATAACGTATATGCTTATTCACAGATGATGCCTTGCGTTCTTTCAGTGCCTTAACAACTGCTTCTTCTTTTCCTTTCAACACATCAGAAAGTGCTTTAATATATGCCGGCGAAGTACCACAACAACCACCAATAATGGTAGCACCTGATTTTACAAGTTCCTGCATTCCTTCTGCAAAAGTCGCTTCATCCATATCATAAACAGTCTCCCCCTGTTCATTTAAGGCAGGCAGTCCCGCATTCGGCTTCGCAATAACAGGAATGGATACCACTTCAGAAATATTCTGAATCAATTCTATCATTTGATCAGGTCCTGTGGAACAATTAGCACCGAATGCACAGGCTCCTAATTTTTCCAATGTAACGGCGGCTGTCACTGCATCGGTTCCATATAATGTTTTACCATCCTTTTCAAAGGTTAAAGTCACCATAACCGGAAGGTCACACACTTCCTTAGCTGCTATCAGTGCAGCTCTTGTCTCCTGCAGGCTCATCATGGTTTCCACTACAATCAAATCAGCACCGGCTTCACAGGTTACTTTTATCTGTTCTTTATAAACGGAAATCAATTCCTCAAAATCCATTCTTCCCATGGGTGCAAGCTGTTCGCCTGTCATGGTAATATCTGCTGCGACATAAGCCTTTCCGTCTGCCGCTTCTTTTGAATACGCCACCAGTTTACTGTTAATCTTTACCAAATCATCCTGCAATCCGTATTCTTTTAATTTCACACGATTGGCTGTAAATGTGGGTGCATAGATGATGTTGCTGCCTGCTTCCACATATTCTTTTTGCAAACCAATAAAAATATCTTTATGTTCTAAAATCCATTTTTCAGGACAAACACCGGCAGGCATACCTCTTTTTATAAGGTTTGAACCGGTAGCTCCATCCAGAAAAAGAAGTCTGTTATCTGTTAATTGTTTAAATTCATTCAGATTCATTTGACAACTCCGTTATGTACTTTTATATCGTAACAGCCTGCGCATATTCAGACTATCATTTACTCATATTAACATAATTTTTCTGAAACTACAATTGCACAATCATAATCTTTTCAAGTACTATTTCTTGATTTAAATTGATAACTGTGATAATTTATATACATATGAAAACGGATATACTTAGGAGGAACTACCTTGAAACTTCGATTATTATGTATGCTTCTTACTCTTACCTTTCTGTTTGCCGGATGCGGCAACAGTGCCGAACTGGATGCATACAAAACAAGTATGAATGAAATTTTTGAAAGTTTAAAGACATATGACTCTCAAATAAACGCAATCAATCCCGAATCCGAAAGTGCTGCAACCGAGCTTCTTATTGTCCTTGATGCTATGAACAACACTTTTTCACAAATGGCTGAGCTCACCGTGCCGGAGGGCTTCCCCGGAGTGGAGGAACTTGCCGACGAAGCCAGTTCCTATATGTCAGAAGCCGTTTTCTATTATCATCAGGCTTTTGAAGGTGAAGCCTTTGATTCTGTTTCGTCAGACGTTGCCAAGCAAAATTATGACCGTGCCAATGTAAGACTTCAGTATATTGTTTCTATTCTCCATGGGGATATCCCGGAAGAAATTTATACCAATGAGGATGAAACAGAAACCTCCGGGGAACCGGAAGAGACCGAAAATTCCGAAGAAGGTGCCGTCGAAGCACAATAAAAATTTTTGATTTATTGAAAATTTATGGGAGACTGCAACTCATATGAGTCGCAGTCTCCCTTTTAATTTGATTTTGATTTATTGTTAGATATTAAAAAAATCAAGTAATTTAACCATCCATTGAAGAAGTATAACAACCACTACCGCGTATGCATAATATTCAACATGGATTTCCTTATCCTTTGTCCCTTTGCTGATATGTTTCCTGTAAAAATAAAGAAACATAAAGTGCAAATAAGCCACTGCTGTAAACAGTACCGCCGGATGATATGTAAGACTATTTCTTAATTCACCCAGAAACAAATGATAAAATGCTCTGGTTCCACCGCAGCCGGGGCAAGGAATTCCTGTTTTTTCGTATATAGAACAAGCAAACAAGTCACCATAATTTGAATAGCCATATTTTGTAAACCACAAGCCTGCCGCCAATACAGGAATCCAAATTACCTTTCCGATATGATAAAATATTGCATCTGCCCGTTGTCTCATAATTACTACTACTCAAAAATATCGCTTACGTCCCAAAAGGCAAGGCCACCTATAATTAAAAAACCAATTGCTATAATAAGTCCGATGGCACCTGTTGTAATACCCGCAATCGCCATTCCGTTTCCATCATGTTCTTCACGAAGCGTAATGACGCCCAATACAATAGCCGCAATTCCTAAAATCAAACCAATCTCGTCAAAGCAACAACATAAAAGTGAAAGAATACCACACACCATAGACGCAATGGAAAAGCCGATACTTCCGCCGCTTTCCTCCTGTGCTATTGTCTCTGTTTCATAGTATTGAGGATTTGAATATACACCGGAATTAACAGGCTCATCTTCATAATGGATATCAATTTCTGCCTCTTCGACCGGTGTTGTATTTTCAATGGTTTCAACAGCTTCAACGGTTTCAGAATTCTCCGAAAGTGCTTCTTTGTTTACAGTTTCCACAACAGGTATTTCTAACTTATTTCCACAATTCATACAAAACTTTGCTTCATTCGATACTTCAGAGCCACAATTTGTACAAAATTTCTTATTTCCTTCACTCATACTGACTCACCTACTTTTTTCTTGTATTTTACAGTATATTCCCATAATTGTCTACAAAAATGATATGGATAATATTTTCCAAATTTGAGGCATCAAAAAAGTGCGGACCTATGCCGCACTTTCTGCTTTATTTCTTGCAATCTAATATTTTCATATGTAACTGCTCATACAAGTCTCTGTACCGCAAATTTGTCCCTTCAAATTTCACCGCACCTACATAAAGATTTAACGGAATCTCTTCTCCCTGATAGACAATCGGCTGTCCATTGTATGCTTTAATTCTCTCACAAATATTCTCTGCATATTCCTTTTTTTCACTGCCTGTCAGCATCACAAACTCATCACCACCGATACGGAATACAATGTCATCTTCTCCCGCCTCACGTTCCATGCGGTTTAAGGATTCCAATATTGCAATATCACCTGCCTTGTACGAAATCTCATTGATTGGCATCAGACTTCTGATATCACAACATATAAAATAACAATTTTTTCTCTGTACAAACAAATCATACATTTCACTAATATCTACATGTCTTCTTTCGCTCATATAAGTACCTCCGTTTTGAATTGATAAATAAATCCTCGGGAACAATTCAAAAATATCCTTTCTTGCCTTAAATTCAGAAGGATTACAATTCCATACCCCTTTAAATGCTCTTGTAAAAGACTCATTGGTACTGTAACCGCAAGCCAGTGCGATATCGAGTACGCTAACATCCTTATCAGATGCGAGCATTCTCGCTGCAACAGTCATTCTGCGTTTGATTAGGTATTCACGCACGCTCAACCTGCTGACATGACGGAAAATCTTCTCCAAAGCAGACTTTGAACAATAACAGGCATCTGCAACATCCTGTGTTTTTATTTCGTTCTGCAAATTTCCTTCGATAAACTCTAACGCATTGGCTAGGATTTCCAAATTGTTCATAATGACTCATTCCTTAATGTAATAGAAGTACTTCTTAAGTATACTATAACAAGTTTCTTTCCATAAGGCTTGATATTTTGAGTTTAGATGTCGTCACCTGTTCCGGCAAGCCCTTCTCCGGCAAATCAACCGGCACCTTATTACCGGCCGAAAATTACGCTTCTAAAACTGTATTGAATATATCTCCAACAATATTATCAATATTTCTTTCAGCGGTAATACGGACTTCATTCAACACCTCTGAAAAATCATTTTCACGCCACCATCCTCGCATTTCATCCTCGCCAAAATCACGACAATTAGGTTTTGTTTGATGTCTCTTTAAGGTCTCCTCAAATGGCAAATCAAAATAGTAAGCATACACTTCTGCACCATACAATTGAACAGACAATTCAAATAATGGCTTATACCAATCCGCATACATAATTCCTTCTAATATAACAATATCGCTATGACTATGACCATATATCAAAAGTTCTTTCATCAGAGGTAATGCCTTTGTATTTTCGCCATCTTTGACTTTAAGCATATCTCTTCTGATTACATCTTGCGAAATAAGCATGGTATTAGCACCAAAGCACTTTTGTAATTCTTTAGCAATCGTGGTTTTCCCACTACCTGAATTCCCTCTGAGTATAATTAACTTTTGCATATTTTGAACTTCTCTGTCTTTGCGTCGCATGCTTTATATCCACCATACAATTCAAATCTTCTGTTCTATTCATTCCAATAACCTATTGTTTCCTGTGGTGTGGTATCTACCCCAAACAACTGCCACATAAAATCTTCTTTCTCATGATAAAGATTGATTATTCGAATATACTTATCTTCGATCCTATAAAACACATAATTTCCAGACACAAATATGTACCGATAATCTGACACTACGCGAAACATTTTCGATACTTCCGGTCCCTTTTCTACATATTTACAAAGTCCTCTTATTGCATCTGTTATGCTCTTAACAATTTTTTTAGCACTATTCAAACCATATTCTTGCGATATTGTTATCTTTAATGCTCGTAACTTATCCGCTGCATCAGGAGTATATTTTATCTTTTTCAATCAAGTACCCCCAATTCACGCTCTAAATCATCTGCATCAATCCAGCCTTCTGCGTCAGCTCGTTCCTCAGCTCTTCTTAAATCAAGCATAAGCATTGCCATTGCCTGTTCCTTCAATGCTTCCTTACTATTTTTTGTCACTATAAAAGGAAGTCCTTCGACATTTAAAGATTGTTGAATAAAGGTATTAAATGCATCCGTCAATGTCATTCCGGTTTTTGCATAAATATCCTCAACAGCTCTTTTGATTTCTGAATTTATTCTTACCTGAAAAGTTGAATCCTTGGGAGCAATAGCAACATTTAAATTTGTATCCATAAGACATACCTCCTCGTTTTTCTTTATCATAACACTTCTTATTTTGTGCGTCAATACAACGTCATTACGCCTTGTGGTTTGTGATATATATTTCCTACGTGACAATTTTACATTATTTTGACTCAACATGGTTTTTCAACACCCAAGCGTTTTCCATTTCTCTAAGACGTAATTCCACACCACTTTCAGTAAGCCTATTATGTGGTTTATTCAACAAAACAAATAATGCTTTATTATTATCTGTCCCAGATTCAATATAATTCAACAAATGAATCTTTGTCTTGGCATCAAAGTATGCTTTACGTTCCTTATGAACTGAATTTCCACATTGGCAACATATAAAATTATCTCGCTCCTTGATTTTTGTTCTTAACTTTGCAGTCATTAACGCTCTTTGCACTTTCGCAAGTGTCTCTAGCGATAATTTGCTTTCTAAATAACTTATCAGTTTAGTGATGTTCTCTTCGTTCATAGGAATCGTAAATGAACGCTGAGGCATACGTCATAAATAAAACATTTTCAGAAGATTCATAATGCTGTACTGCTTCCCACAATCCGAAATATGTTTCCTGCAATAAGTCCTCTGCGTTCTCATAGGCTGCATAAGGCTTTACCATTCGTTTTATCAATGGCAAATTGCTTTCATACAACAACTGCATATTTTCCGTTACCGAATAACCGTTGCGGATTTTCTCAACTATCTGCTCATTCGTCATTGTGCTACACCTGCCTTTTTGCTATAATTTAAGATAGATGCAGATATAAAAGGGAAGTCAGACCGTCA
>CAYWHY010000024.1:0-23175 GCA_964458255.1 uncultured Lachnospiraceae bacterium | reverse complement strand
TCGGGACGGAAATCGATGTAAGGATATTTACGGCTGGAGGGTTTGATTTCATCCAGCTCAATTTTTTCAAGGGCACGTTTCCTGCTGGTAGCCTGTTTGGATTTAGAAGCATTTGCCGAGAATCGGGAAATAAATTCCTGTAATTCCTTAATTTTTTCCTCTTTCTTTTTATTGGCTTCTTTCATCTGTTTAATAAGAAGCTGACTGGACTCATACCAGAAGTCGTAGTTGCCGGCGTATAACTGAATCTTGCCGTAGTCGATATCTGCTGTATGGGTACAGACTTTGTTTAAAAAGTAACGGTCGTGGGATACCACGATAACGGTATTATCAAAGTTGATTAAGAATTCTTCAAGCCATGCAATGGCGTCTAAATCAAGGTGGTTGGTAGGCTCGTCGAGTAACAGGATGTCAGGGTTGCCAAAGAGAGCTTTTGCAAGGAGAACCTTTACCTTTTCGTTACCGTTTAAGTCACTCATAATGGCGTAATGTAATTCCGTACCGATTCCGAGTCCGTTAAGGAGCATGGCTGCATTGGATTCTGCTTCCCAGCCGTCCATTTCGGCAAATTCAGATTCCAATTCACTTGCACGGATACCGTCTTCGTCCGTGAAATCTTCTTTTGCATAAATAGTGTCTTTTTCTTTCATGATTTCATAAAGGCGTTTATTACCCATAATAACAACATCCATAACCGGATATTCGTCATATTTAAAGTGATCCTGTTCAAGTACGGACAGACGCTGACCGGGAGTCATGCTGATATCACCGTTGGTAGTTTCAAGCTGACCGGATAAAATTTTTAAGAAGGTAGATTTACCGGCACCGTTGGCTCCGATAAGACCGTAACAGTTTCCTTCCGTAAATTTAATATTTACCTCCTCAAATAAGGCTTTTTTGCCGACACGATAGGTTACGTTGTTTGCACTAATCATTCTTAAATCCTCATATTTTCTATGTTTTTAGCCACAAGACCTATTATACATAAAAGGTGTTTTTTTTCAAGTATTCCCTGAAGGATTTTAACGTAATTGTGCTTGAGGATATGATTTGATTCGGTTATAATCTAATCATAAGACAAACTGTTCATAGGGGGGAAGATGTGATTATGAAACTGAATTATAAGAGAACATTTTTGATTGGACTTGCTTTTTTGTCAATATCGGCTTTCTGGCAGATGTATGATAATATCATACCTCTTATTTTGCAGAATACGTTTGGATTGGGTGAGACGGTAACGGGGATACTTATGGCGGCAGATAATGTACTTTCGTTATTTCTCCTGCCGTTATTTGGCACTTTGTCAGATAAGGTAAATACCGGGTTTGGGAAAAGAATGCCTTTTATTGTGGGAGGAACCTTCCTGGCTGTTTTTTTCCTCATGTTTCTGCCGGTAGCGGACAGTACGGAAAATGCAGTTCTTTTTATAGGTACACTGTTTGCCATTCTGCTTTGCATGGGATTGTATCGTTCTCCGGCAGTGGCATTAATGCCGGATTTAACACCAAACAGGCTGCGCAGCAAGGGAAATGCAGTCATCAATCTGATGGGTGCTGTGGGAGGTGTTTATACTTTGCTTATGATAAAGGTTCTGGTCGGTGACGGTGTGAGACCGGATTATTTGCCGTTATTTATCAGTGTGGCCGGATGCATGGTGGTTGCTGTCGGAGTTCTTGCCGTTACCATTAAGGAACAAAAGGTAAAAGAACAGGTGGCGGCAGAAATTCGTACTTATGAGGAAATGACCGGCGAACGGATGGAAACGGAGGATGTTTTACAGAAAGAAATGCAGGAAGAAATGCAGGAAGAAAAGAAAATCATGCCTGCGGAGGTAAAGCGCAGTATGATGTTTCTTCTGTTGTCTGTGTTTTTGTGGTTTATGGCTTATAATGCGGTTGCAACAGCTTTTTCAAGATATACTAAGGTGGTATGGAAGATGGAAGGGGGAGGCTTTGCCGATTGCCTGATGGTGGCAACGGTTGCGGCGATTGCCAGTTATATTCCCATTGGTAATATTGCCGGTAAAATTGGACGTAAAAAGACGATTCTCGGCGGTATTATGATATCGGTTTTTTGCTATTTGGCGGCAAGCTTTGCAGGCACCTTTATGCCATGGATTAATGTGGTTTTTGCGGCTATCGGTGCAGGATGGGCGGCGATTAATGTAAATTCGTACCCGATGATAGTGGAGATGAGCAGGGAATGCGATATTGGTAAATTTACCGGTACTTACTATACTTTTTCTATGACGGCACAGATTCTGACACCGATTCTGTCAGGGCTTTTAATGGAGCATATTTCGTACAGAATACTGTTTCCGTATGCGTTATTGTTTTCTGTACTGGCATATATTACTATGTCACAGGTGCAGCACGGTGATACGCGACCGGACAGGAAAAAAAGTATTCTTGAACATTTTGATGCAGGAGATTGATTGGAAAAGTTGTCCGAAACAACGGAATGAGAGGAAAAATGATAGCAGTATATATAGGATTTATGATAGTAGTAACAGGAACATTGCTTTATTTGCTGGCTATTATGCCAAGGCTGGGCAGGCAAAAGGAAAGATACAAATTTACAGGTGTTTATTATGCGCACAGAGGATTTCATGACAACTCTTCCGATGCACCGGAAAATTCATTGCCGGCTTTTCAAAGGGCGTTAAAGAGAGGGTATGGCATTGAGTTGGATGTACAGCTTTCTAAGGATGGTGTACCTGTGGTCTTTCATGACTTTGACCTTAAAAGAGTATGCAGTAAGGAAGGAAAAGTCTGTGAATATACATATGAGGAACTGAGTCAGTTTTTCTTATATAACAGTAAGGAAAAGATCCCGAGACTGGAAGAAGTGCTGAAAATGGTAAACGGAAAAGTACCTCTGATTATAGAAATAAAAGTTGAATGGATGGATATTTCTGTTTGCACGGTTGTTGATGAGGTGCTCAGAAAATATAAGGGAAACTATTGTATAGAATCTTTTAACCCCATGGTTCTTTCCTGGTATCGGAGATATCATAATGATGTGTTCAGAGGACAGCTTGCGGATGCTTTTATCAGAAAGGGAGAATATAAAGGCGGATTATATTGGGCATTACAGAATTTATTGTTCAATTGGATGACGAAACCGGATTTTGTTGCATATAATCATGAGTATCACAATATTTTGTCTCGAAGGCTGTGCAGAAATATGTATAAACACTTTTCGGTGGCATGGACAATTCAAAATCAGAAGGATTTGGAAGAAGCAAAAAAGAAATTTGATTTATTTATCTTTGATTCATTTATTCCTAATTGATATAGAATGATTTTTTTGTTAAAATAGTGTTAAGAAACAGATGCTGTTTTGGCGGTTACTGGTAAGAAACGGAAAGATGGGATTGGGATTCACGGAAAGTGATAGGGAAACAATGATTTTGTCAGAGAGAGAAGATTATTTGAATGCCGGTTTTACAAAAGAACAGATGGAGGAAATTGATGCAGGACGAAAAGAGAAACTTGATGTTTCGGTTTATGCAGACAAAAATTTTCTTCCGATACAGATGCGTCAGATCAGGCTGGGGCTTATGGAACATTTGCCCGTTTCTGTTTATGCTAAAACGGAGTTTGACTGGTTTCAGATGGAAGAAATCCGAGAAGGTCTCAAAGCAGGCGTGGATGTGTCTTTGTATGCATCCCATGAAATATCTTATGAAAAAATGCGCCAGATCCGTAAAGGACTTCAGGTGGGGATTAATCTGTGCAATTATATAAGGTTAGATGCCGGTGTAATCAGACAGCTTAGAAAAGCCCTGAGTGCCGGCATTAATATTTTGAAATATATTAACGCCGGCTATGACGCCGAACAGCTTGACGAAATCAGACGTGCTCTTGAGAAAAGTATCAACCCGGACAGATATCTTTTAAAGGAACTGCGGGCGGCTTCCATTGCAGAGATTTGTAAAGGTATGGAAAATGGCGTAGATGTAACGCTTTATGCGAAGATGGATTACAGCTGGCGGCAAATGCGTGAGATCAGGAAAGGACTTGAAGCACAGATTGCAGTTGAAAAATACAGTAGTCCCTTATATTCGTGGGAACAGATGAGGGAAATTCGCCTCGGTTTGGAACAGGGATTGGATGTGGACGGATATCGGTTGCTCAGATATACGGAAGGAGAGATGAGAAAGAAGAGGCTTTACATCCTTGAGGTGATATATCGTGAAAAAGAGCGTGCTTTGCAAAGTCAGATAAAGTCAGAGGACTTTTTGTTTGAGTTTGTGTCAAATGACATGGAAGCTTATGTGACGGTGCTGGCGAAAGACAAAGCGGTTACCAGGGCAAGGCTTCTGGAAATTCTTGAGCAGAACCGCATCCGTATGGGGATTTTGGAAGAGGCGGTACAAAAAATTGTCAGTGGTGAATGTGGCAGAAAGCCTGTACTGATTGCCAAAGGCCAAATCCCGCATAAAGGAGAAGACGGCCGGTACGAATTTTTCTTCCGTACAAACTTAGAAAGAAAGCCTAAAGTGCGGGAAGACGGTTCGGTAGATTATCAGAATATCCAGTGGTTTGAAATGGTAAAAGAAGGACAGAAGCTGGCAGTTTACCATGAGGCCCGGGAGGGAACGGACGGCTATGCGGTAACAGGCAGTGTACTAAAGGCAAGAAAAGGTACTGAACAGCGTATCCTGACAGGTCAGGGTTTTCGTATTTCGGAAGACAGGAAAACCTATACGGCTACTATGGACGGTATGATTAGTCTGGAAGGTGACGAAATGAAAATTACCAGTCATATGCAGATTGATGAAATTACCATGGCAACCGGAAATATTGTGTTTGGCGGAAGTGTTCATATCCTTGGGGATGTTGGATACGGAACGGTAGTAAAAGCATCGGGAGATGTTGTAATAGACGGAACCGTGGAGGCGGCAACGATTGAGAGCGACGGATGTGTAGTTCTTAAGAAGGGAATGAATTCCGGCGGTAAAGGAATGATTCGTGCAGAAAAAGATGTTGTCAGCCGATTCTTTGAAGCCACAAAGGTAGTGGCAAAAGGGAACATTGAAGTGGATAAGTGTTTAAACAGCCAAATGTCTGCGGGAGGAACAATTACCAGTACCAGGGTATTGGCCGGAGGCATCTCGCAGGCGGAGCAGGGCTTTTATCTTAACAATGTAGGAAATCAGGCAGGACTTCGTACGGTTCTTAAACTTTATGTGAATGAAAAAATATGGGAAGAAAACAAACTGGTTAAAAATGCCATTCAGGAGACAAGGCAGGAACTTAAGATGGTACTTAGCTCTTATGAAGAATATAAAGCCAAATTTCCACCGGAAGTCCGCAGTAATATGCCGATATTTACCAAAATAGAAAATGCCGTTTACACCAAAAAGAAACATTTAGATCATTTTTTGGAATTGGAAGCAGAATTTGAGAAGGAAATAAAAAAGACGCGAGAGGCTAAATTTGTGATTGCCGGGCAGGCACATGAGGGAACCATACTTGAAATGGAAGGTTGCAGATGGATGGCAAACGATCAACGGAATATAACTGTCCGTAAGCAATGTGATGATGTGGAAATCATAAATAATTAATGGAATGGAGGCGGCCTATGAAAAATAAAATATTGATAGTGGATGATTCTAAGTTTAACCGCCAGGTTCTGAAAAACATTTTAGAAGATGAATACGAAATTGCAGAGGCACAAAACGGAAGAGAAGCGTTAGAAGTGATAGAAAGAAGGAAGGAAGAGATTGCGGCAGTACTTCTTGATATTGTGATGCCGGAAATGGATGGAGTAACCGTTCTGAAACTTTTGAATGAGAAAAATTATCTTGATTTGTTTCCGATATTGGTGGTAACCAGCGAACAGGATGTGAATCTGGTGGCGGAGTGCTTTGATTATGGTATTTCCGATTTTATCCGGAAACCTGTCAATACGGATTTTGTCAGGCAGAGAGTGGATAAACTGGTGGATCTGTACGGGCAGAGAAATGCTTTCAGAGAAAAGGTGGAAAGGCAAAATCTTACGCTTAAGAATCAGTACAAATTGTTGCAGCAACAGGCAGAAAAATTGAAAAGCAACAATGAAAAAATTATTGATGTATTAGGTACCGTGGTGGAATATCGCAATGCGGAAGAACGGGTACATGTCAGAAGGGTCAAAGATTTTACCGGAATTCTGGCAAAGCGTATGATGCAGGATTATCCGGAATATGACTTAACGGAGGAAAAGATAAATGTCATATCCTCTGCGAGTGTTCTGCATGACATAGGAAAGGTTATGATTTCGGATGCCGTTTTATTAAAACCGGGAAAGCTTACGGATGAAGAATACGAATATGTAAAATCACATTCCATCAGAGGATATGATATCATTAACAGCATAGCGGATTTGTGGGAGGATGAGTATACGCAGTGCAGTAAGGATATAGCAAGATATCATCATGAAAAATATGACGGCTCCGGTTATCCTGACGGCTTAAAAGGTGATGAGATTCCCGTTTCGGCACAGATTGTTTCCATTGCGGATTGTTATGAGTCACTTATCAGCGAAAGCGTGTATAAGGGAGCAATTCCTCTTGACGAAGCGTTCAATATGATTTTGCAGGGCGAATGCGGTGTTTTTTCTTACAAACTTCTTGAATGTTTCAGAAAGGCAAAAGAGGAACTGGAAGAATGCGCCCAAAGCTATATGAATAATACAGAGGAGTAAGTGAGGAAAATATGTACGGATGTTCTGATTGAGAAAACAGCAGAAGCGGCGGCGGTGGCGGACACCGTTTCTAAAACTTCCGGTTATCTGAAATTGCCTTTTGTAAAAGTCCCTGCTATACTGTTTGAAAGGAGGGGAGAGTATGCCCAAATATGACAATCTTTCAAAAGAATTACAGGAAAAAATTATAAATGACAGAAATGAACATTGGGAAAATCCTTATGCATGTAAGGATGTTCAGGTGTTAAGAAGAAGGATGGACCATGATAAAGCGAATCTTTGGAGACCGGCCTTTGTAAGGGATTCGGAAAAGATAATGCATATTCCTTTTTATAACAGATATGCGGATAAGACACAGGTTTTTTCCCTGTACAAAAATGATGATATATCAAGACGTTCCCAGCATGTACAGTTAGTTTCACGAATAGCCAGAAATATCGGCAGTGTACTTGGGCTTAACACGGATTTGATAGAAGCGATTGCACTCGGACATGATATCGGACATACGCCCTTCGGACATGCAGGGGAAAAGCAACTGAATGATTTGTATTTTGCAGAGACAGGCAGGTATTTTAACCACAACATTCACAGTGCAAGGGTACTTGATAAAATTTTTCCGCTTAATCTTAGTATGCAGACCCTTGACGGTATTATCTGTCATAATGGCGAACTTGAGTTAAAGGAGTATAAACCAAAACCTTATGAGGATTTCACGGTGCTTGATGAAAAGGTAGAAGAGTGTTATACTAAGAAAAGTGCCGTGAAACGCCTTGTGCCGGCTACACTCGAAGGCTGTGTGGTAAGGGTTTCCGATATCATAGCATATCTTGGTAAAGACAGGCAGGATGCAGCGAAGATTGGTTTATTTGAAAGCAGTCCGAAGTATTACGGAGAACGCATCGGAACAACAAATGCGGAAATTATTAACAACATGACGGTTAATATTTTGGAAAACAGCTACGGTAAAGATTATCTTAAAATGGATGATGAATATTTTGAGGCACTTTCCAACGGGAAAAAAGACAATTACCGGCAGATTTACGGAAATCCCAAGTTAGAGGATGTATACCAAAATCAGATAAATCCCATGTTTCGGGCGGTATATTATAAGCTGCTTGAAGATATTAAAAAGCACGATACCCATTCCGTGATTTATTCACATCATATTGATTATATCACAGGTTTGACACGGTATTATTCTGATTTTGACTATACCCGGCAGGAGGCCAATGATATAGTGGTGGATTTCATAGCCGGCATGACAGATGATTATTTTGTGGATTTATATAAGTATTTATTCCCGAAAGGAAAATATGAAGTAAAATATATAGGTTATTTTGGCGACACAGAAAGTTAAATAATGAGAAAGGTGTATAAACGAAAATGAAAATAGCAGTAGCAGGAACCGGTTATGTTGGGCTGGTAGCAGGTGTATGTTTTGCGGAACAGGGGTATTGTGTTACCTGTGTTGATGTAGATGAAAAGAAAGTGGAGATGATGCGTCAGGGAATTTCTCCCATTTATGAGGAAGGGCTTGAAGAACTGATGCGGAAAAATAATGCTGCGGGAACACTGCATTATACAACTGATTATAAAGAGGCATATAAGGATGCGGATGCTATTTTTATCGGCGTGGGTACACCGGAGATGCCTGACGGAAGTGCAAATTTAAGCTACATTGCAACCGTTTCAAGACAAATTGCGGAAACCATCGAAAAAGATTGTCTGGTGGTTGTTAAGTCAACGGTTCCGGTAGGTACCAATGATAAAGTAGAGCAGTTTATTAAGGATTTTCTGGTAAATGATGTTAAAGTGGAAGTAGCCTCTAATCCGGAGTTTCTTGCCCAGGGAACGGCGGTTCATGATACTTTGCATGCAGCAAGAATTATCATCGGTACAGAAAGTAAGGAAGCAGAAGCACTTCTTAAAAAGATTTATGAGCCTTTTGGGCTGCCGATTGTCTCCGTAAAGAGACGTTCGGCAGAAATGATTAAATATGCCTGCAATGACTTTCTGGCATTAAAGATTTCTTACATGAATGATATTGCAAACCTTTGTGAACTGGTGGGAGCAGATATTACGGATGTGGCAAAGGGAATGTGCTATGATGAAAGAATCGGTTCCCGTTTTTTAAATGCAGGTATTGGTTTTGGAGGAAGCTGTTTTCCAAAGGATACGAAGGCACTTAAGTTCCTTGCCAGAGAGCATGGATATCGTCTGCGTACAGTAGAGGCGTGTGTAGAGGTAAACACGGACCAGAAGACAAGATTATTTGAAAAAGCAAAGGAAAGAATGATTTCTTTCAGTCAATTAAAGGTAGCAGTACTTGGACTTACTTTTAAAGCGGGTACGGATGATTTGCGGGAAGCTCCCTCTATTGATAATATCAGGCTCCTTTTAGCGAGCGGAGCGGATATTTATGCCTATGATCCGAAGGGAGAAGAGCGTGCAAAACAGATTTTCCCGGAGGGCGGTCTTGATAAGGGAACCATGCATTATGTAACATCAGCACAGGAAGCACTGGACGGGGCTAATATCTGTTTTGTGTTTACGGAATGGAAGGAAATGAAAGAGCTTAAACCGGAACAGTTTAAAGAAAAGATGCATACACCGCTTGTGTATGATGGAAGAAATTTGTATGCACCGGAAGACATGAAGGCGGCAGGTGTTGAGTATTACAGTATTGGCAGATAGATAGGAGAATGAATGAAGGATAATACAAAAAGAATTTTTATATTTCTGGGTATTACATTTGTTATCACTTATAGTATTGAAATAGGTATCATTGCACCGAGAGTGGGTAGTGCGGATATAAATGAAGCTATGTTTGCACAGTCGCTTGTAGCAACGGTAATGTTTGTACCGGCAATCGGTGCCCTGATTACAAGGGCGGTCACAAAAGAAGGATTTGCCGTACGCGAAATGTATTTTGGACTGGATATTCGTAAACATAAGAAATATTATGCCCTTGTATGGCCGGGGTTTGCAGTGCTTATTGTTGCAGGTGCCGTGTTGTATTTTTTGCTGTTTCCCCAAACGTTTGATTTAAATATGCCTTATGCTGCGGCAGTTTTGTCAGCACAATCGGGTCAGCAGATGAGCACACGGGAAGTGCAAAAGATTATGATGGCAGAAATAATCCGCGCTGTGGTGTTAGCACCTATATTGAATGTTGCTAACTGCCTTGGTGAAGAATGGGGATGGAGAGGGTATTTACTTCCGAGACTGCTCGAGCAGTTTAAGATCGTGCCGGCAATCCTGTTAAATGGTGTTATCTGGGGACTTTGGCATGTACCGCTTATTGTTATGGGACATAATTATGGAACGGGATATCCCGGGTATCCCTATACGGGTATTTTAGCCATGTGTCTGTTTTGCGTGGTCATTGGGACAACTTTGTCTTATGTTACAATTAAAACAAACAGCTGTATTCCGGCTATTATCGGACATGGAATGTTGAACGGTTTTAGCACGGCAGGGGTTTACTTTACATCATTGGAAAATCCGTACAATATATTTCTAGGTCCACTGCCTGTAGGGATTATAGGAGGCTTTGGATTTTTGCTCCTTGCCGTTGTCCTTTTGGGAAGGCTACATAAACAGGAATGTGATACGGAAAAAGATACGGAAAAAGAATTGTAAAAATTTGATAAATGCTATTGCTTTTAATTCAAAACGGTGCTAATATGAATTGTGATATAAATAGATTACTTGAAAGTGGACTTGCAAGTCCACTTTTTTGGTGTAAAAGCATAATTTAAGAGAGGTGAAAGAATGTCTAAAAGAGAAACCTACGAAGCTAAGACGGAAGAACTGCTTCTTCCCATTGCAGAGAAAAATGGGGTAGAAATCTATGACATTGAGTATGTGAAGGAAGGCAGTGACTGGTACCTGCGAGCATATATTGATAAACCGGAAGGTGTGTCTATCAATGATTGCGAAGCAGTAAGCCGTGCACTTTCGGATGAACTTGACAGAACGGATTTTATTGAGGATGCCTATATTCTTGAAGTTAGCAGTCCGGGACTTGGACGGATGTTAAAGAAGGATAAACATTTACAAAAGAGTATCGGCAGGGTGGTAGAATTAAAAACATATAAGCCTGTTTCCGGCGGAAAAGAATTTGAAGGAATATTAAAATGCTTTGATGAAAAACAGCTTATAATTGACGTGGAAGATACCGGAGAACTGATATTTGAAAGAAATGATATTGCCGCTGTCAGGCTGGCTTTAGATTTTTAATAAAAAAACAGGATGGTCCGTGTATGAGTCATAAGCGGACGGAAAGGGATGAAAAAATGAACAAAGAATTAATGGAAGCACTTGATATTTTAGAAAAGGAAAAAGAAATCAGCAAAGAGACTCTTTTTGATGCAATTGAAAATTCTCTTATTACTGCCTGTAAGAATCATTTTGGCAAGTCTGATAATGTAAAGGTGGAGATTGATAGAGAAACTTGCGATTTTCTTTGTTATGCAGAAAAGGTAGTGACAGAGGAAGTGGAAGATGACTGCCTTCAGATTAGCGTGGAAGATGCACAAAAAATCAAATCAGACGCGCAGGTGGGTGATGTTTTAAATATTGAAATAAAGTCCAAGGAATTTGGACGTATTGCGACACAGAATGCAAAAAACGTAATCCTGCAGAAAATCAGGGAAGAAGAAAGAAGTGTTATTTATAATCAGTACTATGAGAAGGCAAAAGATGTTGTGACCGGTATCGTGCAACGCTATGTAGGGAATAACATCAGCATTAATCTCGGTAAGGCCGATGGCATGTTAAATGAAAGCGAACAGGTAAAAGGAGAAGTGTTTAAGCCTACTGAACGAATTAAGGTATATATTCTTGAGGTAAAGAATACTCCGAAAGGCCCCAGAATTCTGGTAAGCCGTACACATCCTGAACTGGTTAAGAGGCTGTTTGAAGCGGAGGTAACGGAAATTAAAGACGGTACGGTAGAAATTATGAGTGTTGCCAGAGAAGCAGGTAGTCGAACCAAAATGGCGGTTCGTTCCAACAATCCCAATGTAGATGCTGTCGGTGCGTGTGTAGGTATGAACGGTGCAAGAGTAAATTCAATTGTTGACGAACTGAGAGGAGAAAAGATTGATATTATCAATTGGGACGAAAACCCCGGCAATCTGATTCAAAACGCATTATCGCCTGCAAAAATTGTTGCAGTATTTGCCGACCCGGATGAAAAGACAGCAAAGGTAGTTGTTCCTGATTATCAGCTTTCGCTTGCAATCGGCAAGGAAGGTCAGAATGCAAGACTGGCAGCAAGACTGACCGGCTATAAGATTGATATTAAGAGTGAAACACAGGCTAAGGATGCCCCCGGTTTCCGTTATGAAGATTATATGGATGAATATGATGAATACGAAGAGGGTGAATATGAGGAAGAATGCGAGGGATATGAAGAAACAGTAGATGAAGACCTTGAATAAGAAAGGAGCATCTGTATGGCAAAGAAAATCCCCTTAAGACAGTGTGTCGGCTGTGGTGAAATGAAAAATAAAAAAGAAATGATGCGTGTTTTAAAAACACCGCAGGAGACTATTTTGCTGGATAAAACCGGTAAAAAGAACGGCAGAGGTGCTTACCTTTGCATTTCAAAGGAATGCCTGATAAAGGCAAGAAACAATAAAGGATTGGAACGGTCTTTTAAAATGAGCATTCCAAGCGAAGTCTATGACAGCCTTGAAAAGGAGTTCGATGAAGATAATGGATAAAGTATTATCCCTTTTAGGCCTTGCAACAAAAGGAAGAAATTTGGTAAGTGGAGAATTTTCAACAGAAAAAGCGTTGAAAGAAGGAAAGGCATATTTGGTAGTTGTGGCAACGGATGCCTCGGACAATACTAAAAAAATGTTTACCAATATGTGTACGTATCGTAGTGTGCCGATTTACTTTTATAGTGAAAAAGAAATACTTGGGAAGGCAATCGGCAGGCAGATGAGAGCATCTGTTGCGGTTACGGATTCCAAAATGGCGGCAAACATAGTAAAGAATTTGGAAGCTTTAAAACAAGACGGAGGTATATAAATGGCAAAATTGAAGGTGCATGAACTTGCAAAAGAATTAAATATGCAGAGCAAAGAAGTGATTGCGTATTTACAGAATAAAGGAATAGAAGTTAAGGCGGCACAGAGTTCTTTGGACGACGAGGCAATTGCACTCGTGAAAAGTGAATTTGGGCAGACCGGTGTGGCAGCTAAGGATACGGTTAAGCAGGCTGCAGAAGGAGAAAAATCAGATTCTGAACATAAGAAAGAAGAGGCGAAAGGATCTGAGATAAATGAACCACCCAAAAAGAAAAAGAAGATTATTTTTGTAAGTAATCCTCATAACAGCAATATCCCGGCACAACGTCAGGGTAACGGCGACAGACGAGTTCCGCAAAATCAGGGAAACCGACAGATGCAGGGACGTGCAGCGGAAGCACCGCATAAGATTATTAAACCTTTGACGGCACCATCCGTACCGGAAACTACAAGACCTGATTTTAAACAGAATGCAAGGAAAATGGAAGATGAGAGATTATCTGCCAGGAATATGACTGCTTTAAAAGAAAACAAAGAAGCTTCAGGTCTGGCAAAACCGGCAGAAACGCCTAAAAACAGTAGTGGTCAGCAGATGATGAATGCACAGAAATTTCCCGCAAAAGAGGAGAAATATTCTAAAGATGAAAGAATTCCGGGGAAAACAAACAGTAATCAGGAACAAAGAAATCAGAGGAATGATTCAAAAGGAACCGCTTACGGTAATCGTCAGGGTACTTCAAACGGCAAGAATGATTTCCATTCTAACGGCAATACTCAGGGGGGTGGCAGACCTAATCAAGGTGGCGGCCGCCCTGAAAGAGGAAATGGCGGGCAGGACAATCGATTTAAAAAGAATGAGAAGCAGAATAAGAGTTTCCTTTCGGAAGCTTCCGGCAGGGAAATGGAGAAGCCGAGAACGGAAGAAAAACGCAGGAGCAATCAGGAACGTGATAAGAAATCAAGAAAAGATTTTATCTATGAAGAGGATGATGTTGCAGTAAAAGGCAAAAATAAGCCCGGTAAATTCATTAAGCCTGAAAAGAAAGTAGAAACGGTTACTGAGGAACAGATTAAGGTTATTACCGTTCCTGATTCTTTAACCATCAAGGATTTGGCAGATAAGATGAAAATGCAGCCTTCTGTCATTATTAAGAAATTGTTTTTACAGGGACAGATTGTAACTGTTAACTCTGAAATTTCTTTTGAAGATGCAGAAAATATCGCAATTGAGTATGATATTATTTGTGAAAAAGAAGTAAAGGTTGATGTCATCGAAGAACTTCTTAAGGAAGAGGAAGAGGCAGAAGATAAACTGATTAACAGACCTCCCGTAATCTGTGTTATGGGTCACGTTGACCATGGTAAAACATCCCTTTTGGATGCCATCCGTAAAACAAATGTGACAGATAAAGAGGCAGGAGGTATTACACAGCATATTGGTGCGTATACTGTAACGATTAACGGTCAGACAATTACTTTCTTAGATACACCGGGACATGAAGCGTTTACCGCTATGCGTATGCGTGGTGCAAATGCTACAGATATCGCCATTCTTGTAGTTGCAGCCGATGACGGTGTGATGCCGCAGACGGTTGAGGCAATTAATCATGCAAAAGCGGCAGGTATTGAAATCATTGTAGCCGTAAATAAGATTGATAAACCCAGTGCCAATATCGACAGGGTAAAGCAGGAAATGACCGAATATGAACTGATTCCCGTAGATTGGGGCGGAAGTACGGAATTTGTACCTGTTTCCGCCAAATCGGGGGAAGGAATTGAGGACCTTTTGGAAACCATTCTGCTTACTGCTGAAATTTTGGAACTTAAGGCAAATCCTGATAGAAGAGCAAGAGGACTTGTGATTGAAGCCGAACTTGATAAAGGACGCGGTCCTGTGGCAACTGTTCTGGTTCAGAAGGGAACGCTTCATGTCGGCGATTTCATTTCTGCAGGTGCAAGCCACGGTAAGGTAAGAGCGATGGTTGACGATAAAGGCAGAAGAGTAAAAGAAGCAGCTCCTTCTACACCTGTTGAAATTCTCGGACTTTCCGATGTGCCCAGTGCAGGTGAAGTATTTATTGCCCATGAAAGTGATAAGGTGGCCAAATCTTATGCAGAGACTTATCTGGCACAGAATAAGGCAAAAATGCTGGAAGAAACGAAAGCCAAAATGTCGCTTGATGATTTGTTTACCCAGATTCAGGCAGGTAATCTGAAAGAACTGAACATTATTGTAAAAGCAGATGTACAGGGCAGTGTTGAGGCTGTTAAGCAGAGCCTTATGAAGCTGTCCAACGAGGAAGTGGTGGTAAAATGTATTCATGGAGGTGTTGGGGCCATTAATGAATCCGATGTATCTCTTGCTTCTGCCTCCAATGCAATTATTATTGGTTTTAACGTTCGTCCTGACGCAACAGCTAAGGCAATTGCGGAAAGAGAAGGCGTAGATGTTAAATTGTATAAGGTAATTTATCAGGCAATAGAAGATATTGAAGCGGCTATGAAAGGTATGCTTGATCCTGTTTATGAGGAAAAAGTAATCGGTCATGCAGAGGTGCGTCAGCTCTTTAAGGCATCAGCGGTAGGTAATATAGCCGGCTCGTATGTGCTTGACGGTACGTTCCAGAGAGATTGTAAAGTGCGTATTTCCCGTGAGGGAGAACAAATCTATGAGGGAGAACTTGCTTCGTTGAAACGTTTTAAGGATGATGTAAAAGAAGTCAGAGCCGGATTTGAATGTGGTCTTGTGTTTGAAGGCTTTGACCAGATGCAGGAACTTGATATTGTGGAAGCTTATATTATGGTGGAGGTTCCCAGGTGAGAAAAAACAGTATGAAAAATACCCGTATCAACGGGGAGGTGCAAAGAGTACTGGCTGAAGTGATAAGAGGCGAGATGAAAGACCCCAGAATCAGCCCACTGACCTCTGTAGTGGCAGTGGAGGTTGCACCCGATTTAAAAACCTGTAAAGCTTGGATTAGTGTTTACGGGGAGGAACAGGTAATAGCCGATACGATGGCAGGACTTAAGAGTGCGGAAGGCTATATCAAAAATCAGCTTGCAAAGAAGATTAATCTTCGCAATACACCTGAAATCCGTTTTATTGTGGATGAATCCATTGCTTACGGTGTAAGAATGTCTAAATTGATAGATGATGTAATCAGTAATGATAATCATGATGAGGTTTAGTGAAATGAAGATTTATGAAGAAGTAAAAGGTGCAAAGACCATCGGAATCAGTGGACACGTCAGACCTGATGGTGATTGCGTGGGTTCCGTCATGGGACTTTACCTTTACTTAAAGAAGGTCTGTAAAGAAGCAAAGATACAGGTTATGATTGAAAAACCGGCGGATATTTTTTCCTGTATTCAGGGAATAGAAGAAATCAGCTCTGATTTTCAGCCTGTAACAGACTGTTTTGATGTGTTTATTGCCCTTGATGCGGAAAAATCCCGTTTAGGAGAGGCAGAAAAGTTTTTTGACGCTGCTAAAAAAAGAATTAATATTGATCATCATATCAGTAATGTAAACGGGTGTGGAGAGGTGAATTATGTAGTGCCTACAGCCAGTTCGGCAAGTGAACTCATCTATCAGGTGATAGATGATAAAACCATGATAGATGCAGAGATTGCCAAGGCACTTTACATAGGCATTATGCATGACACCGGTGTGTTCCGGTATTCCAATACATCACCGCAGACACTTGAGATTGTAGCAAAACTGATAACTTACGGATTTGATTTTTCAAAATTGATTGACAGTACTTTTTATGAAAAGACGCATGTACAGAATCAGATACTCGGAAGAGCACTGTTAGAAAGTATTGTGTTTATGGATGGAAAGTGCATCGTTAGTATGATAGATAAAAAGACCATGGCTTTTTATAACGCGACTTCTCATGACCTTGACGGTATTGTCAGTCAGCTGCGCAGTACGAGAGGGGTTGAATGTGCGATCTTTATGTATCAGACAGAAAACTTAGAGTATAAAGTAAGTATGCGTTCTGACGGAGCTGTGGATGTAGCAAAGGTGGCAGCCTTCTTTGGAGGCGGCGGTCATGTGAAAGCAGCCGGTGTTACCATGCAGGGAACATTCCATGACATAGTTAATAATTTATCAGCACAGATTGCAAAGCAGTTATAAATCAATAGGGAATGTGGAGGTAGAAATGTACCACGGAATGATCAATGTCTATAAAGAAAAAGGATATACATCCCATGATGTGGTGGCAAAGCTTCGCGGAATCTGTAAACAGAGAAAAATCGGACATACAGGAACCCTCGATCCGGATGCGGTGGGGGTTCTTCCTGTTTGCCTTGGAAATGCCACAAAATTATGCGATATGCTTACGGACAAGCAAAAAGAATATGTGGCGGTTTTTAAGTTGGGAATTGTGACAGATACCCAGGATATTTCAGGAAAAGTGTTGGAAGAAAATGAAGTAGAGGTATCTGTGCAGCAGGTAAGAGATGCGATTATGTCTTTCGTGGGACTATATGAGCAGATACCGCCGATGTATTCTGCACTTAAGGTAAACGGAAAAAAGCTGTATGAGCTTGCCAGGGAAGGTAAGGAGATAGAAAGAAAGAGTAGGACGGTTACAATTTATGAAATTGAAATTCCGGAAGAAAATATGCCGGAATTTAAAATTCGTGTAGGCTGTTCTAAGGGGACTTATATAAGAACATTGTGTCATGATATCGGACAGAAACTTGGGTGTGGAGCAGTCATGACTTCCTTAAAGAGAACAAAATCCGGCAGCTTTGGACTTGAGGAGGCATACCGGTTATCAGAAATTCAGGCTATGGCAGATGAAGGAAGGCTGAATGAACTTATCATTCCGGTAGAAAAAATGTTTGAGAGGCTTCCTTACGTGACAGCAGGTAACAATGCAGAGAAGGCCCTGTCTAATGGTAATCAGTTGAAGAAGCAAGAGTTTTTTTCAGAAAAAGAACTTACGATGGATGAACAGGTGCGTCTTTACAGCCATGAAGGAAAATTTCACGGCGTGTACCGATATGATGCAAAGCGCAGATTGCTTTGCCCGGTGCAACTGTTTTTGGAACAGTAAGAAAGGTTAGAAACAAAATGCAGATTTTTAGAGGTCAGGCAGATTGGAAGCTGAAAGAAAAAAGTGCCGTTGCAATCGGAAAATTTGACGGTATTCATAAAGGACATCAGGTGCTGCTTTCTTATATTCTCAAGCAGAAAGAAAGAGGAATGAAGTCTGTTGCTTTTACCTTTGACCCACCGGCCGGCGTGTTTTTTGGAAAGACAGAAGAAGGCGAATTGACTTTGCCCTGTGAAAAAAGAGCACTTTTTGATGGACTGGGGGTGGATATCCTGATAGAATTTCCTTTTAATCAAAAGACAGCTTCCATACCTGCGGAAGATTTTGTGAAAGAGATTTTAATCGGACAGATGAATGCAGGATATATTGTTGCAGGAACGGATTTGTCTTTTGGTGCCGGAGGCAGGGGAAACAGCGCACTTCTCAATAGGATGGCAAAGGAATTCGGTTTTGAAGTACAGATTATTGATAAAATTTATTACGGTAATCGTGAAATCAGTTCTTCTTATGTCAGAGAAGAAGTAGTAAAAGGCAATATGGATACGGTATCATTACTGCTCGGGAGAAATTATATGATAACCGGTGTGGTAGAAAACGGAAAACAGTTAGGAAGAAAACTGGGAATGCCTACGTTAAATCTTTATCCTTCTAAGGATAAGCTGTTGCCGCCAAACGGTGTTTATTATTCGAGGGTTCATCATGGAAGGAACAGCTATAAGGGGATTTCTAATGTTGGTTTAAAGCCTACGGTAAATGATATGCCTGTAATCGGTGTGGAAACTTATTTATATGATTTTGAAGGGGATTTGTATGGCGAAGAAATCACAGTTTCTCTTTTGGCCTTTAAAAGAACGGAGAAAAAATTCGAAAACGTAGATGCTTTGAAGCGTCAGATGAAAAAAGATGTGGAAGAAGGAAGAGCCTTTCATGGAATATAATACCACCGGCGGATGTTTGACATATCAATGTTTCCCTGTTATAATGACAGAAATGAATTTGTAACATTTTTGTAATATTTGGAGGGACGTTTTGAAAAGACGAATGAATTACGGACTCTGTGTATTAGCGGGAAGCACGCTTTTGATGATGCCATTTACGGTAAATGCAACAGAATTTCCGGGTAATGAAGTATCTATAGCGATAAATGATTCAGAAAAGCTTATGTCAGCAGGAATAGATGATTTATTTTCTGATGTATTAACAGAAGAGGAATATAAAGAAATTGCAAAAAAGGCAGAAGGAACCAGATGGGGATATACCAATTTGGGAATCTGTAATGTGGAAGAGAATAATTTAAATATCAGACAGGAACCGGATGAAGACGGTAAGCTTGTAGGTAAACTTCCAAAGAATGCTGCCTGCGAGGTCGTAAGCAGTGAAAACGGATGGGCATATATCACTTCCGGTAAGGTAGAAGGGTATGTAAAAGAAGAGTATTTGTTGACCGGTTTTGGCGCCCGGCAAAAGGGCAAAGAACTTGCCGGTGCGGTGGCGGTGGCATCTGCGGATACCCTAAATGTGAGAGAAGAGCCAAGTACAGATTCTGAAGTAGTTACTCAGGTAGCACAGGGAGAAAGCCTGGATGTTGCCGAGATTCTGGACAATGGTTGGGTGAAGGTATATCTGGATGATGAAGAGGTATATGTTTCTGCTGACTTTGTCGAAGTGAAATCAGATTTGAATACAGCAATTACAATGACAGAGCTTATGTACGGACAAGGCGTATCTGATGTGAGAGTTGACCTTTGCCAGTATGCGAAGCAGTTTCTTGGAAATCCTTATGTATGGGGAGGCACAAGTCTTACCAAGGGAGCTGATTGTTCAGGTTTTGTGCTCAGTATCTATAAAAAGTATGGTGTGACATTGCCTCATTCATCAGGAGCACAGGCGAATTGTGGAACGCAGATTACTACATCTGAACTACAGCCGGGAGATTTGATATTTTATGCAAAAGGTGGAACAATCAACCATGTAGCTATCTATATCGGAAGCGGACAGGTTATCCATGCAAGCAGTCCGAAGACGGGGATTAAGATTTCGGCTTACAATTACAGAACACCGCATAAGATGGTAAGAGTTTTACAGGATGTGTAAAATGAGGGGTAGTTTATGTCTCAAGTAGGAAAAAGTATTTTTGAAGGAAGCATAGTTTTTATTATTTTTGCGATGATACGCAATGTAATACCGGTAAGCAATATGGTATTTTTTGTGCTGGCATGTGCAGTTTTTCTGGGTGTTACCATATTGTCATACTTTATTGCGGACAAGGGGAAAAAGAATATAAGTCCCACGGCAGAAAAAGTATGGAGTATTTTACCTGTTGCAGCATTGGTAATTTGGCTTATTTTATTTTATATCAATGAAACGAATGCAGGAAGTCCGTTAAACGAGAAGGAACTGATTCGAAGATATTTTCCTTTTTCGTTATGGATTACTTTAATGTTTATCGGTACAGTAGTTTGTCTTTTTATTTTGCGGAAAGAACCGGATGAGAAAACACTGAAAGTCAGAAAGAAAATTCGTGTTGTGGTTTCGGTTCTTTTTACCGTTGCTACATCAGTTCAATTTTATGCGCCCAATATATTCCGGGATATTCAGGGAGGTACTTATCACAGCCATGCATATACCAACAGTATTATCAATGCCTGCTGGCTGATACCTTACAGTGAAAATATGGAGTCACTTTACGGACATTATGCGATTCTATATATGCCGGTTCTTAAGGTTTTACATAAAATTTTCCATATAGACTATTTGACGGGAATCTTTATTGTGAGTGCGATACTTGCAGGAATTTCCATTCTGTTTTTCTTGTATGTACTGGATTATTTTGCAAAGAATGATTTGATATTTTATCTTGGAATGTTTGCTGTCGGAGAGGAATATTTCATGCTCATGCAGGGGGGTGTGTATCTGCAGGTGCATCCCCATCGGATGATTTTTCCTATTATTTTGGTTGCCCTTGCTTTATGGGAACACAAAAAAGGGAAGAACCATAGTGTTTTGGCAGTGATACTTATTGCATTATCGTTTGTATGGTCTACGGAAGTGGGAATTGTTACCATGCTTGCTTTTGCACTGTACAGATGGGCGCAAAGGATTATGGACGGAGAAGGATTTTCTGTAAGAAAATGGTTGTTGATTGGGAAAATGATAGTTACATATGTGTGTATTCCGTTTGCACTGTCATATGTAATTATTTGCGGCTATAATCTTTTGTGTGGAGGAAGTCTTTTGGATTTTGCGGAATTTATGTTTCCGCTTATTTCAGACAGGGGATATGTTAATAATATTGAATTGCCGCTTCCGGATGTGACACATGCGTGGATTGGTACAGCAATATTGTTTCTTTGCGTAGTGGGTATAGTGGTGATTGAAGTGCTTTTTCCTAAGAAGGAAAATGAGAATGAAAAAGCTTTTTGCTTCCTGCTCGGAGTTATGAGCCTTGGGCTGATGTTGTATTATATCAATCGCCCGGTAGAAGGTTGTATGTTTATCGTAATGTTCACTATGCTGATTTTACAGGCGATTATTTTTCAAAAAAGTCAAAATGCTTATTTGGAATGGAAAGAAAAAAAAGAATCCGCGTTTGCAAAGCCAAATCGATTATTTTTCTTATCACTTCGTATTATAACAATACTGATTTTGTTTGTTATGGCATTTGACAGTGTATATTCTATGCCGAAAGCATGGAAGACGTCGGCGGATACTATCTGGAGAAGAGATGAACTGGTAAAATTTGCAGAATATGTTTACGAACAGGTTCCGCCGGATGCTGTTTCTTTTGGTGAGGGAGTTCCGGAACTTATGTCGATGATAGACAGAGATACACATTTACATACAACAGAGTGGTCTTACCTGAATATGCCGCTCGATACCATGGAATATATTCGATTAGAACTAGAAGATGACCAGTGGTTTTTCTGCTCGCTGGCGAGTCTTGATTATATGCAGAGTAATTATCCGGGATTGACAGATAATTTCGTTTTACATGAAGAATTTGAATATGACGGAACAAAGTTTGGATTTTTCAGAAGAATAGAGTAAAAAATTCTTTACAGTTTGAGCGGAATGTGCTATCATTTAACAGTATGGAATTTAGCCGTTGCTCAGAATTGTGGACACTCCGACCCGTTCTTAGCATCAGGCGATTGAAAAATAAGGAGGAAACAAAAATGATTTCTAAAGAAAAGAAAGCAGCAATCATGAAAGAATATGCAACCTGTGAAAATGATACAGGATCACCTGAAGTACAGATTGCAGTATTAACAGCAAGAATTCAGGAGCTTACAGCTCACTTGAAGGAACATCCGAAGGATAACCATTCAAGAAGAGGTATGTTCAAGATGGTAGGTCAGAGACGTGGTTTACTTGATTATCTTAAGAAGAAAGATATCGAAAGATACCGTGCTTTGATTGAAAGACTTGGATTAAGAAAATAATCCACTTAGAGTTTTGAGGCGGAGCAGACCGAGGTTTTTCGGAAACTCCGCCTTTTTAACAAAACAGGGAATCGGTATCATGCTTAGCAGGGTCAAGAAGTAACATAAGATTTTTGCGTGTTTGCAGAGGTATTATGTTGCTTTTTGACAGATGATTATCTTAATTATCAGCAATGGCTTTGTATGAGGTCTCTTTTCCCTAAAAATAAAAGAGAAAAGGAGAAAAACTATGTACAAGACATTTTCAATGGAACTTGCGGGCCGCACCTTAAGTGTTGATGTAAACAGAGTGGGTAAGCAGGCTAACGGATGTGCTTTTATGCACTATGGTGATACAACAGTATTATCCACTGCAACAGCATCTGATAAGCCCAGAGAGGGAATTGACTTTTTCCCGTTAAGTGTAGAATACGAAGAAAAGATGTATGCTGTAGGAAAAATCCCCGGAGGATTTAACAAGAGAGAAGGAAAGGCATCTGAGAATGCTATCCTTACAAGCCGTGTTATTGACAGACCTATGCGTCCTTTATTCCCTAAGGATTATAGAAATGATGTGACATTAAACAATATGGTTATGAGCGTTGATCCCGAATGCCGCCCGGAATTAGTGGCTATGCTCGGGGCAGCAATTGCAACATGTATTTCCGATATTCCTTTCGACGGTCCCTGTGCAATGACACAGATGGGATTGATTGACGGTGAGTTTATTGTGAACCCTTCTCAGGAACAGTGGAAGAACGGTGACCTTAACTTAACCGTAGCATCTACTAAGGAAAAGGTAATCATGATTGAAGCAGGAGCCAATGAAGTGCCTGAAGATAAGATGATTGAAGCTATTTATAAGGCTCACGAAATCAACCAGACCATCATTGCATTTATCAATCAGATTGTAGCAGAAGTAGGAAAGGTTAAGCATGAATATAC
>CAYWHY010000023.1:0-23920 GCA_964458255.1 uncultured Lachnospiraceae bacterium | reverse complement strand
ATGATATTGCATGCTGCGGTGGCGAACCTTTATTTTTCCTTGATTATATTGCATGTGGCAAGAACTATCCTGAAAAGATTGCCTCTATTGTTAAAGGAGTGGCAGAAGGATGTAAGCAGTCAGGTGCGGCACTTGTCGGCGGTGAAACGGCAGAACATCCCGGACTTATGCCGACAGATGAATATGACCTTGCAGGATTTGCAGTTGGTGTGGTAGATGAAAAGGATATGATTACCGGACAGAACATCAAACCCGGTGATGTGCTTATCGGTATTGCATCATCAGGCGTTCATAGCAACGGTTTCTCTCTGGTAAGAAAAGTATTTGAAATGTCAGCTGAAAGCTTAAATACCTATTATGATGAACTCGGAACAACACTCGGTGAAGCATTGCTTGTTCCTACCAGAATTTATGTAAAAGCATTAAAGAGCATTAAGGAGGCAGGCGTTACCGTAAACGGATGCAGCCATATTACCGGCGGCGGTTTCTATGAGAATATTCCAAGGATGCTTCCTGATGGGGTACATGCCGTTGTTAAGAAAGACAGCTATGAAATTCCGCCCATCTTCAAATTAATGCAGAAAACAGGTAATCTGGAAGAAAAGATGATGTACAATACATACAACATGGGTCTTGGTATGATTCTGGCAGTTAATCCTGCAGATGTGGAAAAGACCATGGCAGCCATTGAAGCAGCAGGTGATACCTGTTATGTGGTAGGAAATATTAAAGCCGGTGAAAAAGGAGTAACGGTATGTTAAATATTGTGGTATGTGTATCCGGTGGCGGAACAAACCTTCAGGCAATTATTGATGGCGTAAATGACGGAAATATCCGCAATACCAAAATTGCAGGCGTTATCAGTAACAATGCAGGTGCGTATGCCCTTACCAGAGCAGAAGAAAATGGGATTCCGGCTTTTTGTATTTCTCCCAAAAGTTTTGAAAGCAGAGCGGCATTTAATCAGGCATTTATGGATAAGCTGGCAGAGCTTAATCCTGACTTGATTGTACTTGCCGGTTTCCTTGTCATATTACCGGAACAGATGATTGCTACATACAGAAACAGAATTATTAATATTCATCCTTCTTTGATTCCTTCATTTTGCGGAACGGGTTTTTATGGTTTAAAGGTACATGAGAAAGCATTGAAACGTGGTGTAAAGGTGACAGGCGCAACTGTTCATTATGTGGATGAAGGAACAGATACAGGTGCTATTATTGCCCAGAAGGCAGTAGAAGTACTTGACGGTGATACACCTGAAGTGTTACAGAGAAGAGTGATGGAACAGGCAGAATGGATTATCCTGCCCAAAGCAATTGACGAAATTGCCATGAAATCAGGCAGATAGGTGCATAGTGTGAAAAATAAATTTTTCACACGCGAATTTGTGCCTGCAGCCCAAAGTTCGCAGGTTATGGAAAGGACATGGTTATTAAAATGAAAGTTTTGATTGTTGGAAGTGGCGGCAGAGAGCATGCCATTGCTACCAGTGTAGCAAAAAGCAATAAAGCAGATAAAATCTATTGTGCACCCGGTAATGCGGGGATTGGTATGATAGCGGAATGTGTGCCTATCGGTGCCATGGAATTTGACAAAATCGTTGCTTTTGCCAAGGAAAAAGAAATTGACCTTACCATTGTAGGTATGGACGATCCCTTGGTGGGCGGTTTGGTGGATGAACTCGAAAAAGAAGGACTTCGTGCATTCGGACCCCGTAAAAATGCGGCAATTTTGGAAGGCAGCAAGGCATTCTCCAAGGATTTAATGAAAAAGTACAATATTCCTACAGCTGCATATGAAAACTTTGATAATCCGGAAGCTGCACTTGCTTACCTTCAAACAGCAGATTTCCCTATTGTGCTTAAAGCAGACGGATTGGCACTGGGTAAAGGTGTTTTGATTTGTCAGAATTTGAAGGAAGCACAAGACGGTGTGAAGAGTATTATGCTGGATAAACAGTTTGGAAGTGCCGGAAACAGACTTGTAGTCGAAGAGTTTATGACAGGAAGAGAGGTTTCCGTGCTTTCTTACGTGGATGGCAAGACGATTAAGACAATGACATCTGCGCAGGATCATAAGAGGGCAGGAGACGGAGATACCGGTTTAAATACAGGTGGTATGGGAACCTTTTCCCCCAGTCCGTTCTATACAGATGAAGTAGATGAATTCTGTAAGAAATATATTTATCAGCCTACCGTGGATGCCATGGCAGCGGAAGGCAGAGAGTTTAAGGGAATCATTTTCTTTGGACTTATGCTTACCGAGAAAGGTCCTAAAGTGCTTGAATATAACGCAAGATTCGGTGACCCGGAAGCACAGGTAGTACTTCCGCGTATGAAAAATGACATTATCGAAGTGATGGAAGCCTGCATCGACGGAAAGCTTGATGAGATTGATTTACAGTTTGAGGATAATGCAGCCGTATGTGTAGTGCTTGCATCAGAAGGTTATCCCGTAAAATACGACAAAGGTTTTGTGATAAACGGTCTTGAGAAGTTTGAAGGTCAGGATTCGTATTTCTGTTTTCATGCAGGAACCAAAAAAACGGATGAAGGCATTGTGACAAACGGAGGCCGTGTGCTCGGAATTACCGCTAAGGGAGCAGATTTGAAGGAAGCGCGGAAAAATGCTTATGCGGCAACCGAATGGATTGACTTTGCAAACAAGTATATGCGTCATGATATTGGTAAAGCAATTGATGAGGCGTGAACGCAGGAGAAAGATAAGAGGAGAAAAGTAAGAATGAAAATGACTCTGTTTCAAAAGAAAAGCTGCATAAAGGGTATGCTTGGAGCTTTGACATGTGTGTTGTTCTTTGGCTTCAACAGCTTTAGCAGTGAGGCTGCAGAAGGAAAAGTGACAGCGGATACCGCCAAAATCAGGGAAGAAGCTGATGCGGACAGCGAGGCAATCGGAAGTACTTCTAAGGGAAGAACGGTAGATATTGTTGGCGCGGCAAAGGACAGCTCCGGCACAGTTTGGTATAAAATCCATAACGGGAATCATACATATGGTTACATTAGAAGTGATTTGGTTGAAACTTCTGAAACCATTGAGGTGACGGAAACACAAAAGTCCGAAGGCACATCTGCACAGGAAGAAGCTTCCGCAACAGACAATACAAGTCAACCGGCAGATACGGTACCGACAGCCATCACACAGCAGCAAGCTGTTATTGCACAATCGGAAGTAAGAATCAGGGCAGGTGCTTCTACACAGCATGACACAATAGGTTCACTTCCCCAAGGGACGGAAGTTACGCTTATCGGAGAGGCAAGTGATGCTTCGGGGAACAAGTGGTATCAAATGACTTGTGATTACAATGGCAGAAATGTAAAAGGTTATGTCCGTTCCGACCTGATAACAATCGGTGCTCCTGCTGTTGAAGAAACAGAGCAGAATGTAGAAGAAAATACGGAAAATGTGGAAAATACGGAAAATACGGAAGAAAAAATTACGGATACGGAACCGGTTGATGAGGGGACCGTGGCAGAAGCAGCGCATAATGATTATGAAGTTGTATATAATGAAAACCAGTATTGGCTGTATAACAATATTGACGGAACCATGATGCCTGTGGAAAATCTTCTGAGTGTGGTAAACAGTGCAAATGAAAATAGTGAAAAATTACAGGGAGAAATTAACAGCAACAAGATTATTATAGTTATTCTTGCCGTACTTATTCTGATATTGGTGGTTGCCGTAACGATACTGATTTTTAAAATCAGGGATTTTTATTACGAGGATTACGAAGATTACGAAGACGAAGAAGAGGAAGAAGAGCCTGTGACCGTGAAAAAGAAACGTCCTGCAGTTTCTGACGAACCTGTTAGAAAAGAAAAACCTGTTAAGAAGGAAGGTGCTGTTAAAAAACAGCCGCAGGATGCAGAATTGCAGGCAACCGAGAAAAAAAGAACACAAAAGAAACGTCCCCGACAGGAAAATGTGGCTTTTGAACAGGAGGAAAATAAACAACCTCCCAAAGCACATCCGGAAGAACAGCCGGTGAAAAAGCAAAAGCCTCGCAGGGCTCAGAATTTTTTGATAGAGGATGATGAGTTTGAATTTGAATTTTTGAATATAGATGACAAAAATTTATAAAACAAAAGAAAATGAGAGGGATAGCGGGAGCTATTCCTCTTTATTACAGAAAGATTTCTTGAGAAGAAAAGCAAAGAAATGAAAATATTGAATGATAATGGAGGAGTTTGACATGCAGTCAGGTTATACGGAAAATGCACGTTCAGCACTTACGTTGGCAGCAAGGACCGCTTCACGAATGAAAACCGGTTATATTGGGACAGAACATATTTTGGTGGGGCTTTTAAAAGAAAAAAAAGGTGTTGCAGGTAAAGTGCTTTCTGTAAATGGTATAGAAGAAGAAAGGTTACTTGAAATAATACGGGAACTGATTGTGCCTGAAACTTCGGTTTTAGTGAAAGAGAAGGAAAGGTATTCTCCCAGAGCTGAAATGGTACTTGATGAAGCAGAAAAACAGGCTGAGCGTTTTAAGGCGGATTGTGTAGGAACAGAGCATCTCTTGCTTGCTCTTTTAAAGGAGGGGGAATCTGTTGCTGTCAGGTTACTTAGGACCATAGGGGCATCGATACAGAGACTGTATGCGGATACGCTCGCGGCAATGGGGGAAGATGTGTCTTTGTATAAAGAAGACCTTGCCCCAAAATCAAAAAGCAAAAAGTCTAAAACGCTGACGCTGGAACAATACAGCAGAGATTTGACAGCACTTGCAAAGGAAGGAAAGCTTGACCCTGTAATCGGAAGAGAACGTGAAATTAAGCGTGTGATTGAAATCCTAAGCCGCAGGGGAAAGAATAATCCTTGTCTGATTGGAGAACCGGGTGTCGGCAAAACGGCTATCGTGGAGGGCCTTGCCACCAAAATTGTGGAAGGAGAGGTTCCGTTTACCATTCAGAATAAACGGATTCTTACGTTGGATTTATCAGGAATGGTTGCCGGTTCAAAGTATAGGGGAGAATTTGAGGAAAGAATCAAAAAAGTTATAAAGGAAGTACAGGAAGACGGCAATATTATTTTGTTTTTAGATGAGATGCACACGATTATCGGTGCCGGAGGCGCAGAAGGTGCCATTGATGCATCCAATATTTTAAAACCTTCTTTAGCAAGAGGTGAATTACAGTTAATCGGTGCCACAACAATTGCGGAATACAGAAAGTATGTAGAAAAGGATGCCGCCTTAGAAAGGCGCTTCCGGGCAGTTGTGGTGGAAGAGGCAACGGAAGAAGAAGCAATTGCTATTTTGGATGGGATTGCGCATAAATATGAAGCATATCATCATGTAACCATTACGCCAAAAGGGATTGAGGCTGCTGTTATGCTTTCTAAAAGATACATTAATGACAGGAACCTTCCGGATAAGGCTATTGATGTTATGGATGAAGCGGCAGCGGCTGTCAGACTGAAACATACACCGACAAAGGAAGCGTTAAAGAGCCTACGGGATGAAATTGCTGAAGCAGACCGGAAACTGGAAGAATATTTAAAAGATGGCAACACTGCACAGGCGAAAAATACCAATAAGCTTCGTGAGAAACTGATGAATAAATATCAGCGGATGGAGATAAACAGTCAAAAGAAACAGGAGACAGCATTTTATCCGGTAGGAGAAAATGAGATGGCAGAAGTTGTTTCTTCGTGGACAGGAGTTCCGTTAAATAAAATGACGGAAAAAGAAAGTGAGCGCCTGCTGAAATTAGAAGACGAATTGCATAAGCGTGTCATAGGTCAGGAATCAGCAGTAAAAGCTGTTTCAAAAGCAATCAGACGGGGAAGGGTCGGATTGCAGGATCCGAATCGGCCTATTGGTTCGTTCCTGTTTTTAGGACCTACCGGTGTGGGAAAGACAGAGCTTAGTAAAGCGCTGGCAGAAACCATGTTCGGTTCGGAAAGTGCATTAATAAGAGTGGATATGTCGGAGTATATGGAAGGACACTCTGTATCCAAAATGATTGGTTCACCTCCCGGATACGTAGGCTTTGATGAAGGCGGACAGCTGAGTGAAAAAATAAGGAAAAATCCTTATTCCGTGGTATTGTTTGATGAAGTTGAAAAGGCACATCCGGATGTGTTTAATGTGCTTTTACAGGTACTTGACGATGGACATATTACCGATTCTAAGGGGAGAAAGGTCAACTTTAAAAATACAATATTGATTATGACCTCCAATGCGGGTGCACAGAAAATTGTAGAACCTAAAAATCTTGGATTTGGTGTGGAAACAACCAAAGAACAGAATTATAAAAAAATGAAGTCCGGGGTTATGGAGGAAGTAAAGAAATTATTTAAGCCGGAATTTATTAACCGAATTGATGAAATTATGGTATTCCAGTCTCTGACAAGGGAAGATATGCAGCAGATTATGTCGCTCCTTTGCCGGAATCTTGCTCAAAGATGCCTGAAACAGATGCAGATAAAGCTCCGTGTAAGTGCTACATTAAAAACGTATATCATTGATAAATATGCCGATTACAAGATGGGTGCAAGGCCTTTAAAAAGAGCACTCCGTTCCGTAGTGGAGGATGCACTGGCAGAAGAAATCCTTTTGGAAAATGTAAAACGGGGAGATACCGTTTTGGCAGGCTATCGCAAGGGACAGGTTGTTTTTGAAGTGAAGTGAATTTTTGGTAGCCATATATTTTAAAATATATTATACTAAATAATATACCAAGGATATAGTGGGAGGACATAACGATGGCTGTTGTAAAGGAAATTCTTCGTAAAGAAGAGGGTGGTATGATTAGCTTTGGAAATCATGAATTAGAGGAAAAGGCTAAGCTTACGGATTTTGAATGTAATGGTGATTTGTACAAGGTAAAAACTTATAAAACCATGACTAAATTAGAAAAAAACGGTATGTTTGTTTATGAATCAGTACCGGGTACAAGTGTACTGCATTTTGCGGAGACACAGGATGGCATCCGTTTTCTGGCTAAGGGAGATGAAGATGCACAGATTACCGTAGGACTTGAGGAGGATACAGAATATGAGGTGTTTGTGAATAACAAAAGTGTCGGTAAGATGAAGACAAACTTAGGCGGCAAGCTGAATGTCAGCGTTGAACTTGCAGGAGCAGGAGAAGTAGAAGTAAAAATAGTCAAATAGTGAAAGTGCCTTCTGCCTTTTGGAAAGGTGGAAGGCATTTGCTCCTTTGCTGCACAGATTTATAAAAAAGAGGAAAAGGTAATGGCAAAAGGTAAAAACAGTACAATTTTTTTCTGCCAAAGCTGCGGTTATGAATCGGCAAAATGGATGGGACAGTGTCCGGGATGCCGGGAATGGAATACGTTTGCAGAAGAGACCACAGTGACGGGAACCGGTAAAAAAACGATTGCAGGAGCAGGAAATGCGGTAAGATACGGACAGGGGAAACCGACAATTCTTTCAGAAATTTCTTTACAGGAAGAAGATAGGATTTCTACAGGCATAAAGGAACTTGACAGAGTGCTCGGCGGAGGAATTGTGGCAGGTTCTTTAACGCTTGTGGGTGGAGATCCGGGTATCGGTAAATCCACATTGCTTTTGCAGGTGTGCAGAAATCTTGCAAATGCCGGAAGAGAAGTGCTTTATGTATCCGGAGAAGAATCTTTAAAACAAATCAAGCTTAGATCTAACAGAATCGGAGAATTTAGCGGGTATTTAAAACTGTTTTGCGAGACAAGTCTTCAAAATATTCAGGAAACGATACGCAGGAACAAGCCGGAAATCGTGATTATCGACTCCATACAGACCATGTATCATGAAGAGATTTCTTCTGCGCCGGGAAGCGTATCACAGGTACGGGAAGCGACTTCTGTACTATTGCAGTTGGCGAAAGGCCTGAATGTTTCCGTTTTTATAGTAGGACATGTGACAAAAGAAGGGACTGTGGCGGGACCGAGAGTTTTGGAGCATATGGTAGATACGGTCCTTTATTTTGAAGGAGACCGAAATGCATCATACAGGATTTTGCGCGGCGTGAAAAATCGTTTCGGTTCTACCAATGAAATCGGTGTGTTCGAGATGGCTGCGGATGGTCTTGCAGAAGTGGAAAATCCATCTGAATTTATGTTGAACGGAAAGCCGGAAGATGAAAGTGGTTCGATTGTTGTCTGTTCCATGGAAGGAACAAGACCTATTCTGGTAGAAATTCAGGCATTGGTATGCCACAGTAATTTCGGTATTCCGAGAAGACAGACGACCGGTACGGATTTTAACAGAGTCAATCTCCTTATGGCCGTCCTGGAAAAAAGGCTGGGGCTTCAGATGGGAAATTGTGATGCCTACGTAAATATTGCAGGAGGAATCAGGATACAGGAGCCGGCCATTGATCTTGGGATTGCCATGGCGATTGTTTCCAGCTTTAAAAACAGAGCTATTGACAGCACAACCATTGCTATAGGGGAAGTGGGATTAAGTGGTGAGGTACGCGCTGTCAGCATGATACAGACAAGAGTGCAGGAGGCAAAGAAGCTGGGATTTACTACCTGTATTATTCCGTATGTGTGTCTGGAAAGCGTAAAGGAGGTTAGGGATATTAAAATTATTGGTGTCCGTAATGTCAGAGAGGCAGTGGATTTTATATAACAGGATGTCTGATAAATGTAACAAAAATTTTACTTTTTTTATAAAAAAGTAAAAAAAACTTAAAAAATGCCGTTTTTTCCTATTCAAAACCTGCCGTTTATGGTACTATATAACATGGTTTGTGTTTTGTTTGAGGAAAGCTTTACTTGGTTTAAAGCATAACTGAAAGGGACAAGGATAAAATGGATAAGAAAAAGTGGGTGAAAAACATCCCATTATTCATAGTGGAAATTTTAGCATTAATACTGGCAGTCGGTGTTTTGTATGTAACATTGCGTACCACCGGTGAAGTAGAGAAAACAAATGTAAATGAAGAAAATATTGTTGTAAACGAGGAAGTAAAGCAGCAGGTGAAAGAAACCGAAGAAAAAGGTGCTGCAAATAAATATACAGGTATTTATAATGTTGCATTTTTTGGCGTGGATGCAAGAGACGAAAGCCTTGGTAAAGGCAACAGAAGCGATACCATCATGGTATGCTCGGTTGATATGGACACACATGAGATACGCCTGGTTTCCATTTACAGAGATACTTATCTGAATGTTGGGAATGATACATATGGAAAATGTAACAAGGCATATGCTCTTGGTGGACCGGAGCAGGCAATCAGTATGATTAATATGAACACTGACCTTTACATAACGGACTATGTAACAGTTGGTTTTAAAGGTGTTATGGAAGCTGTGGATGCACTTGGCGGCGTGGAAATTAATGTGACGGAAGAAGAAATCCAGCATCTGAATAATTATCAAATCAGTATGGTAGGTGAAAGCTCAGATGGTACAACCTTTACGGCAACAGCAGGAGTGGATTATACACCTGTTACGGAAGCAGGCTTGCAGACGTTAAATGGCTTGCAGGCAACAGCCTATTGCAGAATTCGTTATGTCGGTAATGATTTTGCACGGACAGAGAGACAGAGAAATGTTTTGATTGCAATGCTTGAAAAAGCAAAAAAATCATCAGTAGGAGAATTGACGCATGCGGTAAATGCAGTACTGCCCCATGTCAGTACTTCCGTAGATATTCAGGATATACTTGATGTACTTAGTATGGTAGGAGATTTTGAAGTGACTGTCAGTGAAGGGTTCCCGTTTGAAGGAATGAGAAACGGAGGGACAATCGGTTCTGAAGGGTCCTGTGTAGTGGCAACTTCGCTGGAGGAAAATGTTATCAGGCTGCATGAACTTTTATTTAAGGAAGAAAAATATGAACCGTCTCAAGAACTGAAAGGGTTCAGTACACAGATAGAAATAAATACGGAAGATTACTTGCAATATTAACAAATAAAACCTGTAACAGCGGATACGGGAAGGGTATCTGTTGTTACAGGTTTTATTTTTAGGTAAAAAAATAACAGGGGCAGTAGGAATCGAACCCACATCGACGGTTTTGGAGACCGCTGTTCTACCGTTGAACTATGCCCCTATTTGTGGCTTGACAAAACCACCGAGGCTTATTATATCGTATGAGTAAGTTGTTTGTCAACAATTTTTGCAAATTTTTAAAGAGTAAGATTTGTTATTTTTTGTATGTACATTTTGTGTTTTTATGGTATGATAATACTGAGTATGCAAAGAGGGGAGAGGTGCAGAAAATGGCAATAGAAAGTGAGAACCTGTTCAGACAGGAAGTGATTGGAAAGTATCGTGGAATATTTGAAAATATTTTCTCCTATATTCCGTGGCTCACTCAAAAACAGGGGACAACAACCTCTCATATTTATCAGGGATCCGATTTGCCGGTAAATTCTGTACCGATTGCAGTATATGACCCTACATTGCTTCGTTTTGTGAAAGATATGCAGGCCACCGGACTGATGGATAGGAATTATGTGTATGTTTATTCCAGAAATGGTATTCATACGACAGAGGATGAACTGAATTGGATTGCAAATGCTGAATTTTCCAATATAGAAGATATTTTTGGAATTATGGCAAAATATGTCTTGGGCGGAATGACGAAGGGGAAGCTTTGGACACAGGCAGTAAAAAATGGTGTGTTTTTAAATGCACTTCTGAAAATTAAAGAGTTGTTGGAAGTCCGGGACGGTCCGTTGGCATAGGGGTTATTAGTAAATGAGTGATAAATCAGCACAAAAGAAAAAATATATATTGGAAACGGCAAGAAAAGTATTCATGGACAAAGGATTTAAAGATGTTACCATGAAGGATATTGTGGAAGCATGTAATATCAGCAGAGGTGGTCTGTATCTGTACTTTTCTTCCACAAAAGAAATCTTTTTGGAGGTCTTAGAGCTAGAACAGTGTGAGGCAGATGATGTTTTTGAAAAAAACATTCCCCGGCAGGCAGGCCCGACTGATATTTTGGCTCTGTTTCTGAAAGAACAAAAAAAAGAACTGCTAAGCAAAAAGCCGGGGCTTATCAAAGCGTCGTATGAGTTCTTTTTTGAAAATCGGGAAAACAGTAAAAATAATTTTTTAAAGAAACAATTTGATTCTGCGGTGCTGGTGATTCAGAAACTGATTGAAGCCGGTGTTGCAACAGGAGAGTTTTACTGTGAAGACAGTAAGGGGGCGGCGAGCAATATCATGTATGTTCTGGAAGGACTTAAAATTGCATCTCAGACGCGGGGAATCTCGGAAGCAACAGTTGACCGTGAGATAATGTATGTAATGCAGGGATTGATAACGGAAGAATAAGACGGTAAAGGCTGTATGGCATGCAACCCGGCCTTTTCAATAAAAAATTAACGGAGGATGATTTAATTCGCCATGGGAAACGTAAAACGTATCTATGTAGAAAAAAAGGAACCTTTTGCTGTAAAGGCAAAAGAATTGAAGGAGGAAATAGGAAGTTATCTGGGAATTACCGGAGTGAAGGAAGTAAGAGAGCTGATTCGCTATGACGTGGAAAATATCTCAGAAGACACCTTTGAAACAGCTTGCAGAACTGTATTTTCGGAACCACCGGTTGATATTCTTTATTTAGAAAAAATTGATGTTCCGAAAGACGGCCGAGTATTTAGCGTAGAATATTTGCCGGGACAGTTTGATCAGAGAGCAGACTCGGCTGTCCAGTGCATTAAATTTTTAAAGGAAGACGAAGACCCCGTTATTAAAACGGCAGTGACCTATTTGATTGTAGGTAATATTTCGGATGAAGAATTTAAAAAGATAAAAGCATATTGTATTAACCCTGTTGATTCAAGAGAAACAGATATGGTAAAACCGGATACATTGATAACGGAATATGAAGATCCGGCGGATGTCATTGTATTTGATGGTTTTAAAGATTGTTCCGAAGAAGAGCTGCGTGAACTTTACGATTCTTTAGGACTGGCAATGACTTTTAAAGATTTTCTGCACATCCAGCATTATTTTAAAGGGGAAGAAGACAGAAATCCTACCATGACAGAAATCAGAGTGCTTGATACCTATTGGTCTGATCACTGCCGTCATACAACTTTTTCTACGGAACTTAAGAATATTGAATTTGAAGAGGGATATTACAAAGCACCTCTTGAGACTACCTATGCAAGTTATTTGGACACCAGAGCGGAAATTTTTGCAGGAAGAGATGATAAGTTTGTCTGTCTTATGGATCTGGCGCTTATGGCTATGCGTAAGCTGAAAAAAGACGGCAAACTGCAGGATATGGAAGAGTCTGATGAGATTAATGCCTGCTCGGTTGTGGTACCGGTAGAAATTGATTATGGTGATGGTGTGGAGACAGAGGAATGGCTGGTATTCTTTAAAAATGAAACACACAACCATCCTACGGAAATAGAGCCTTTTGGTGGTGCGGCCACCTGCCTTGGCGGAGCAATCCGTGATCCGCTTTCGGGAAGAGGCTATGTATATCAGGCAATGCGTGTAACCGGAGCAGCAGACCCTACGGTACCTGTTTCAGAAACCTTAAAAGGAAAATTATCCCAGAAAAAGCTGGTTAGAGGTGCTGCAAGCGGCTATTCTTCTTATGGCAATCAGATTGGACTTGCTACCGGTTATGTTAAGGAAATTTATCATCCTGATTATGTGGCAAAAAGAATGGAAATCGGTGCCGTTATGGGAGCGGCTCCACGTAAAAATGTGATTAGGGAAAATTCCGACCCTGATGATGTGATTATTCTTCTTGGAGGAAGAACAGGTCGTGACGGCTGTGGTGGAGCAACTGGTTCTTCTAAGGTGCATACGGAAAGCTCCATTGAAACATGCGGAGCGGAAGTGCAAAAGGGAAATGCACCTACGGAACGTAAAATCCAAAGACTTTTCAGAAGAGGAGAGGTTAGCAGAATTATCAAGAAATGTAATGATTTTGGTGCCGGCGGTGTATCCGTTGCTATCGGTGAACTGGCTGACGGTCTTGTGGTAGACCTTGATAAAGTGCCTAAGAAATATGCAGGTCTTGACGGTACCGAACTTGCTATTTCCGAATCACAGGAAAGAATGGCGGTAGTGGTTGACCCTAAGGATGTGGACAAATTCCTTGCGTATGCAGCAGAAGAAAACCTTGAGGCAATTCCTGTGGCAGTGGTTACAAAGGAGCCAAGGCTGGTTCTTAAATGGAGAAACAAGGAAATTGTTAATATTAAAAGAGCGTTCCTTGATACTAACGGTGCCCATCAGGAAACAAATGTAGTAGTTAACATTCCTTCAGAGGAAGATAACTATTTAAAGAAAATGGCAATTCCCGGAGTGAAGGAGGCACTTGACAAAGAGGATGTGAAGGATGCTTTTGTTAAGACATTAAATGACTTAAATGTCTGTTCCCAGAAGGGGCTTGTGGAAATGTTTGACTCTTCCATCGGGGCAGCCAGTGTGCTGATGCCATATGGCGGCAAATATCAGCTTACGGAGACGCAGACCATGGTAGCAAAGCTGCCGTCCTTAAAGGGAAAGACAGATACCGTTACCATGATGAGTTACGGATTTGATCCTTATTTATCCTCGTGGAGTCCTTATCATGGGGCTGTATATGCAGTGACGGAATCTATGGCAAAGGTAGTGGCAGCAGGCGGTGATTTCAGTAAGATTCGTTTTACCTTTCAGGAATATTTCCGCAGAATGACATCTGAGCCCGCACGTTGGAGCCAGCCTTTTGCTGCTCTTCTCGGTGCCTATGATGCACAGATTGGATACGGACTGCCCTCCATCGGCGGTAAGGATAGTATGTCGGGAACATTCAATGATATTGATGTTCCACCTACCCTGGTATCTTTTGCGGTTGATGTTGCAAAGAAACAGGATGTCATTACACCGGAATTAAAAGAAGCCGGAGATACACTGGTTCAGTTCTGGTTTGATAAGGATGAATACGATATTCCCGTTTATGAGCATGTAAAGCAGACTTACAGCTTCATCACACGGATGATGCGTGCAGATAAAGTGAAAGCAGCTTATGCTCTGGATGCCAAAGGTCTTATGGCGGGTGTAAGCAAGATGGCATTTGGTAATAAGCTGGGTGTTGTGTATGACGCGGAATTAAAGCCTTCCGATTTGTTTGAAAACTGTCTGGGCGATATTGTTCTTGAAATGAAAGCAGCAGATGCAGATGCTTTAGATGCAGAAGGTCTCCATTGCAGAGTGGTGGGTAAAGTGATGCAGGAGCCTGTATTTACATACAAAGATGTCACCCTTTCCATGGAAGAGGCACTTAATGCCTGGACATCACGTCTTGAGAAGGTGTTTCCGACCAAAGCCGAAAAAGGAAAAGAAAAAATAGAAAGCCCTGTTTATGAGACAAATCATGTGTATGTATGTCAAAACAAAGTGGCAAAGCCTACCGTGTTTATACCGGTATTTCCCGGGACAAACTGTGAGTATGATTCTGCCAAAGCTTTTGAAAAAGCAGGAGCAAAGGTAATCACCCGGGTGTTTAAGAATCTTACGGCGGAGGATATCAGACAGTCTGTGGAAGCGTTTGAAAAGGATATTTGTCAGGCACAGATTATCATGTTTCCCGGCGGATTTTCCGCGGGCGATGAACCTGACGGCAGTGCTAAGTTCTTTGCAACTGCATTTCGAAATGCAAAGATGAAAGAGGCAGTTATGAAACTGCTAAATGAAAGAGATGGTCTGGCTCTTGGTATCTGTAACGGCTTTCAGGCTTTAATCAAGTTAGGATTGGTACCTTACGGTGACATCATAGGGCAGAAAGAGGATTCACCGACTCTTACCTTTAATACCATTAACCGCCATATTTCCAGGATGGTTTATACGAAGGTAGTTTCAAATAAGTCTCCATGGCTTCAGGAAGCAATACCGGGCGGTGTTTATGCAACACCGGCATCTCACGGTGAAGGTAGATTTGTGGCACCGAAGGAGTGGATTGACAAGCTTTTTGCCAACGGACAGGTTGCAACACAATACTGTGATTTTGACGGTAATGTTTCCATGGATGAAGAGTGGAATGTTAACGGTTCCTATGCAGCTATTGAGGGTATTACATCTCCTGACGGAAGATGCCTTGGTAAGATGGCACATGTGGAGCGTATCGGAAGCGGTGTGGCTGTTAATATTTACGGAGAGCAGGATCTTAAGATGTTTGCATCCGGCGTATCCTATTTTAAATAAGTGTTTAGTAACCGGAGCAATTAAGCTGCTCCGGTTTTTGTCAGAGAGGAAAAAATGATTAACAATTTGGAGTACTACAAAGTATTTTATTATGTGGCAAAATGCGGTAGTCTGACTGCAGCAGCAACGGAGCTTGCTATTTCGCAGCCAGCCGTGAGCCAGTCACTGAAACAGCTTGAGGAAGCACTTGGAACCAGACTTTGTGCAAGGGTTGCAAGAGGAATACGTCTTACACGGGAAGGAGAAGCTCTTTTCCCTTATCTGCAAAGGGCTTATGAAGAGCTGGAAGCAGGAGAACGTAAACTGTCACAGATGATTGATTTAGAGTATGGGGAACTGCGGATTGGCGCCAGTGATATGACATTACAGTTTTATTTACTCCCGTTTTTGGAGAAATATCATGAAAAATATCCGCATATTAAGGTGAGTGTAACCAATGCACCGACTCCGGAAACACTGCAACTGTTAAAGGAGAAGAAAATTGATTTTGGTGTAGTCAGCACACCGTTTCGGCAGAATAAAGAATGGAATTGTTTTGCGGTAAGGGAGATAGAAGACTGCTTTGTGGCAGGACAACGCTTTGCTGCACATAAAGATAAAATAGTGGATTTGAAAGAATTGGAAAAACTGCCGGTTATTTCTCTTGAAAAAAACACAAGTACAAGGAGTTATGTGGATCATTATCTAAAGGAAAACAAAGTGGAAATGAATCCTGAATTTGAACTGGCAACCAGTGATATGATTGTGCAATTTGCGGTTAGAAATCTGGGGGTGGGATGTGTCGTGAAGGATTTTGCCGGAGAGTATCTTAAAAAAGGTCAATTGTTTGAACTGCGATTTGACAAGACAATCCCCAAAAGACAAATTTGTGTTGTTGCAGAAGATAGTGTTTCCATGTCCAGGGCAGCACAGATATTATTTACCATGATGACAGAGGGAGTGGCAAATTAGAATCTTTCGTCCTCTTTCCCGACATCTTCTGATTCACGGAAAAGGTCAGCCATTGTTTTCTGACCGGTAAGCTTCCCATATAATCCGATATAAAGCCAAAGTAAAATGGGAATGGCAATGCTTGCTAAAAGACATGCGGCAAAAAGCCTGTCAGACCCGGGAAAGTCCGATATGGCAAATATGAAAGTGGCCAGATACAGAAGAAACAATAAAATAATTCCTATTATGGCGGTAATTTGTTTGTTCTTTTTTTTCATGGCTGCTCCTTTCGGCCGGTATTATGATTTTTTGTTTATTTTCTATAAGTATTGTATCATATTTTGAAGTGTTTTCAAATGTCATTTATTTAAATAAAAAAAGATTAAATGTTATATTTCAGGACACAAATCGAGACAATCTATTGAACTTTTTGGGCTAATATGGTAAAATTTATAAGTAATAGAACAAATATTGGCAAATAGTGTGACAAATAACGGAGAGAAGATCTATGTGCAGATGGGAAGAGGACTTTTATAGTCAATACAGAAGTGTCATTGACATATTAAATCCGTGTATGGATGATTATCTTTATATATTGGATTTACAGAAGGATACTTATTCTATTTCTGAAAATGCTACGGAGCGTTTTGCCATACCATGTAAAAATTTTGAAAATGCAACTGAAACAATGGGAGAATTTACCTATAAAGAAGATTATCCTTTGCTGCGTGAAGATGTTTTACGGATTATACAGAAGGAACAGGATTTTCATAACCTGCAGTACCGCTGGCTTGACAAAAAGGGCAAGCCTATTTGGATTAATTGTCGGGGACAGGTCCTGTATGATGAGCAGGGGGAAGCAAAATATCTGGTAGGCTGCATCAATGAAATCGGCAATAAACAGAAAGCAGATAATATAAGCGGATTGTTAGGGGAGACGGTTTTACAAAATACGTTGCAGGATAAAATTAAACAAAGAAGTAAAGGTTATCTTTTTAGAATCGGTATTGATAATTTTAAAGAAATTAATGAAAACAAAGGCATGAATTATGGTGACATGGTTCTCAAAAAGTCTGCAGAGGCAATTATGAAAGCATTATCTGACAGACAAAGTCTTTATAAGCTTATAGCAGATGAATTTGTAATAGTTGATTTTGAATGTGATGATAGGGAAGCAGTGAAACAGCTATATGCAAACGTGCAAAGTAGAATTAATGATTTCATCGCAGAAAATCAATACGAGGTTTTCTTTACGATTTCCGCAGGTGTACTTTTCTTTGAGGATGTACAGAGCCGGAAGTTTGAAAATCTTATGAAGTTATCTGAATTTGCCTTAAGCGAAGCGAAAGCATGGGGCAAGAACAGATGTTATATATATGACAGGGAAGATTACAGGGCATTCAGAAGAAAAAAGAACCTGCTCAAGGTTATGAGACGTTCACTTAATGAGAACTTCGCAGGTTTTGAAACGTATTTTCAACCAATTATGGATATTAAAAGGAAAAGATTATCCAGAGCAGAAACATTGCTTCGCTTTTATGATGATAAAATGGGCTTCGTTTCTCCGGCAGAATTTATTCCGCTGCTTGAAGAGAGCGGTCTGATTATACCTGTTGGAAAATGGGTTCTTGAACAGGCTGCCATTGCCTGTAGCAAAGTGCAAAAAGTAATACCGGATTTTAAAATTTCCGTTAACTTATCTTATATACAGGTGTTAAAGGGCAATGTATTGGATGAAATTGTAGAAGTTGCGGACAAATATCACCTTGACAAAAAAAGTATTTTGGTAGAATTAACGGAAAGCGGATTCTTAGAATCCGATGCTAATTTTATTAACTTCTGTCAGGGACTTAAACAACATGAAATTTTGCTTGCGTTGGATGATTTTGGCACAGGATACTCCAATTTCCATTATTTGTACAATATCAATCCCAATATAATCAAGATTGACCGTTCCTTTACATTAAAGGCACTCCAAAATGATTATGAATACAATCTTCTGAAACATATGGCAGATATGACACACAGTATTGACCTAAACTTCTGTATAGAAGGAATTGAAACACAGGAGGAACTCGATAAGATTTGCGGAATTGAACCGGATTACATACAGGGGTATTATTTTGGCAAACCGTGTCCGTTTACACAGTTTATGAATGATTTTGTACAAAATGTTTAATTGCGTCAAAGCTTTCTTTGCTGATAACGTGTTCTATGCGGCAGGCATCGTCTGCCGCAATTTCTTTATTTACACCAAGCCGGATGAGCCAGTCTGTGAGAAACTCATGACGCTCATATATCATTTCGGCAATGGCAAGACCTGTTTCGGTTAAATAAATAAAGCCTTCCTTTGTTACGGTAATATGGTTTTTCTCACGGAGATTTTTCATGGCAACGCTGACACTGGATTTTTTGAAATTCAGCTCTTCGGCAATGTCGACAGAACGTACCACAGGCTTTACTTTACTTAACACCAGGATAGTTTCCAAATAATTTTCAGCAGATTCATTTATGTGATGCATATAGAATAACCCCGTTTCATAGTGTATTTTCTATGAGTATAGCATAGAGAACGCCGGATAGGCAAATAAATATTTTTGTAAGCCGTTCAGACATCATATATAATATTTTATATGATGTTTCAAATGTTTTTTCATTGTACGGGACTGTACAATATGATACAATAATAATGATGAGTTTGGAAAGTTACTTTGCTTCATAGAAGCAGGCAAGGCAAAAAGTCATCATAATACACGAAGAAAAAGTGGGGGGAGAAGTATGGATTACAACGAGGAATTTTTTAAGAAAAGTGCAAATCGCAAAGCTATGCTTATGTGGCTTGTCATTGACATTGTTCTGACACTGGCATACGTCATTGAAGTGATGAGCGGTAAAAGAACGGTGCCGTATTTTATGGTTTTTTTGATGTTTTGCTGGGTACCGTTTCTGGCTGGTGTCGTTATCATGAAAGTAAAGGGCATGGCAACAAGCTGGTACAGGGAAATTATTGCATACGGGTATATGGTTTTTTTTGCATTTGTTGTATTTACGACGGTGACAAATCTTACGTTTGTATATATATTCCCTGTAGTCAGTCTGTTGATACTTTATAAAAATCGTGGCTTGCTTATCAGACTTGGTATTTTAAATATTCTGATTTTAATTATTTCCCTGTTTATTACCATTAAACAGGGAAGAATGGATGCTACTACGGTAACCTGTTGTGAGATACAAATTATTGCGACGGCTTTGTGCTATATGAGTTATATGCTGTCTATCAATCATATCAGCAAATCGGACGGAGCTATGTTAAATTCCGTTCAGACAAACTTAGACAAGGTAATTGTTACAATTGAGCAGGTAAAGGATGCCAGTACTTCTATTGTAGATGGTATGACGGTAGTGCGTGAATTGGCAGAGGAAAACAAGGAAGGCGCAGGCAATGTAGTAAACTGTATGGATGATTTGTCCGCAAATAATACGGTTTTGCAGGATAAGACAGATTCTTCTTTGGATATGACCCGTAAGATTAACAATCAGGTAGAAAACGTAGCAGGTCTTATTCAGGAAATGGTCACACTCATGGAGGAGTCCGGTACACATGCAAGAACAAGCTCCGGCCAGCTTGCAGATGTTGTTGCTTCTACCAATAAAATGGCACAGTTATCTTCAGAGGTGGAGAAGATATTAAATGAGTTTAAGAAAGAGTTTAATATGGTAAAGGAAGAAACCGGAACCATTGAACAGATTAACAAGCAGACAAATCTTCTTGCATTGAATGCATCCATTGAAGCTGCAAGAGCAGGGGAAGCAGGCAAAGGATTTGCAGTAGTTGCGGATGAAATCCGTAATTTAAGCAATGGTACACAAAGTTCGTCTGCCAGCATTATGGAAGCACTTGCTAATTTAGAGGAAACTTCCGAAAATATGACAACGGCTATTACCAAGACGCTGGAGCTGATTAATCTTACCTTGGATAAAGTAACGAAGGTCAATGAAAGTGTGAACAGAATTACGGAAGATACGCTGAAGCTTGGTGATAATATTCAGGTAGTGGATTCTGCTATGCGTGAAGTAGAGGATTCCAATAAGAACATGGTTGAAAATATGAAACAGGTCAGCAATGTTGTGGAGTTAATGACGCAAAGCATAAGCGGTGCGGATGAGACCACCCGTGTCATGAAAAGTAAATATGAAGAAACTTCCAGAAATGTAATTCATATTGAAGGGGTTGTGGGAAAATTGGTTGAAGAACTGGGAACCGGCGGCTTCATGAGTGTAAAAGATATTGAGAAAGGTATGTATTTGCAGGTAATTGTCTCTTCCGGTGCGACAAAGACGGAATATAAGGGACAGGTTAGTGAAGTGAATGGAGACGTTATTATAGCAGACAGCCTGAAACAGGGGGAAGAAGAAATCACAATTTCAAAAAATGGAAGCTTTACTTTGGAGGCTGTGGTAGGCAACGGGGTATATAGGTGGAACAACATAAAACTTACCGCGAACAGAGAAGGTGGATACAACATTACTGTTTCGGGAAATCCTATGGTACTCAATCGCAGGAAGTATGAACGTATGCCTATGAAAAATGCCTGTACGCTTCAATTAGAATCATCAGACAAGGTATTTGACGGTCGAATGGTAAATATTAGTGCCGGGGGGTTTGCTTTTGAAACCAATGCAGAAGAGCTTAGGGATGTCCGGGGAAGTTTGATAAATGTTAGGATTCAGAATTTTGATTTGCTGAAAGGTGAAAATCTTGAAGGAATCATTATTCGGATTTCCGACAATGACGGTACTTATATATTAGGGTGCAGAATGTTGGAAGACAACAAAAAAATTAAGGATTATGTAGATGCAAACAGCAAAGAATAATTAATAAAGAAACAAAGCAGGAGACCGGAATTTTAATACGGTCTCCTTTTAGGAGTGCGTTATGATAATAGCGGAAAATTTAACTAAACAATTTGAACGGAGTATCAAGGAAGGGAAGAAAACCCAAAAAGAAAAGTTCCTTGCGGTAGATCATGTATCGTTAGAGGCAAAAGAAGGAGAAATCGTAGGAATTTTGGGACCAAACGGTGCCGGTAAGACGACACTTCTCCGTATGCTTGGCATGCTGATGACACCGACAGAGGGAACTGTCGTTTTAAAGGATATGTCCGGAGAAGAAATTACAAATGCGTGGAAGAAAAAGGAAACTATTGGCTATTTGTCCGGAAATACCGGGCTTTATAAGAGATTTTCCATTAGGGAGTATCTTACTTTTTTAGGGGAATTATATGAATATCCGAAGCAGGAGATTCAAAATAGAACAGAAGAAATTATAAAAGTGTTGGATATGAAAGCATTTGCGGATAACCGGATAGAGAAACTTTCTACAGGACAAACACAGCGTGCATCCATAGCAAGGTGTCTGATGGCAGACCCCATGCTTTATATTTTAGATGAGCCTACGTTAGGACTTGATATTTTGAGTGCAGATGCCATTATCGGATTTATGCAAAAGCAAAAAGAAAAGGGGAAGACAGTACTTTATTCCACCCATTATCTGGAAGAAGCAGAAGTTTTATGTGATCGTATTTATATGATTTGCGGTGGAAAAATTGTTGCAAACGGCACACCGGCAGAATTGATGGAGCAGACAGGGACAACAGGTATACGCAGTGCTTTTCATGCAATTTATGATGAAAAGATTTTGGAGGATAACAATGAGAAGGCTTAAAACGCTGATAAAAAAAGAAATTATGGATATCTTGCGAGATAAAAAAACGCTGGTCATGATGGTGGCAGTACCGCTTCTTTTGTATCCGACCATTATGATTGGGATGACGATTGTTATAAGTATGATGGCAAAGTCACAGGAAAATACCGTACATATAGTAGGCTATGAGGGCAGTCCGAAGGAAACAGAGGTTGTGGGTGTACTGAAAGATATATATGAAGAAAATAAAGAGGAACTGAGCTGCGAGCTTTCTTTTGAACAAATGGATGAGGAGAATGTGACATCAGAGGAAGAAAAGACAGGGGAAGCTGATGTGTGGCTTACGGTAAGTGAAACTGGGCAGGGCAGATTGTATGCGGAAATTGATTATACATCTACAAAGCAGGATTCTGATTATGCCCAAAGAGCATTATCGGAGCTTCTGAGTATTTATAAGGAAAACCTGCTGACAGAGGAACTTACAAAAGAAGGACTGACGGAAGAATTCCTGCATCCTATTAAGGTAGAAAGTGTGGACTCTGCCAGCGAATCAGAGAGTATGGGTATGAGTATCGGCGGCAGCCTGGGTATGATGCTGGTAATAACCATAATGACGGGAGCTTTTTATCCGGCGGTGGATATTACCACGGGTGAAAAAGAAAGGGGAACGCTGGAAACACTTTTGACCCTTCCGGTAAGTAATTTCCAAATGATTATGAGTAAATATATTGCGGTATCGTTGTTTGCCTGTACAACAGCACTCTTGTCACTTCTGGCTTTGGGAGGGTCAGTGCTTTTTTTACTGTTTGGACTATCTGCAGAATTGTCGGGAGAGCTGCAGGGAATGGAACCGGTAACAATTTTGACGGTAATTCCGGTATTATTAATTGCAATGATAACGACGGCGCTTCTTGTTACCGCAGTTTGCATGTGCTTCTGCGTTTTTGCCAAAAGCGTGAAAGAGGCAAACAATTACAGTACGGCGGTAATGCTGATTATTATGTTTGCGTCCATGATAGGAATGATGCCGTCGGCAGAACTGAATTTCCATACAGCGTTAATTCCTTTCGTAAATATATCACTGCTTGTGAAACAGATTGCTGCACAGCAGTTGGCAGTTTCGGCGGCCGGAATTACCATACTGGTCAATTTGGCTTACAGTGTTCTGATTATATGGATTCTTGCAAAAATGTATGACAGCGAGGACATTTTATTCCATGACGGCTTTAGAAACTTAAAGCTGTTTCAGAAGCGTAAGAATATTGAAAAAGGAACCGTGCCTGATGCCGGTGATTTGGTTATTGGTACGGTGATCGTTCTTTTGCTGATGTTATATTTGGGAACTGCTGTATCAGTTCGCTCCACTTTTTTAGGGACGGTGGTCAGCCAGTGCATTATTTTGACAGTGCCTCTCTTTATAGTATGGTATATGAAAACGGATATGAGAAGATTGTTTTGCTTAAACAGACCGAAAAAAGGGACCGTTATGGGAAGCGTGCTTTTGTATATGGGAACCTTCTGCCTTGAAATGGCAGCCACAGGGATTTTGGTAAGGATTTTCCCTGAGAGTACAAAAAATCAGCAGCTCTCTTATGATGCGATATTAGAACAGCCGGTTTGGGGAATTCTGTTTGTGATGGCATTGATGCCGGCAGTAGGAGAAGAAATTTTCTTCCGTGGATTTTTGTATGGGGGATTTCGCCATAAATACGGTTCAAAATGGGGAATTTTGATATCAGCATTCTTATTTGGCACTTTTCATATGAGCCTGGTAAAGCTGCTGCCGACGGCCATGCTGGGAGGCTGCTTTGCCTGTATTATTTCGGTATCGGGAAGTATTTATATCGGTATGGCACTGCATTTTGTAAACAATGCCTTTTTAATGCTTCAGATGAAGAAGCCGGAAACGGTGGGAAAGCTGTTACCGGTTTTGATGAAAGAAGAGCTTACCACAGCGGATATGCTGGGCTTTTTGGCAGTCGGTGTTTTTTTGGCGGCCATGGGACTATGTTTGCTTTTCAGGAAAAGGAATGATGCCGGATACAAACAGAAATATTGGGGTTCCCAATAGAAAAGCCCCCAAAACCGCATTTTGCAGTCCCGGAGGCTTTTTTAGGGGAGGATAAGTATTTCATTTATCTTGCTG
>CAYWHY010000022.1:4074-24421 GCA_964458255.1 uncultured Lachnospiraceae bacterium | reverse complement strand
CTTACAATCTGAATGAGATGAAGGATGAAGAAATTGATATGCTGATTCAGATTATGGATTCAATGATTGCATCCTATGAGAAATTTCATGTCACACTTAACAATATTAAGGAAGAAGAGGAAGCAGCGGTGCTTGTACCGATTCCGGTTACTGTTGTGAATGAAACCGGCTTTGCCATATCGTCTGTTAAATTATATGAAAAAGGTGATTACAGCAATCAGGTGAATGTGCTTGAGGATTTGACACCATTAGTGCAGGGACAAACCATGACAGGTCTTATGGTACAAAGAGATGTGGACGAAACCCCCTGGATTTTAGAACTTGTAAATGCAGAGGGCGTGAAATATGAACTGACTCTTCCTGTAGCAGAATATACAGAAGAAGGTGTGACTTTGCATCTTACCTATGATGCAGCCGAGGAAAAGGTAACGATTCATGGAGAAGGCGTATAAACTTGAATTTGTCAAAGGGAAAGACGGAAGTTTATTTGTAAATTGCTGCGGACTGTCGCGCACAGAGCCGCTTCACAGCTTCGGACCCGCCATTAAACCGCATTATCTGATACATTTTGTATTGAGTGGCAAGGGCAAATTTTCTATCGGTGGCAAAGAGTATCCGTTAGAGCAGGGATATGGTTTTTTGATACCGCCCAATGAGCTTGCTTTTTATCAGGCAGACGAGGAGGACCCGTGGACTTATGTATGGGTAGGCTTTGACGGTTCGCTCGCTCCCGATTTGGTAAAGTCAATGGGACTTACTATGGCAAGTCCCGTTTTTAAATCAGAAAAAGAAAAAGAGCTTTATGAGGCCGTAAAGGATATGATGGAGCACAATACCTCGGGAGCGGCTAATGCGCTTCGGAGAAACGGACAGCTCCAACTGTTTTTGTCCCTTATAGCGGAAGGCTCTTTCACAGAGGAGCCCGGAGAAAGCAGCAGGGCGGACCATTACGTGAGGCGTGCGGTAGAATTTATTCAGAGCAATTACTGCAATCCGATTAAGATCACAGATGTGGCAGAATATGTGAGCATTAACAGAAGCTATTTGTATACGCTTTTTCATGAGGCAATGGGTATGTCGCCGCAACAGTTTTTGTCTACTTTTAGGATTACCAAGGCGACAGAGCTTTTGCAGCTTACATCACTTCCGATTGAAAGTATTGCACTTTCCTGCGGATATACGGATCCTCTTGTTTTTACCAAATCATTCAGGCAGATGAAAAAAATGTCGCCTTCTGCTTACCGTAAAGAAATGCAAAAAGGTGAAACCAGAAGAAATAAGGAATATTTAAAGCAGATAGAAGACTTTATCAATCAGGTGAACAAATGGAACAGTTAACATTTTGACTGGTATTTACAACAAACTGATATAGTTGTTAAAGGATACATTTTTTATAATTAGAATATCTATCATGGTGGAGGTTAAGCAAATGAAGGAAACAGTTTTAAAGAAATTTGAAGAAGTATTTGGGGACACAGAAGGGGTTAAGGTATTTTTTGCACCCGGCAGAGTGAATTTAATCGGTGAACATACCGACTACAATGCGGGTCATGTATTTCCCTGTGCACTGACAATCGGCACATATGCCGTAGCAAGAAAAAGAGATGATAAGAAGCTTAGATTTTATTCCATGAACTTTGAACAGCTCGGTGTAATCGAATCTGACATTGAAAATATTAAGCCGGAGAAGGAAGCTGACTGGACCAATTATCCGAAGGGAGTTATGTGGGCTTTCGGTGAGAGAGGATTTAAGATTCCCTGCGGCATGGATATTCTGTTAAACGGAAATATTCCGAATGGTTCCGGATTATCTTCTTCCGCGTCCGTAGAAGTGCTGACAGGTGCTATCCTCAGAGATTTCTTTGGTTTTGACGTAAGCAATCAGGATTTGGCATTAATCGGACAATTTTCCGAGAATAATTTCAACGGTGTAAACTGTGGTATCATGGATCAGTTTGCGATTGCCATGGGTAAAAAAGATCATGCGATTTTCCTTGATACGGCAGATTTATCCTATACATATGCACCTGTTAAATTAGAGGGGGCAAAGATTGTTATTGCATGCAGTAACAAGAAGCGCGGACTGGGTGATTCTAAGTATAATGAAAGAAGAAGTGAATGTGAAACGGCTTTGGCAGAGCTTCAGACAGTCATTGATGTGCAGGGTCTTGGCAATCTGTCAGAAGAGCAGTTTGAAGAATACAAATATGCCATCAAAGATGAAACAAGAGTAAGGCGTGCAAAACATGCTGTATATGAAAACCAGAGAACCTTAAAGGCAGTGGCTGCCCTGGAAGCAAATGATATTGAACTGTTCGGACAGCTGATGAATGCTTCTCATATATCCTTAAGAGACGACTATGAAGTAACAGGTATTGAACTTGATACTTTGGTAGAAGAAGCCTGGAAGGTAGATGGTGTTATCGGTTCCCGTATGACAGGTGCAGGTTTTGGCGGTTGTACCGTAAGTATCGTGAAAGATGAAGCAATCGAAAATTTCAGGAAACAGGTAGGAGAAGCTTATCTTGCAAAAATCGGTTACGCGGCTGACTTTTATGTAGTAGAAATCGGTGACGGCCCGGCAGTACTGTAATCAGGGATGAAGTTTAATAAAAGAGAGGTTGTTTTGCGATGATACAGAGTGATATCAGAAAATTGGTTGTCTACGGTATTAAGACCGGATTGGTTTCCGAAGCAGATAAAATATATACCACAAACAGACTGTTAGAGCTGTTTGGACTTTCCGAGCTTGAAGATTTGGACGAAAAAGCTTTGGCGGAAGCAGAAAGTGTACAGATTGAAGAATTGGAAGGGATTCTTGGCAGAATGCTTGATTATGCTTATGAAGCAGGTCTGATGGAAGAAAACAGTGTTGTGTACCGTGATTTGTTTGATACTAAGATTATGAGTGTGCTTATGCCACGTCCGGGTGAAGTGATCCGCGAGTTTAACAGCTTGTATAAAGTAAGTCCCAGGGAGGCAACGGATTTTTATTATAAATTAAGCTGTGATTCGGATTACATTCGCAGATACAGAATTAAGAAAGACATGAAGTGGATTGCACCTACACAATATGGTGATTTGGACATTACCATTAATCTTTCTAAGCCCGAAAAAGATCCTAAGGCGATTGCAGCAGCCAAAAACGCGAAGCAGTCCGGATATCCCAAATGCTTACTTTGTATGGAAAATGAAGGATATGCGGGAAGAGTCAATCATCCTGCGAGACAGAATCACCGTATCATACCCATTACAATTCAGGGAGATAAGTGGGGCTTCCAGTATTCTCCCTATGTATATTACAATGAGCATTGTATCGTGTTTAACGGTAAGCATATTCCGATGAAGATTGAACACAATACCTTCTGCAAACTGTTTGATTTTGTAAAGCTGTTCCCACATTATTTTGTGGGTTCCAACGCAGATTTACCGATAGTGGGAGGTTCTATATTGAGCCATGACCATTTCCAGGGCGGTAATTATGAATTTGCCATGGCAAAGGCTCCGGTAGAGAGAAACTTTACCGTAAAAGGTTTTGAAGATGTGGAAGCAGGCGTAGTGAAGTGGCCTATGTCCGTTATCCGTTTGAGTGGAAGTGACACCGACAGAATCATTGCACTGGCTGATGTAATTTTAGAAAAATGGAGAGGATATACAGATGAAGCAGCATTTATTTATGCAGAGACTGACGGGGAACCTCACAATACCATTACACCGATTGCCAGAAAAAGAGGCGATAAGTTTGAACTTGATTTAGTGCTTCGTAACAATATTACAACGAAGGAGCATCCGCTCGGTGTTTATCATCCCCATGCAAAGCTTCATCATATCAAAAAAGAAAACATCGGTCTGATTGAGGTTATGGGACTTGCGGTTCTTCCCGCCAGACTAAAAGGGGAGATGGAAGAACTTAAGAAAGCGATGCTTGCCGGTGAGGATTTGAGAAGCAACGAAGTGCTTGAAAAACATGCTGACTGGGTAGATGAATGCAAGGCAAAATATGATAAGATTGACAGTTCTAATATTGATGAAGTAGTAGAAAAGGAAATCGGACTTGTATTTATGCAGGTGCTTGAGGATGCAGGTGTCTACAAGAGAACACCGGAAGGCAGGGAAGCGTTTGACAGATTTATCAGCAGCATCTGAGATAATTTTATAAAAGTAAAAAGCACTCTGTGTACAGGGTGCTTTTTCTGTCACAGAGGTGAAAAATGAAATTTTTATTAGTAGGTATCAATGCAAAATATATTCATTCCAATCCGGCTATTTACAGTCTTCGGGCATATGCCGGTGCAGAATTACAGCCATATATTGAGATTGCGGAATATACAATCAATCATTATTCCCATGATATTCTCGCAGATATTTACCGAAGGAAGCCGGACGTAATCGGATTTTCCTGTTATATCTGGAATTTTAATCTGGTAAAAGAGTTGCTTGCAGATTTGCCGAAGGTACTACCGGATGTGGATATCTGGCTGGGAGGACCGGAGGTTTCCTTTGACGGCCCGGAGTTTTTGAAAGAATATCCGGCAGTAAAAGGAATTATGGTGGGAGAAGGAGAGTGTACGTTCAAGGAACTTTTAGTACATTACAAAAGCACCAAAGAAGGAGAACTGACAGATATACCGGGACTTATATTGAGAGAAGCTAAGACACCTGTAAGAGAGCCGCTTCCCATGGATGAAATTCCTTTTTTATATGATAGTTTAGAGAAATTTGAGAATAAGATTGTTTATTACGAATCTTCAAGAGGGTGTCCGTTCAGGTGCAGTTATTGCCTTTCGTCCATTGACAAAACGGTACGACTTAGAAGTACGGACAAGGTAAAAGAGGAACTTAAGTTTTTCTTAAGTCATAAGGTGCCACAGGTTAAATTTATCGACAGAACCTTTAACTGCAATCATAAACATGCACTGGAAATCTGGCGTTATATCAAAGAAAATGATAATGGTATTACCAATTTTCATTTTGAGATTGCGGCCGATATCATGACACAGGAAGAGATAGATTTGTTATCCGGTCTGCGTCCCGGACTGGTACAGCTTGAAATCGGAGTGCAATCCACCAATGAGAAAACGCTTAAGGAAATTAACCGCTTTGTCAATACGGAGCACATTGCAAAGGTAGTGGAGCAGCTGAAAGAAAAGGACAATATTCATATTCATCTGGACTTAATTGCCGGACTTCCGTTTGAAAATTATGACAGCTTTGTCAATTCTTTTAATGAAGTATATGATATGGGACCGGAACAACTGCAGCTTGGGTTTTTGAAAGTGCTTAAGGGTTCACCTATGGAAGAGAGAGCGGAGCAGTACGGAATTAGCTATCAGTCAAAACCGCCTTATGAAGTACTTGATACAAATTGGCTTTCCTATAAAGAGGTTTTGAAATTGAAACAGGTAGAAGAGATGGTGGAGATATATTACAACTCTAATCAGTTCAGACACACACTGCTTTTGCTGGCAGACTGTTTTGAAGGACCTTTTGCCATGTTTGAATCACTTGCCAGCTATTATGAAGACAAAGGTTACTTTGTGCAGACGCCTGCAAGAGTTTATCGCTATCAGGTATTGCTGGATTTTGCGAAACAGGCAGACAGTGCAAGGGAAGAACTTTACAGGGAACTTCTTACCTTTGACTATTACCTGCGGGAAAATGCAAAGAGCCGCCCTCCTTTTGCAAAGAACTTAGACGGGTATTATCAGGAAATCCGGTCATTTTATCAGAAAGAGGAAGCGGAACCTGTTTATTTGCAGGAATATAAGGAATACCATGCCAGACAGACCATGAAGATGACGCATATGGAGGTGTTTGCTTATCCTGTCTGGGAAAAAGAACCGGAAAAAAAGGTCGTCAAATTGCAGAAGCCGGCGTTTGTTTTATTTGATTACAGGAAAAGAAATTTGCTGACTCAGGATGCGGGAACGGAATTAATTTAATCAGGAAATAAGCGCAGGTATGACTTTTCCTCAAAGAAGTGCCATATATTATAAAGATAATAAAGAAAAGGTCTTACATATATGGCACAGGTTTTAACAAATTTATCCAATATCATCATTCCGGTAATCATTTTTTATATTATTGCCTATGGGGTGATCAATCAGTGTAAGGTGTATGAGGATTTTGTAAAAGGTGCAAAGGATGGCTTAAAGACGGTGATAGGGATTATGCCCACGCTTGTGGCGCTTATGGTAGCAGTAGGTGTTTTGCGGGCATCCGGATTTTTAACTTTTTTGGGGAATTTGTGCAGTCCCATATCGGAGTATTTCCATTTTCCGGGGGAACTGGTGCCTCTTGCGTTTATAAAAATGTTTTCTTCTTCCGCAGCAACGGGGCTTGTGCTGGATATTTTTAAAAATTACGGAACGGATTCTTATATCGGACTGGTAACATCCATTATGATGAGTTGTACGGAAACGATTTTTTATACCATGAGTGTTTATTTTTTGGCGGCAAAAGTCACCAAAACACGGTATACGCTTACGGGAGCACTTCTTTCTACTGTGGTGGGAATGGTAGCAAGCGTAGTGATGGCAGGGATTATGATATAAAATAAAAAATGCAAAATTGAATGTCAAATTGGCATTTTTGGTGGAAAATGACACTACAATTTGCTATAATAGGGGCATATCTATAAAAAATAACTTGGCTTATTGCTATTTTGCATGGGAGGAATGGGTATGAGATATGCTAAAATGTTAAATGACTTAAGTAAGATGCAGCCGGTAGGTGCAAAGGAAGATTCTGAAATAGCAAAAATTCAAAAAAGACTTATGGATGGCAGAGAAAAATTTAATCGGATGGCAGATAAAGCTTTTGGTTCGGCCATGAAAATCAGTGCGTTAGACTTAATAATAAATGACAGTGCCGGAAGGATCAATCAAATCGGTGCGGCGGTGAAGGAAGTAGCGGAAAAGGTGGTTAAGACCTCTAAAGTTACCAATGAAAATATGACTCAGGTGGTAGAGGCACATGAAAGCTTTACAGAGACGGTTACACAGGTTTCCGTAACGGCGGGAGAAATGCTAAAGGAAATGGATGAGAGCGGCAGGGAACTGGAGAGTATAGTTAAAAAATCGCAGGAGACCATTCGCAATTCTGATGAAATGAAGCAGGATATGGCGCAGCTTATGGATATTATCAAAGGAATGAATGACGTGATTGAGGGGATTAATTCCATTTCTGCACAAACAAATATGCTGGCACTAAATGCTTCCATTGAGGCAGCCAGAGCGGGAGAAGCAGGTAAAGGATTTGCAGTTGTGGCTGATCAAATCAGAAGTCTTGCTGATGAAACCAAGCAGCTGACAGCAACCATGGATGGTTTTGTCGGAAGGATAGAGGAAGCATCCCGGCTAAGTGGCGAGAGCCTGGACAGAACCGTGCAGGAACTTGGTGAAATGGAAGAAAACTTAAACACGGTTCTTGATACTAATTCCAAAAACAGAGAAAATGTAAATCATATTGCAGAGGCAATTACTACAATCGCTGCAGCCAGTGAGGAAATTTTCAGTACGGCTACCGGTGTACAGGATCAGATGGATAAACTGAGTGAAGAGTGTAGCACTTTAAACGATCAGGTAACAGAACTGACGCTGATATCGAAAGAATTGAATCAGGGTATTGAGCCTGTAAAGGAAATTGAAAAAGATCTTACGGATTCCACAAAAGTGATTGGTGATATGGTACATGACGTATTCTACATGTTGGATACCGGGATTTTCATTAATACCATGCAGAATGCAATTATTGCACATCAGAACTGGCTGAAGACTTTGGAAAAGATGGTAGAAACAGGAGAAATTACACCATTGCAGACAAATGATGCCAAATGTGCTTTCGGACATTTTTATTTTTCCATGCAGCCCGTCAACACAAGAATTGTTGGAAGATGGAAGGGTGTTGAGCAGAAACATCGCGATTTCCACAAATATGGTCAGGATGCTGTTGATGCGATCAAGAGAGGCAAAACAGAAGATGCACGCAAGGCATGGACAGAGGCAGAGAAGCTTTCAGCGGAACTGATTGCTGATTTCAATGCCATGATTCAGGCAGCTAAGGATGCAGAGGGAGCAGAAGAAGCGATTTTCTAAATGAGGTGCCGGCTTTATTTTGGCCGGCACTTTTAAACTAAAAATCATATTTCCCATGGGACCACTTCTTTCACCAAATAAAGAGTACAGGAGCCTTTGGAATGTTTGTTAAATGAAAGGATTTTGTAAAAATGAACATAGCTATGCAAAGCGGAATCATCTTGGGGGTTGTTGTTCTGTTTGTGATAGTGATAATCTTGCGTCTTCTTCAAAAGAAAAATAATGCAGCCCATTTTTTTGAAGATATGGAAGGACATGAATTTGAACATTATTGTGCAGGATTGCTGGAACAGAGAGGCTTCGTCGAGGTAGAGGTTACCAAAGGCAGCGGAGATTACGGCATTGATATCCTTGCGGAGAAAGAAGGCGTTACTTATGCCATTCAATGTAAGAGATATGCTGCTCCGGTAGGTGTCAGGGCCGTTCAGGAGGCCTATGCCGGCCGGGATTATTATGACCGGATGGTAGGTGTTGTGATGACCAACCAGTATTTTACAACCCCGGCAGTAGAGGCGGCAAAGAAGCTTAAGATACTTCTTTGGGACGGAGGCTATCTTGAGAGTATGCTTGAAGAGCGGACTTTAGACCGGTAAAGTCTGAAGGACCGGTTTCTAATACAAATTTGTGAAAAAGGTAAGGCGTAAAGTGCTCTCCCCACATGCTTTCAGCCTCTTCTCTAAGCGACTTCATTTCCAGAAAGCCTATATAATATTTTAGGTAATTACAGGGTTCCTCTCGGATATATTCATAAATATTAAAAGCTGTCTCCGGGTTTGAGATGCCGATAGAGGCTAATATTTTCTGAACCTGTGAAAAAGTAGCCCCGTCATAATGGATGGCAATATCAAGAAGAGAATACATAGCTATGTGCAGATTACGGTTTAACCGGCATGCTTCATAATAAGCCATGGCAGAGGCGTTGTCTTTTACATATTCCTTTGCATATTCATAAGAAGCATCTTCCGCATAATATGCCCATCCTTCCACATAACCGCCATAGTGAAGAAGATAACGGATGCAGGAGGTATCATTTTGGCTCATATAAAGCTGACTGTAAACAGTCTGATACAGATGTCCGGGATAACCCTCATGGGCAAGGGTGGTATAAAGATTAAGATGATCCGGATTATTTTTGGGATTAATATAAATAATGTTTTGTGTCATGTCATCAACAGGCGGCGTCAGATAGTAAGCCGGACTGCAATAATTTTCCATAGAAGAAGAAACAGTTTTGATAATGGCTTTAGCCCGAAAGACTCCGTCTTTAGGGGAAGTAACTTCAGGGAAAGCGGGGAACTCTTTTTTTGCACGCCTTTTTAATGCGGTAAGCATCTCGTCCGGGTGGGAAAGCGGAAGTGAGTAGTCTTCGCTTGCGGAGAGTGCTCCGACTTCGGGATATTCAGAAATAACAGCCAAAAGCGAATGGTAGTTTTCTTTAAAATCTTCAAATAAAAGACGTTTAACTTCGGCAATAGAGCGATTACTTCCCGTGACAGATGTAAAAAGATATTCATAATAGGCTTTACCCTGTGGAAAATAGCAAAGCCCGCGTTCGTTTTGACCTTTTCCCATAAGAAGGGTGAAGGTATCTGCAATCTGTTCGTAAGCGGGGGCCATAACGGTTGTTAAAAGCCGGTCGTTTTCGGAAAGGAAGGCTTCTTCCTCTTCCTTGGTAATAAGATTTTCCTTTGTCAGAGAAGATAAACGTTCCGAAAATGTAATATGTAAAAAATGAGTGCCATTAGAAAGAGCGTCTTTATCCATAATAACGGAGCATTGATTGATTATTTTTTGGGCAGAAGAGTCACTCATAAAAAGACCGGAAGCAGCTTTTTCTGTCTCGTATTGCAACAGTCCCTCCAGATAAGCTCTGCTCTGTTCTAAAATATCAAGATAATCTTCCACATCCTGTTTCCGACGAAAGGTATAATCTGCCAGCAGAATGGGGAGGCCGGATTGTATACCGGAGTTGGGGGAAAAAGGCTCGTTGTAATAGGTAAAGGAACTCCCCTTTAACTGTAAATTTAAATAACGCGTAAGAAGGTCGTAAGTATAAGCATCATCCGGATTCAGTTTATCTTTGGAAATGGAAGAAAGCGTTTTGATGGAAGATAGAATTTCTTCTTTGTCATCATTCGCGGTTGGGTTTGAAGTATAGACAGGCAGAACAGCCTTTTGTTTCAAATCGTATTTTTCGGGATAGGCAAGTGTGTAATGCAGATTTAAGGTATTGCCCGAAAGCTCCGACAAAAACAGCGTTTCCGTATAGCGCTCAAATTTGGCTTCATCATTGGCATAAAAGAAAATGCCGAGACCGGTAAAAAAAATAAAAAGTAAAAAAAGGAAAACCAAGATCCGATGTCTTCCGGCGATTTTTTTCAAGAAAGGCATGAGAGTCCTCGAACTAAAAAATTCTTATTACGATTATATGAAAATACTGTGGAAAAAGTACACAGGAAGTAGTAATATTTGAATGGGATTTGGCTGAATCATATATAGACGCATTTGTAGAAATGTGATAGAATTTAAGGAGCTTTGTAAAAAAGTGTGGTAAACGGAGGTAACTATGAATAATCTTGAACTCAAAAAGATTGCCAATGAAGTACGTAAAGGTATCATCAGATCAGTGCATAGTGCAAAAGCCGGTCATCCCGGTGGTTCGCTGTCAGCAGCAGATATTTTTACTTATTTATATTTTGAAGAAATGGACATTGATCCTGCCAATCCCCAAAAAGAGGATAGAGACCGCTTTGTTTTATCAAAAGGACATACGGCTCCCGGACTTTATGCGGCTCTGGCACACAGAGGTTTTTTCCCGGTAGAGGATTTGACAACACTGCGTAAGTTAGGTTCCTATCTGCAGGGACATCCCTGTATGCAGTATACGCCCGGTGTAGATATGTCGAGTGGCTCTTTGGGGCAGGGGGTTTCAGCAGCAGTAGGTATGGCAACGGCTGCAAAGCTGGACAATAAAGATTTAAGAGTTTATACACTTTTAGGCGACGGTGAGATTCAGGAAGGACAGGTATGGGAAGCGGCGATGTTTGCCGGACACCGTAAACTGGACAACCTGGTAGTAATCGTGGATAACAACGGTTTGCAGATTGATGGTAATGTTGCAGATGTATGTTCCCCGTATCCCATTGACAAAAAATTTGAAGCCTTCAATTTCCACGTAATTAATATAGATGCTCACAATTTTGATGAAATCAGAGCTGCTTTCAGGGAAGCAAGAGAAACAAAAGGTATGCCGACAGCAATTATTGCCCGGAGTATAAAGGGTAAGGGGGTATCCTTTATGGAAAACGTTGCATCATGGCATGGTGTGGCACCTGATGATGAGCAGTTTGAAGCAGCAATGAAAGACCTTGAAAAAATCACTGAGGAATTAAACAAGGAGGGTGAAGTATAATGGCAGATGAAATCGTAAAGAACACGATTAAGAAGATTGCAACCAGAGAAAGTTACGGAAGTACTCTCGTAGAACTGGGTGCAGAATACCCCAACCTTGTAGTATTAGACGCCGATCTTGCAGGAGCAACCAAAACAGGTATGTTTCGGAAGGCATATCCTGACAGACACTTTGATTGTGGTATTGCAGAAGGAAACATGGTAAGCATTGCAGCAGGTATGGCTACCATGGGGAAAATACCTTTTGTCAGCAGCTTTGCCATGTTTGTGGCAGGAAGGGCTTTCGAACAGGTGAGAAACTCTGTGGGTTATCCTCATCTTAACGTAAAAATCGGTGCTTCTCATGCCGGTATTACAGTAGGAGAAGATGGTGCTTCCCATCAGTGCAACGAAGATATTGCACTTATGAGAACAATTCCCGGTATGGTAGTTATGTGCCCTGCTGATGATGTGGAAGCGAAGGCGGCTGTCAGAGCAGCTATCAGGCATAATGGCCCTGTTTATATGAGATTCGGACGTGCAGCATGTCCCGTAATTAATGATCCCGACAATTTTAAATTTGAAATCGGTAAAGGCAATGTAGTAAGGGAAGGTACGGATGTTACCATTGTAGCAACAGGTATTTGTGTCGGCAGTGCGATTGAAGCAGCGGACAAATTAGAAAAAGACGGTATCAGTGCAGAGGTAATCAGCATTTGTACCATCAAGCCTTTAGATGAAGAACTTATTGTAAAATCTGCTAAGAAAACAGGTAAAGTGGTTACTGCGGAAGAACATTCCGTTATCGGCGGTTTGGGAAGTGCGGTTTGTGATGCTCTTTGCAAACTGTATCCGGTACCTGTAAAGAAAATAGGTATGCAGGATGTATTTGGCGAATCTGCCGCAGCACCTGTTCTGGTTGAAAAGTATCAATTAGACGGAAAAGGTATTTACGAACAGGTAAAAGAATTTTTGAAATAAACCGGGAGAATAATCATGTACGTGTTGGCACCGTCACTTTTGGCAGCGGATTTTAATATTTTGGGAGAGCAGATTAGAGAGAGCGGGGAAGCCGGAGCAGAATATCTTCACATTGATGTAATGGATGGTATATTTGTTCCCAGTATTTCTTTTGGAATGCCTCTTATTGAGTCCATCAGAAAAACCACTAAGCAATTTTTTGATGTACATCTGATGATTGTAGACCCCATCAGATATATTAAGGAATTTGCAAAGTGTGGCGCGGACGGTATTACATTTCACCTGGAGGCAGCGCAGGACCCCATGGCAGTCATTGATGAGATTCATGCACATGGTGTGAAAGCAGGAATTTCCATTAAACCGGGAACGCCGGTAGAAGCACTTTATCCCTATCTTAACAAAGTGGAACTGGCACTCATTATGAGTGTTGAGCCGGGATTCGGCGGACAGGCATTTTTACCCGGTTCCTGTGAGAAAATCAGACAGTTAAGAGATTATCTTAATGAGAAAAATTTGTCTGTTTCGCTGGAAGTGGACGGCGGAATCGGTAAAGACAATATAAGAGAAGTCCTGGCAGCAGGAGCGGATGTTTTTGTTGCAGGCTCTGCCGTATTCAAAAAGAGCAGCATTACTGAGAACATTTCTCATTTTCTGACTGCGTTTGAAGAATTTAATAACTAAGAAAACAGAAGAAATTCTAAGGATAATGCAGCCTTGGAATTTCTTTCTTGATTTGTAAAGAATTTTTTGTAAAAGTGTGAGGAAAAGAAAATGGAAAAATTAGGAAGAAATGACAAATGCTGGTGTGGAAGCGGCAAAAAATATAAAAGCTGTCATATGGCAATGGACGAAAAAATTCATTACTATGGGATGCAGGGGCACATGGTTCCGGACAGAGATATGATAAAGACGCCGGAACAGATAGAGGGTATCAGGGAAAGCAGCAGGATTAACATAGCAGTGCTGGATGAAATTGATAAGATGATAGGCCCGGGCGTCAGCACAGAGGAAATTGATAAGCTGGTGTATGATGTAACTACCCGCATGGGCGGTATACCGGCCCCCTTAAATTATGAAGGCTTTCCTAAGAGCGTGTGTACATCTGTTAATGAGGTGGTATGCCACGGAATTCCTTCCCCTGATGTGATTTTGCAGGAAGGCGATATTATCAATGTGGATGTTTCTACTATCTATAAAGGATATTTTTCCGATTCTTCACGCATGTATTGCATCGGAGAAGTGGGCGGAGAAAAGAAGAAGCTTGTACAGGTTGCAAAAGAATGTATTACTTTGGGATTAGAGCAGGTAAAACCATGGAATTTTTTGGGTGATATGGCGCAGGTAATTCACGATCATGCCAAGGCAAACGGTTACAGTGTAGTGGTAGATATCGGCGGTCACGGAATCGGACTGGAATTCCACGAGGAGCCTTTTGTCAGCTATGTGACAAAGAAAGGTACGGAGATGCTTATGGTTCCCGGAATGGTCTTTACCATTGAGCCTATGATTAATGCGGGAACATGTGAGATTTACGTGGATGACGGGGATGACTGGACTGTGTATACCGAGGACGGCAAGCCTTCCGCACAATGGGAGGTTACCGTAGCAGTTACCGAAGATGGCTATGAAATTCTGACATATTAAGTAAAAATCATTCCTCTTTTGCTGTTGGCCTGTTGCCGGCAAGCCGAAGCTTAGCCACAGCGAAAAATTTCCAAAACCCACTTGCAAACCCACCTGATATCATGGTACTATGATTTCAGATGGACTGCATGACTGGTGGAAGACGGGGAACCGTTGTGAGAGCACTCACAGGGAATGCAGCGATGATTAGAATGCCGACCGCCTGGGCGAACACTGTTTGGTGTGTCGCTCAGGCGGTTTTTGTAACTATAAACTACTGAAAGAAAGAGGTAATGGTATGAAGATGTTATCACTGAAAGAAGAACTGAAGAACAATGCTTATCCCGGACGTGGAATCGTAATCGGAAAGACTCCCAACGGAAAGTATGCGGTAACTGCGTATTTTATCATGGGAAGAAGTTCCAACAGCCGTAACCGTGTATTTGTGGAAGAAGGACAGGGTATCCGTACACAGGCTTTTGACCCGACTAAGTTAGAAGATCCCAGTCTGATTATTTATGCACCTGTAAGAGTCCTTGGAAACAAGACTATCGTGACAAACGGTGATCAGACAGATACAATTTATGAAGGAATGGACAGACAGCTTACATTTGAACAGTCTCTTCGCAGTCGTGAGTTTGAGCCGGACGGTCCTAACTATACACCCCGTATTTCCGGAGTTATGAATATTGAAAACGGTACATACGATTATGCAATGTCTATTTTAAAGAGTAACAACGGAAACCCGGACAGCTGCAACAGATATACATTTGCTTACGAAAATCCTGTAGCAGGAGAGGGACATTTCATTCATACTTATATGCATGACGGAAATCCCCTTCCCAGCTTTGAAGGCGAACCTAAGCCGGTAGATATGATGGATGATATGGATGCGTTTACCGATATGCTCTGGGAAAACTTAAATGAAGAAAATAAGGTTTCTCTTTTCGTCAGATACATTGACATCGCAACCGGCGCATACACAACAAAGATAGTAAACAAAAATAAATAAGAAAATAGGAATCATAAGGAGAAAAATCATGAACGAAATCGAATTGAAATATGGCTGTAACCCCAATCAGAAGCCTTCCCGTATTTATATGGAAGACGGCAGAGAGCTTCCTGTTACCGTATTAAACGGAAAGCCCGGTTATATTAACTTTTTGGATGCTTTTAACGGTTGGCAGCTGGTAAAAGAATTAAAAAAAGCTACCGGTCTTCCTGCAGCAACATCATTTAAGCATGTATCACCTGCAGGGGCAGCAGTAGGTCTTCCTCTTTCCGATACACTTGCCAAGATTTACTGGGTAGATGACTTAGGAGAGCTTTCTCCCTTAGCGTGTGCTTATGCAAGAGCAAGAGGTGCGGACAGAATGAGCTCCTTTGGTGATTTCATTGCACTTTCCGATGTTTGTGATGCAGATACGGCGCGTCTTATTAAGAGAGAGGTTTCTGACGGTGTCATTGCACCCGGATATACGGAAGAAGCTTTGGAAATGTTAAAGGCAAAGAAAAAAGGTGCTTACAACGTCATTCAGATTGATGAATCTTATGTTCCTGCCCCTGTTGAGAAAAAACAGGTTTACGGAATTACTTTTGAACAGGGAAGAAACGAACTGGCTGTTAACGACGAACTGCTTTCCAATATGGTAACAAAGAATAAAGAGATTCCGGAAAGTGCCTTAATTGATATGAAGATTGCGCTTATTACCTTAAAGTATACGCAGTCCAACTCCGTATGTTACGTAAAGGACGGACAGGCAATCGGTATCGGTGCAGGACAGCAGTCCAGAGTACATTGCACCAGATTAGCAGGTCAGAAGGCAGATAACTGGTTCCTCCGTCAGTCTCCTAATGTGCTTGGTCTTCAGTTTGTTGACAGCCTTGGCAGAGCAGAAAGAGATAATGCTATCGATAACTATATCGGTGATGAATACATGGATGTACTGGCAGAAGGTGCATGGCAGAAAGTGTTTAAAGAAAAACCTGCCGTATTTACCGCAGAAGAAAAGAGAGCATGGCTTGATAAGATGCAGGATGTAACATTAGGTTCTGATGCATTCTTTCCTTTCTCTGACAATGTAGAGCGTGCACGCAAGAGTGGTGTGAAGTATATTGCACAGCCCGGTGGAAGTGTAAGAGATGATTTGGTAATTGAGTGTTGTGATAAGTATGATATGGCAATGGCATTTACCGGAATCAGACTGTTCCATCACTAAAATTATTATGGTCGTTTTGCTTTATATGGGAAATAATTGCCCAAATGGGTAAAAATACAGGAAAGTACAGGAAGAGTTGAAAAGACTGCCAATGCGGTTGAGTGAAGGTAGGATGGGAGCAGACATATGAAAGAAGTCAAAGCAGGAACTGTATTAATTGAAGAGGGACAAACCTTTGAAGAGAGATATCTTATTATGAAAGGTATGGTTCAAGCCGTTAATGGTGGAGTAAAGCTGCTTTTGAGAGCGGGTGATGTAATCGGACTTTGTGAAGCAAATAAGGATACGGCAGATTTTACATATCAGGTGACAGAAGATGTGTCTTTATTTACTTTTCCGGGAGAAAAGAACGGGCTTTATATGGTCATGAAAAAAAATAGCGAAATGGTTCATTATTTTAAGAACTCCCTTTTCAGGCAACTGAATGAAATAGGTGGAAGAGGGAGCTTTTTGCAGAACACAATGGACCATTTGTGGCAGTATTTGAAGGATTGCCATGGGAGATATGTCATGCTTTGCAAAGAGGAGGGATGCATGTCGGAGGTGTTGCCGGGATATGAGGAATTGCAAAAGCCGGAAAGCAGGAACTGTCCGCCTGAATGGATGGGCGGTTATTATGCAACTATGGAGCAGATGCTTTCTGTGTGGGATCACAACAATACTGACTCTGATTTTTTTCATGGTTTTATGGTAAAAACAAGTGCAGATATGGAAAATCTCATTACATACTGTAGGGAGATGCAGGCATACAGAGAAGAAATATGTTATTATCTTATGAATAAGGATGATGTGGATTTATTTGATTTATATACAAATTTGTATATGAGTAAGCTGGAAGAGGGAAGTGCAAAACCGGAAAAAATGCTTGCATTAAAAATGAAGATTCGTGAAATGGTATCTTTCGTAAAAAAACAATGTGAGACGGAAACAGATTATTATCAAAACAGATTGGAAGAATTTGAAAAGAATATCACGGAGTTGGGAAAGCAAATAAATGACAAAGTGACAGAAGACGATGTGAATCAGGATGTGCTGGAAGAAATTTCGGGATCGATGGATAAAATTTTAAAATATGCAGGGTGTGACGAACAGCTTGAGGCAAATTTTAAAAAATATCTTCTGGCATATAAAAGATTGCCGAATAAAAACGGTAATGAGGATGTAACGCGGGCTCTCCGACATGAACTTACTTCTTTATTTTATAAGGTATATGCGGCAGCCTTTCAGGCAAGTATCAGAGAAAAGAAAATGCCGGTACTTATAAAAATGTTTCTTAATTTCGGATATGTGGATGAGGAATTGGCAGGAATCGGGAATGCCGTGTATTTGTATCAACTGGCCGAAGCTATGCCTACTGCACCGGAACAGGGTATTTATTCTGTTTATGAATGGCTTATGGCCATTTATAGCGGTAAAAAAGAACCCGGACGCAATGAATTTGATATGGATTATGCCGAATACTTAAGAGATAAGAAAAAAGCGGGAAAGATTACGGATGAACAGGAAAAATCGTTGATAAATAACAGGACGGAAAAGGTAATGTATGAACTTGAAAATGTTTTGCCGTCTGTTAATAAAATTAGTTTTGGACGTCCAAGTACATTTTGTCCTGTCTTTTCCAAACATAATATTTTAAAGCCCTTAAGCTCGATACTGGTAACAAGTGAGAAAATAACAGACATCATAACACAAATCAGAGCCGCGGATTTTGGACTGTTTTACAGAGAGACCTTGTTTTCAGAGCCGGATAAAGGGATACCAAAGGAAGTAATACAGGTAGAGGTGCTGCCTGATGTGATTTTAGCCCCTAACGTAGGGACAAGAGGTATTATGTGGCAGGAAATCGAAGGGAAAAAGAGAAATACCCCTGCAAGGATGTTCTGTTCCGTATTTCAGCTGGAAGATTTGCCGCTTACCATGATACATCTTGCAGCAGAGTTCAGATGGGAGATGTGCAAGCGTATTCAGGGAGTCAGATGGAATGATATTTCCGAGCGTTCCCTGACCAGTGAATATTGTGATTATGCACAGTTCTACAAAAAGAACAAGGACTTGTCAGCTGATACCAAGGAAAGAATTAAGGTTCAGCTTGGGAAAGCAAGAAACAATTTTAAAGAAATGTTTATTATGGATTATATTTCATGGATTCGTTACGAAAGCATCGGCTCACCGAGACTGAACAAGGCAGTGAGAAATATCCTGTTTACCTACTGCCCTTTTCCGAAAGAAGTGGCAGATAAACTGGCAGCCAATCCTATGTATAAGGAAATTGTAGACAAATACAATATCCGTACTGCACAAAAAATTCATCATGTAGATAACGTATGCAAAAGGCTTATCAATATGGGAAAGCCTATACCGGAAGAATTTGCAAAATACAGGGAGTTTCTGGAAACATAACAACGGGAAGGTATAATGTGACATGAGTTTCCGCAAAATGTAATTCAAAAAGGGAAAAAACATTCCAAAGCACCAATCTGTCGATTTTTTTGAAATGATAGAGAGGTAAAAAACTAAAGCTTTTGCAGGAGTACCTTTATTCAGATACCGGGTAAGCCTTTCTCCGGAATGGACCTTCTTAGACTTCTCATGAAGTTGGTCAACGATGTCAGTCAGAAGACAGCTTCCGGAGGCGAGCATGCCGTAGGTCATGTCAGCGGTGAATCTTGTCACCGTGCAGGAATCGTGTTATGCTAACTTTACGCGTGATTTAGAAAGAGGAAAGGATATTAATTATGATGAATGAACAATATAAGAAGATGCTGGAAGGAAAATCCGTTATCAGACAGCTTTCCGAGTTTGCTACTGCAAGAGGGAAGGAAATCGGTTATGAAAACGTATTTGATTATAGTCTTGGAAATCCTTCCGTGCCTGTGCCGGAGAAATTTACGGAGGTAATGATTGATTTACTTAAAAATAAAAGCTCCATGGAGCTTCACGGTTACAGTCCCAGTCTTGGTATTCCTTCCGTAAAGGAAAAAATTGCAGAGTCTTTAAATAAGCGCTTCGGAATGAATTATACAGGGAATCATATTTTCCCTACAACGGGAGCAGCAGGCGCAGTGGCACATGCAGTGCGTTGTGTAACTAAGCCGGGAGATGAAGTGCTGACCTTTGCCCCCTTTTTCCCGGAATATAATCCTTACGTTAATCTCTCAGGTGCACAGCTTAAGGTAGTACCGGCCAATACAGAGAACTTCCAGATTAACTTTGAAAAACTGGAAGAGATGATCAATGAAAAGACAATGGCGCTGCTTATCAATACGCCCAATAATCCATCGGGTGCCGTTTACAGTGCACAGACACTGGCAACATTGGCAGAGCTTCTTAAGAGAAAGCAGGAGGAGTATGGACATGATATTTTTATTATTTCCGACGAGCCTTACAGAGAAATTGTATTTGCAGGTGTAGAAGCACCTTATGTATCCGGATTTTATGACAATACATTATCCTGCTATTCTTATTCCAAGTCCCTGTCATTACCGGGAGAACGTATCGGTTATGTGGCAGTAAATCCTAAATGTACCGATGCAGAGCTTGTTAGTGCTATGTGCGGACAGATTTCCAGAGGAATCGGACATAACTGTCCTCCGTCCATTATTCAGCTGGCGGTGGCAGAGGTACAGGATCTGACTTCTGATATGTCTGTTTATGAGACAAATATGAACCTTCTTTATAATGAACTGACATCCCTCGGATTTTCCTGTGTGAAGCCGGGAGGTACTTTTTATATTTTCCCGAAGGCACTTGAAGAAGACGCGGTTGTATTCTGTCAGAAGGCTCTTAAGTATGATTTGGTGCTTGTTCCATCCGACAGCTTTGGTGTGCCCGGGTATTTCCGTATGGCGTACTGTATTGATACAGAGAAAGTTGAGCGTTCTTTAGAAGCTCTTCGCAAATTTGTGAAAGAAAATTATTAAATCATATCCCAACAATTGTGATGTGCACAGATATGTGTTATCACAAAATTCCCGACGAACTTTATCCTTACGATCATGAGACTTATGAGAAATATCAAGGGGATTTTTACAGTGTAGT
>CAYWHY010000022.1:0-3974 GCA_964458255.1 uncultured Lachnospiraceae bacterium | reverse complement strand
ATCCTTACGATCATGAGACTTATGAGAAATATCAAGGGGATTTTTACAGTGTAGTTACAAACATAGAAACGGGTAAGCCCGATGGAATTCCTCTTCGCAAATCCATGGAGCAGGGCAATCATAAGAATGTGATAATTATGACATAGGAAATCGGTTACAGGCGGGAACCTATGAGGAATTACTTGAATTTTTAAATCATGCAGGTTAGGAAGAAGGAGATAGAAAATGTCAGAATTTTTAAAAGCGGTGTTGTTTGGCATTGTGGAAGGTATCACGGAATGGCTACCCATAAGTAGTACCGGTCACATGATTCTGTTAGATGAATTTGTAAAGCTTGATGTATCACCGGAATTTTGGGAGATGTTTCTGGTGGTAATTCAGCTGGGAGCTATTTTGGCGGTAGTACTTTTGTTTTTTAATCAAATATGGCCTTTTGGAGCTAAAAATAACACATGCCCGGTAAAAGACAGGGGAATTCTTTCTTATTGTAAAAAGGATATCTGGGTGCTGTGGTTCAAAATACTGGCAGCCTGCATTCCGGCTGCAGTAGTAGGTCTTTTGTTCGATGAATTTTTTGAAAATTTATTCTACAATAGTGTGTGTGTCTCTATTGCACTGATTATATTCGGGATTGGTTTTATCATGATTGAAAATAAAAATAAAAATGCCAATGTTAAAATGAATTCCCTGTCGGATATTACATATCAGTCAGCCTTGATTATAGGACTTTTCCAGTTAATTGCAGCTATTTTTCCCGGAACATCACGTTCCGGTGCGACTATTTTGGGTGCACTTCTTATTGGCGTGTCAAGAACTGTGGCAGCAGAGTTTACGTTTTTTCTGGCAATTCCCGTTATGTTGGGAGCCAGCCTTTTAAAAATTTTAAAATTCGGATTTTCCTTTACGGGAAATGAATTGATGATTTTGTTGACAGGTATGATAACCGCGTTTGTAGTTTCCGTAATTGTCATTAAGTTTTTAATGGGTTATATTAAGAAACATGATTTTAAAGTTTTTGGCTGGTATCGTATTGTTTTGGGTGTCGTTGTGCTTTTGTATTTCGGGCTTTTCAGGTAAAAACCGGTGTTTATTGTGTAAAACCATATAGATTGGTTGACATTTTGAGAAATATAAGTTACACTTTTCCCGTAAATATAGTATGTGGGGAGAATATTTTTGGCTGATCGTTAGTTAGGAACAATAAGGGAAGATTGTTTCCGTACGAGAAAGGAGTTTTATTATGACAGAGGTTAAGAAAGTGACAGCAAAGGTGATTGCAAAGGCACCTGTTAAAGAAGAAGTTAAAAAAACAGAAGAAGTAAAGGCAGAAGCAAAAGAAGCTCCTGCTAAGGCAGAAGTAAAGAAAGTGCCGGCAAAGAAAGAGACGACAAAGAAGGAAACGGCACCTAAGAAGGAAGCAATAAAGAAGGCTCCTGTTAAAGCATCTGCCAAAACAGAGACAAAAAAAGCACCTGCTAAAAAGACAGCAGCAAAGAAAGTCACTGTGAAGGAATCGGTAAATTTCCAGTTTGGCGGAAAGTCTTATACGCCGGATGATTTAGTAAAAATCAGCAGGGATGTATGGAAATATGACTTAAACGGCAAAGAAGAAGATTTTAAGTCTGTTGAACTGTATGTTAAACCGGAAGAGAACATGGCATATTATGTAATCAACGGTGATGTAACAGGAAGCTTCTATATATAAGAGAAATATAGATAAGCATATTTAAGCGGGTATCTTTGGATGCCCGCTTTTTACGTGAAAATTTAATAAAGGCGGTTTTTATAATTTTTTTATAATTATTTTAGTGGATATCTGTTGACAATAAATAGGGATAGTGATATTTTATGGTAAGAAGATGTTAGCACTCTAAAGATATGAGTGCTAACAAAAACAACAAGAATACGGTGGAAAGGAGCGGCGGCTATGCAGCTGGATGAAAGAAAAGTAAAGATTTTACAGGCAATCATTCGCAATTACCTTGAAACCGGAGAACCGGTAGGCAGTCGTACCATTTCCAGATATACAGATTTAAATTTAAGCTCGGCAACCATCCGCAATGAAATGGCAGACCTTGAAGAGATGGGATACATTTTACAGCCACATACCTCGGCAGGAAGAATCCCTTCTGATAAAGGATATCGTTTATATGTAGATACCATGCTGGAGGAAAAAGACAGGGAACTGGAAGAGCTTAAGGAGATGATGCTTGACAGGGAAGATAAGGTGGATAATCTCTTAAAGCAGGTGGCAAAGCTGCTTGCTGTAAACACAAATTATGCTACCATGGTTTCCGCACCTGCCGTTCAGAGCAACAAGTTGAAATTTATCCAGCTTTCCCGTATGAATGAAAATCAACTTTTGGCAGTTATTGTTATGGAAGGCAATGTGATTAAGAATAATATTCTTCCGGTATCAGAGCAGTTAAATGATGAAACAATATTAAAGCTCAATATTCTGCTGAACACGCACTTAAACGGTCTTGCGTTGGAAGAAATTAATTTGGCTACGATTTCCGTGCTCAAACAGCAGGCAGGCATCCACAGTGATATTGTAGGCGAAGTAATTGATGCCATTGCAGAGGAAATTAAGGCAGAGGAGGATTTACAGATTTATACAAGCGGAGCCAATAACATTTTCAAGTATCCGGAACTTGCGGATAATCAGAAGGCAAGTGAGATTATTAATACCTTTGAAGAAAAACAGATGCTCACGGAACTTGTACAGGACAGACTTTCCGATGAAAACAATACGGGAATTCAGGTATACATTGGGAATGAATCACCAATCCGGACCATGAAGGATTGCAGTGTGGTAACGGCTACCTATGAATTGGGGGAAGGCATGCGTGGAACGATAGGTATTATCGGACCGAAACGTATGGACTATGATAAGGTCATCGGCACACTAAAGACCATCACTCATCAGTTAGATGATTTATATAAAAAAGACAAAACATAGGAAGGGATGAGAGACATGGAGGAAAGAAAAGAAGACTTACAGGAAGATATGACGGGAGAAAATACAGAAACGGAAGCAGAGCATACCTCTGATGAACAGATTGCAGAAGAAGCTTCAGGTGAGTGTGAGGCAGATGAGTCTGTTGAAGAAAACACGGAGGATGGGGAAGATACTGCTGAAGAAAAGACTGATAAAAAGTTATTTAAAAAGAAAGCCAAAGCAGATAAAAAGCAGGATGCATTAAAAGAAAAGGTTGATGAACTGGAAGATAAGGTAAAACGCCAGATGGCGGAGTTTGATAACTTTCGTAAGCGTACGGAAAAAGAAAAGACGTTAATGTTTGAAACCGGTGCTAAAAGCGTAATTGAAAAAGTGCTTCCGGTGGTAGATAACTTTGAAAGAGGTCTGGCATCCATTTCGGAAGAAGACAAGGGAACTCCCTTTGCGGAAGGGATGGAAATGATTTACAGACAGCTTATGACAGAGCTTGAAAAAATGGATGTTAAGCCGATTACAGCAGTAGGTGAAGAATTTAATCCCGAGCTTCATAATGCGGTTATGCAGGTGGAAAGCGAAGAATATGAGTCCGGCGTGATTGCACAGGAGCTTCTTAAAGGTTATACGTACAGGGACAGCGTAGTAAGACACAGTATGGTAGCGGTTGTCAGTTAATGATGACAGGTAACAAATATAATTAATAAATAAAAATTTTCAGGAGGAGACAATCATGGGAAAAATAATTGGTATTGACTTAGGTACAACAAACAGTTGTGTAGCAGTTATGGAAGGTGGAAAACCCACCGTTATCGCAAACGCAGAAGGCGCAAGAACAACACCCTCTGTTGTGGCATTTACAAAGACAGGAGAAAGATTAATCGGTGAACCTGCAAAACGTCAGGCAGTAACAAATGCTGATAAGACAATTGCTTCCATTAAGAGAGATATGGGTACAGACAATGGACGTACCATTGACGGAAAGAAATATTCTCCTCAGCAGATTTCTGCTATGATT
>CAYWHY010000021.1:0-25069 GCA_964458255.1 uncultured Lachnospiraceae bacterium | reverse complement strand
CACTGTGGTGCCCACTGGAATGGTGTAAAAGGCTTGGGAATAAAGAAAGAAGTACTTGCCACAATCTGTACTCTCCCATTTCGCTTTTCCTTAGGAACCGTCTCGTAAAAAACAGTAGCAATCTTATTGCAAAGTACGGCAATGTCTTTGATATCCTCTTTGGTTTCAAAAGGAAGCCCCAACATAAAATACAATTTAACCCTTGTCCATCCGCCTTCAAAGGCAAGCTTCGCACCATTTAAGATAACTTCTTCGGTCAAACCTTTGTTGATTACATTGCGGAGCCGCTGACTACCGGCTTCCGGTGCAAAAGTCAAGCTGCTCTTCTTTACATCCTGAACTTTGTTCATAACGTTCAGAGAGAATGCATCTATGCGAAGAGAAGGTAGTGAAATATTGATTTTTCGCCTGTTACATTCCTCTATCAAAAAATCAATCAGCTCCGGCAACTTTGAGTAATCGCTCGAACTTAAAGAGCTTAAAGAAATTTCCTCATGTCCTGTGCTTTCCAACATGGAAATGGCATATTTTTTTAAAAATTCCAAATTGCGTTCCCTGACAGGTCTGTAAAGTTGTCCTGCCTGGCAGAAACGGCACCCCCGGATACAACCTCTCTGAATTTCAAGCACTACTCTGTCCTGTGTTACTTTAATGAATGGAACAACCGGTTTCATAGGATAATAGGTATCAGAAACATTGGTAACCATTTCCTTTACAATAACGTCAGGAATATCGGGACAAAGAGCTGTTCTTTCTTTGATGGTACCGTCTTCTTTATAAGTAACCTCATAGAGAGAAGGTACATAAATTCCTGGGATTTTTGCTGCATTCTCTAAAAACCATGCACGGGGTAACTTTTTCTCTTTATATTCTTTGTATAAATCGACAAGCGGTCTGTACTGTGTTTCACCCTCTCCAATATAGAACAAATCAAAGAAGTCACAAATCGGCTCCGGATTGTAGACGCAAGGACCTCCACCAATTACAATAGGATCATTTTGGGTTCTATCCTTAGAAAGAAGGGGAATTTTTGCCAAATCAAGTACCTGCAAAATGTTGGTATAACACATTTCGTACTGAATGGTAATTCCAAGGAAATCAAAATTCTTGACAGGTTCCTGAGATTCCAGTGCAAACAAAGGAATATTTTCTTTTCGCATAATGGCATCTAAGTCTACCCAGGGAGAATAAACTCTTTCACACCATACATCTTCAAAGCTGTTTAACATATCATAAATAATCTGAATCCCCAAATGTGACATACCTATCTCATACACATCAGGAAAACACATAGCAAATCGCACATCTACTTCGTCTTTGTTTTTCATAACGGCATTTACTTCATTGCCGATATAACGGGCAGGCTTTTCCACCTGCATCAGTATTTCCTCACTTAAAGCCAGTTCTCTCATGTTTTTAATCCCTTATTTTTTATGATACTGCTTTATCAGTATATCCGAAAAGTATCTATAAATCAAATGAAATGTCAGCAGTTATGTAAGAAACGATCTCATCAGTGCTTATTTCAAACAAAGATGTTTGTGTTTTGTCCATATAAATAAAAATTCCAAACAAAATAGCTGCTATCACAAAACGAAATCTGAATGAACCCAACATAGGTGTTTCCTTTGCGCACAGTTCGATTTCTTTTTCTCCCCCATTTAAAGCAGACGATACCTCTGCTCCGTAAATTTCTCTTTGATGAGTCTTTACTGCTGATGGATAACCATATAAAAACCGCTCACGTTCCCTACACTGATTTCTGTTATAATCACTCTGCATCCGGATAGTCCGAACTAATGCGAGTTTTTGTTCGGAACTGATTTTTGTCAAAACAAGAAGCCCCCTTTTCCAATTTAAACGATTTGACCCTATAAACAAATATGCACTCCATATCAAATCTATGCAGTGCATATTTATCACTTTATTAAATTATTAAAAAAACAACTATAGCTTCCTGTATGACAGGCAACTCCAACTTGGGAAACCTTCGCTAAAATAGTATCCTTGTCGCAGTCAGCAATCAATTCTTTGACATATTGATAATGACCGCTGGTATCCCCTTTGATCCAAAGTTCCTGCCTGCTTCTGCTGTAATAAGTCATACGTCCTGTATTAAAGGTGGTTAAATAGGCTTCCTCATTCATATAAGCAACCATTAACACCTCTCCTGACTGTGCATCCTGAACAACCACGGGCACCTGACCGTCAGAATTTTTTTTTAAATCTTTCCATTTAACAGCCGGTTCTCCGAGCGAAGAGGCGGGTAATATTTTTTGTGCTTCACTCATAACATTTTTGTCTCCCATCTATAAACTTCCCTTTGTGCTAAGCACATCCGTAATTCTCGCATCCTTCCCGGTTGCTTCATCAAGGGCCTTTGCAAAGGCTTTAAACATTGCCTCAATCATATGATGAGCGTTAATGCCGGAAAGCATCTTAATATGAAGATTCATGCCTGCCGAATAGGAAACCGCATAAAAGAATTCCCGTACAAGTTCCGTATCAAGATCCCCTACCCGTTCTACAGGAAATTCACACTCAAAAGCAAGGTAAGGTCTTCCACACAAATCGACTGCGCAGAGAGCCAAGGCATCATCCATTGGCAAAATAAACGAACCGTAACGGCGAATTCCGGCTTTGTCACCAACAGCTTCTCTTATGGCATTTCCAAGAACGATTCCGGCATCCTCTACGGTATGATGTCCGTCTACCTGCAAATCACCTTTGACAGCTACGGCAAGGTCAAAAAAACCATGCCTTGAAAAGCCTTCCAGCATATGGTCAAAGAAACCGATTCCGGTACTGATTTGACTTTTGCCGGTGCCGTCAATGCTTAAAGTTATCTGAATATCTGTTTCTTTTGTTTTTCTGCTTATGGAAGCACTGCGACTCATATTTTCCTATTCCTCTCCTTCTATTCTTCTGATTCAAATCTTACTTTAATAGAATTTGCATGGGCGGTCAGGCCCTCTTTTGTTGCAAATAACTCAATATCTTTATGTACCTTGGAAAGTGCATCTTTGGAGTACGAAATAATGCTGGTCTTCTTCATAAAGTCATCTACATTCAGCGGCGAGAAAAATCTTGCAGTTCCGTTAGTCGGAAGAATGTGATTAGGCCCTGCAAAATAATCTCCTAACGGCTCTGAGGAATATTCACCCAGGAAAATCGCTCCTGCATTTTTAATTTTTGTCATTGTCTCGAATGGATTTGCCGTCAGAATTTCTAGATGTTCGGACGCAATCTCATTGGCTGCGTCAATGGCAGTATCCATATTTTCCGCAACAAAAATATATCCGTAATTATCCAAAGAAGCTCGGATAATCTGTTCTCTGGAAAGTTCTTTGGTGAAATTTTCCACTTCTTCAGAAACTTTTTCGGCAAGTTCCTTGCTGGTAGTAATCAAAATAGCGCTGGCAAGCTCATCATGTTCTGCCTGAGATAATAAATCGGCAGCAACATATCTGGGATTAGCTGTTTCATCGGCAAGCACCAGAATTTCACTGGGTCCTGCGATGGAGTCAATGCTTACAAAGCCAAAGCATGCCTTTTTTGCCAAAGCAACGAAGATATTGCCGGGTCCTGTAATTTTATCAACTTTAGGAATGCTCTCCGTACCAAATGCCATAGCTGCAATCGCCTGAGCTCCACCCACTTTATATATTTCATCAACACCTGCAATATCTGCGGCAACCAATGTACCCGGAGTTACCTTTCCGTCTTTTCCGGGCGGTGTAGTCATGATAATTTTCTTTACACCTGCCACTTTTGCCGGAAGTACGTTCATAAGTACACTGGAAGGATAAGCAGCTTTGCCGCCGGGGACATATACACCGGAAATTTCAATGGGGAGAAGCTTCATACCAAGTATTGTGCCATCTTCTTTTGGTGAAAACCAACTGGTTTTTACCTGTTTCTGGTGGAATTTGGTAATATTGACGGCTGATTTTTTCATAACTTCAATCAGATTTTTATCAACTAACGTATATGCTTCTTCAATTTCTTCTCTGGTAACTTTTATGGTTTTGGCAGTAATTTCACAATGGTCAAATTTCTGCGTATACTCAAATAATGCTTTGTCTTTTTCACATCTTACTTTTTCGATAATTTCATTTACCGTCTGTTCATATGTGCCGTAGCTTGAAGGGGAACGCTTTAACAGCTGTTCTAATAAATTGTTTTTGGCTTTTTCGTTTAATGTTACGATACGCATAATTTTATGCCTCTTTTCTTTTATTTACTTGCGTTTTTACTGTGTACATAATGCTTTCAGACTGTTAATCAAATGTTTGATGCGCTCTGTTTCCATCTGCATACTTACCTGGTTTACAATCATTCTCGCAGACAAAGGACAGATTTCCTCCAAAACCACAAGACCGTTTTCTTTTAAAGTGGAACCCGTTTCAACGATATCCACGATTACATCGGAAAGTCCTACAATGGGTCCTAATTCTACGGAACCATTCAGTTTAATAATATCAACAGTCTGATGCTTTTTGTTGTAAAAATAATCCTTTGCAATATTCGGATATTTGCTGGCAACACGAATCATTTCATGATGCTGCAACAATTCTCTTGCTGCTTCAGGACCACACACACACATTCTGCATTTTCCGAAGCCTAAATCCAGTACTTCATAAACTCTTCTGTTTTCCTCCATGATGGTGTCTTTTCCAATAACACCGATATCGGCAGCACCGTATTCCACATAAGTGGGAACATCGGAGCCTTTTGCCAAAAAGAATTTTAATTTTAATTCCTCATTTACAAAAATCAATTTACGGGAACTTTTGTCCTTCATCTCTTCACAGGTAATTCCCATCTGTTCAAAAAGAGATAAGGTTTGACTGGCAAGTCGTCCTTTTCCCAGTGCAAAAGTTAAATATCTGTCGTTGTTCATATTACTCAAAGTCTCCCTAATTTTCACATTTTTCAAAAGGAACGAGTACAGCACGTACCCCTTTTTGACGAAGCTCTTTTGCTTCTGCTAACTTGATTTCATAATCTTTCTGAGTATAAGAAAGTTTAACCGGTTCATAACCTGCCGGAACAAGCTGTTTCTTTTGACGGTTAAGCGCAAGCATTAAATCATCGATTATTACAACAAAACCAATGGCAGGAGCTTTTTTCCCGAAGTAGCCGAGAAGATTATCGTATCTTCCCCCTTTGGCAATGGCGTCACCTACGCCGTAAGTAAACACCTTAAAAATAACACCCGTATAATAATTATATTTGCTCAGCATGCCAAGGTCAAAAGAAATATATTTTTCCACACCGTAAGCACACAAAACTTCATAAAGCTTCTTTAACCTGGAAACTGCCTGCATGGAACATTCATTATTTACAAGTTTCTCCGCCTTATCGAGCACTTCTGTACTGCCGAAACAGTCCGTAATCTGTAACAACATATCACAGGTCTTTTTATCGATACCTTTTTCTAACAGAAGTTCTTCCGCTCCGAAATAATTTTTTCCGGAAATATAATCTCTCAGTTCATATTCCACATCCTCTAAAAGCCCGGCCTGTCGGCAAAGACCTCTGAAATATTCAACCTCGCCAATGCTTACCTGAAATTCGGAAAGTCCGGCAGCAAGCAGCGATTCAATTAACATGGCAATCATCTCCGCATCCGCTTCAATACTGCCGTCTCCCATAAGTTCCGCCCCCATCTGGGTAACTTCCTTTAATTTGCCTTGTAAGTTTCCGGTATTGGTAAATGTATTTCCCTGATAGCAGAAACGGATGGGAACATCTTCTTCCATGTAATATTTGGCAGCGCATCTTGCCATAGAAGGGGTAAAGTCCGGTCGAAGGACCAGCGTATTTCCTTCTTTGTCAAAAAATTTGTACAATTCCCTGGATGGAGTTGTTCCTATTTCCTTGGAAAAAACATCAAAGAATTCAAAGGTCGGTGTTTGAATATCATCATAGCCGTATAAATTTATTTTTTTATGAATACGCTTTTGAAGCTCCAGCTTGTCTGCACATTCCAAGCCGTAAATGTCTCTGACACCCTCCGGTGTATGTACCAGTTGTTTGTTCATATTTAATCATACCTTTCTGGATCGGCCTATCATTACTTTATTGCGTTGCAGTGCTAATTCGCTACCATAGTAGCATGTGAAACTACAGTCAGTATATAGTAAAGAATAATAATTGTCAAATCTTTTCTCAAAAATCCCGTTCCTCCAGATCTTTGCTTAAAATATCAAGATACGGAACAAATATTCCATGCTTTTTGGGAAGTATGTAATCCGGATTCAGTTCTTCGATACGAAAACTTTTTCGCCCTCCTTTGGCCGCCCTGTCCCAGAAAAAACGTAACATTTCATATGGCAAATAGTAAAACAAATCTTTGTGTGTGTAATAAATCAGGAAAAACGCAACACCCCCCTGATGTTCGAATTGCTCCATGAAATTCACCTGATGTTCATGAATATTCTGAAGCGAAAAGGTATCAACGGCACATTCTTTTGCGTCAAAACAGACCGGAATTCCCTGAACTACACCAATATAATCAACCGTACTCTTTTTTTCAAAATAAGCAAGTGTGATATGCCTACTCTGCTTATCAATATTGATAGGTGTAATCGGAGTGGGTATTTTCTGAATCAGCGCCAGACCGTTTTCCAGATACTTTTCATTTGTCCGGTTAATCAATTCTTCAAGGCCGGAGCCTCTAAGGCCTCTTGAATTCCATGTTGCCATATTTGTGTCCTTTCAGATGTTATCTTTGTAACAGTGTTTGAAAAACCTCCGGCTCATCTGCCGTAAATACTCTGATGCCGTCCGCCGAATCCGGTGTACCGTCTTCTTTGGAAAAAAGAAGGGGATTAGGAGGAAATTCAAGCCTGTAGGCATGTAAAAGCTGACTCTTAATACCGTATTTTTTTTGATATTTGTCATTAAACGCTTTATTTCCGTATTTATAATCACCAAGAAGCGGATGCCCGACAGATGCCATGTGTGCGCGAATCTGATGAGTTTTGCCGGTAATCAGCTCAATCTCTAAATAGGTCATATCAGAAAGCTTCTTAACAGGATAATATCTTGTCTGAATGTGTGAAGCCGCCTCCTGTTCGTTAAGAAAAATTCTTACCTGATTTTTTGCAGTATCCTTTGCAAGATATCCGTCAAGAACAACTTCTTCTTCGACGGTTCCTTTTACAAATAAACGATAAAATTTACGTATCTGTCTTGCTGCAATCAAACGATTCAGTTCCTGACTGCCCAGGAGCGATTTTGCACAGACAACAATTCCGCTTGTATTACGGTCTAACCTGTTACAAATAGACGGTTTGTAGGTAGAAAGGCTTTCTGACGTAACAGCTTTCGAAGCAAGCAGGTAACCGATAAGCCATTCGTTGACAGAAAAATCCGTATCGGATGCTTTTTGGGACAAAATTCCCGCAGGCTTATGTAAGAGCAGCATATGCTCGTTTTCATATAAAACGCAGATGCCTTTTAGCTTTTCGTAAGCTTTCTGATATTCACTTTCTTTTCCGCCGGATAAAAAGTTTTGAAAGGTCTCTTCCGCAAGAAAAAGAGATACCTTATCCCCCTGCACAAGTTTCTCCTTTCCTTCCGCCTTCTTCCCGTTTAAAACAATGTTCTTTTTGCGGAGCATTTTATAGAAAAAGGAGGCAGGCGCCTTAGGCAGAAGTTTGTGCAAATATTTATCAAAACGTTGTCCGGCTTCATTTTCGTTAATTTCAAATTGATACATAGTTCTTTCCCTATAATGAAATATCAAACAAAACTCTTCTTATCTCAGCATCTGTTTTTGGAGTCTTTTCTCTTTCAATATCGTTCAATTGACTAAGCCGGTCTGTGTATTTAGCTATATCGGTAAAAATTTTAATAGTTAAATCTTTGTATCCACTCTGCTTTAAAATAGTTTCCAAATGCTCTTCACAGGCATTGGTATCAAAAGATTTTTCTGCAAAACCACAGATATTTTTCCCTTCAACTACCATATGACTGACGGGATAATTCTTTTGATAGGTGGTAAAATATAAATCATACATGCCTATTAAATTGCCTTCTGCAGCGGCTACCGCTTTTTGAGCAGCGTCGCTGCAACAGGATGCTTTCAAATACATAATAAGACTGACAAGACTTTTGCTTGCCGGCAACATTCCCAATACGGCTACTATTGTCAAAAGATTTTTCTCAGAACCTGTGGTTATAATACCGGCTGTAAACAAAGATAATGATATGGCAAACGTAATGATAGTTGCAATCATTACATGATTGCGTTTGGTTTTTAAATATCCAAAAGTTCCTTTTTCTGCTGATTTTATTATTTTTTTCAAAAGTACATCCTCCTTGCCTTTAAGCCATTACTTTTCAGTTATTTTTTCTTGTGTACGTTTCGAATCGTTTTTTTCTTTGTATTTTTTTGTGTTACAGAACTACTCTTCCCTTTCTTTGAAGCTTCAAAGTTCTTTTTTTGTCCTCCCAAACCAATGTTGTCTTTGACGGTTCTTTTTGGCTTAATCAGGCATTTCTTGTCATAACCGATTAAATCCATACGCCCCGCTTTTTGCAAAGCTTCATATACAAGATCATAATTCCTTGGATTTCTGTATTGAATCAAAGCTCTTTGCATTGCCTTTTCATGAGGATTCTTACATACATAAACTTTCTCACCGTTTCTGGGATCAATACCGGTATAATACATGACTGTGGAAATGGTAGATGGTGTGGGATAAAAATCCTGCACCTGCTCCGGCATGTATCCTAAATCCCGAAGATAAACCGCAAGTTCAATGGCTTCCTTTAATGTTGAACCGGGATGGGAAGACATCAAATACGGTACTAAATACTGTTTTTTGGAAAGATTTTCATTGATCTGATAATATTTCTTTACAAAACGCTCATAAACTTTATTTTCAGGTTTGCCCATTTTTGAAAGAACAGCGTCCGAAATATGTTCGGGAGCTACTTTTAACTGTCCGCTGACATGATGTTCCACCAGTTCCTTAAAAAAGGTATCATCCGTATCGGCCAGGAGATAGTCAAACCTGATACCGGAACGAACAAATACTTTCTTTACACCGGGAAGCGTTCTTAATTTACGAAGTAAAGAAAGGTAATCACTGTGGTCTGTGTTTAAGTTCCTGCAAGGTGAAGGAAACAGACATTGCTTATTGGTACAAACGCCGGCTTTTAATTGTTTTTCGCAGGCAGGATGTCTGAAATTGGCAGTCGGTCCGCCCACATCATGGATATATCCTTTAAATTCAGGATCCTTAATAATTTCTTCTGCTTCTGCAAGTAAAGATTCGTGGCTTCGTACCTGAATGATTCGTCCCTGATGGAACGTCAAAGCACAAAAACTGCAGCCACCAAAACATCCTCTGTTACTGATAAGAGAAAATTTAATTTCCGAAATGGCAGGTACACCACCGGCTTCCTCATAAGAAGGATGATAGGTACGCTGATAAGGAAGTGCATATACGTCATCCATCTCTTCAGTGGTAAGTGGTTTTGACGGTGGATTCTGCACAACGTAGATACCGTTCGGATAAGGCTCAGCCAATGTTTTTCCCGTAAAAGCATCCGTATTCTCGTACTGTATTTTAAAACTGTCTGCATAAAACTTAGGCGTTGCCTTCATTTTGTCATAAGCAGGAAGAACCAGCGCATTATATCTTGTATCTGCAAGGTTTGTGATTCCCGAAATATCCTTTGACTTGTAAACTGTTCCGGAAATGTAAGTAATATCTTTCACATCAATACCGCTTGCAAGTGCATCTGCTATTTCAACAATAGAACGTTCTCCCATTCCGTAAGAAATCAAATCGGCCTGACTGTCCAAAAGAATAGATCTTTTAAAGGAATTACTCCAATAATCGTAATGAGCAAGTCTTCGTAAGCTTGCTTCGATACCACCAATAATAATAGGTACATCTTTGTATTTACGGCGGATTAAATTGCCGTAAACAACAGTTGCATAATCAGGACGTTTTCCCATAACACCACCGGGTGTGTAAGCATCCGTCTGACGCTTTTTCATGGAAACGTAGTAATGATTTACCATCGAATCCATATTTCCGCCGGAAATTAAAAAGCCAAGTCTGGGGCGACCGTAAATGGCAATGCTTTCGTCATCTTTCCAGTCCGGTTGAGAAATCATTCCGACACTGTAACCGTTTGCCTCCAAAATTCTGCTGATAATGGCATGTCCAAAAGACGGATGATCCACATAAGCATCTCCGATAACATAAACAAAATCAAATTGTTCTATTTTTCTGTCTATCATATCCTGTCTGCAGACAGGCAAAAATCCTTGTGTCAAAAAATCCCTCCACGTTTTTAAACAACAATATCGTAATAGCTTTTAATATAATAATCTGCCAGTTTCTTCTTATCATTTATTTGATGCATGGAATATTCATCTTCTACAGCGCATACACGCATACCTGCCGATTTTCCGGCCATAATTCCGGGGACAATATCTTCAAAAACAAGACAATTCTCAGGTGAAACATGGCATCTTTTGGCTGCTTCATAATAAATATCCGGAGACGGTTTCCCTTTATCCACTTCACACCCTGTCACAATGCAGGTGAAGTAATTTTTCACATGCAATGCCTCCAGCACTGCGGTAACCAGTTCTTTTGAATTACTGGTTGCAATACCAAGTTTAATGCCTTCCTTACTGCAATGCTTTAAAAAATCCAATACACCCTTTTTCAAAGGAACCTGGTTTGTGTATTTGTTCAATGCCATAGCATTCCACTGTTCTTTCATTGCCTCAACGGAATCCGGAATGTGAAAACGTTCTTTTATATAAGCAGCAGTTTCTGAAAAACTCATTCCTTCAATACAGGATTGTAAATTATCCGGAAGTTCAATTCCGAATTGCCCTAAATATTCAATATCAATGTCTCGCCAGATCCACATGGAATCTACAAGGGTTCCGTCCAAATCAAACAGCACCGCATTTATATCTTTTAGCATAGTTTTAAGACCTCTTCCTTGGTTAACTCCCTTATTTCACCTTCCTTTAAAGAATCATCAAGCAAAAGACTCCCCATAGAAAGACGTTTTAAATATCGGACCTTTAAACCGACAGCTGCAAACATTCTTTTTATTTGATGGAATTTCCCTTCTGTAATAGTAATATAACAGCTTTGGGATGAAAGCTTTTTTACCAAAGCTTCTTTTGTCAGTTCTTTCTCACCAATATCTACTCCGGTTTCGAGAAGATAACACATTTCGTCTGTTATTTCTGCATCAGTTTCAACATAATACTTTTTAGGGACATGCTTTTTGGGCGATAGTAACCGATGTGCCATGTCTCCGTCATTCGTTAAAAGAAGCAGACCTACGGTATCTTTATCAAGCCTTCCTACCGGAAATATGTCTTGAATCGGAATTCCGGTAAGTTCACCGGAATGTGATTCTTTCAGCCGCTCCTTTAATAAATCAACGACAGTTTCGTCTTTTTCATCGGTAGTTGCACTTACAATACCGGCAGGCTTGTTCATCATATAATATACAAAAGAATGATAGTAATATTCTTTTCCTTTATATAGAATTACGACATTTTTTTCATCCACTTTGGTATCCGGTTTGTTTAACTTAACCCCATTTACCAAAATCTGTCCTTTTTTTAAAAGCTCTTTCACTTCACTTCTGCTACCAATATTCATTTCGCATAATAATTTGTCAATTCTCATAAATATAATAATAACACAAAATAAGAAAAGAACCACTGTTTTGAAAAAAAATCCTGTCATGCTTCTTACCGCCATAGGTGTATTTATCCTGACGATCATTATTTTGCTTTATCCTACCGAATGTCTTACATATGCTTTAAACGGACTGAATTTGTGGTTCCAGAAAATGGTTCCTGCACTATTTCCGTTTATGGTTTTATCCGGTATTATGATTCGAATGAATTTAACGGATTCCTTTGTCAAAATGATATCGCCGATTTTAACGCCCGTTTTGCATATTCGTCATTCCTGTATTTATGTTATGATTGTAGGTTTTTTATGTGGTTTTCCCATGGGAGCTCATGTGACCGCCCAGCTTTATGAAAGGAAACAGCTAACATATAACGAGGCTGATTTTTTGCTCGCCTTTTGTAATAATATTGGTCCCGTATATTTTGTAAGCTATGCACTTCCAATTATGGGAATCGATGTCACTATTCCAATGATTCTCGGCATGTATGGATTACCTCTTATCTACGGCATCAGTCTGCGCTATGGTACTTATCGGAATCTCTTACCCTCAAAAGAACTGCCCATCTCCAATAAGCAAACAAACATTTCCTTATTGGAGGCATTGGATGATTCCGTCATGTCATCACTAACAGGCATTGCACGTTTAGGCGGCTACATGATTTTTTTTAATCTGTTAAATATAATTCCGGCTTTACTCATGCCATCTGAAGCAACCGCATATATCGGATGTTTTCTTGAAATCACGGGTGGACTTCAAATGTTACAAAGCAAATCGCCTTATTTCGGTCTTTGTATGTTACTTTTTGGTGGTATATCATGCACAGCCCAAACATACGGCATGATAAAAGGAACAGACCTGTCACTCAAAACTTATTTAATGCACAAAACAATTCTCACCTTTTTTTCCGCCGTTTATTATTGGGTTCTAATTTTGAAACCATTTTAATAAGAGCAAGTAAAGTAAACAGAATCAAAAAACTTATACTTAAAATCAACATAATTATTATAACTTTATCAGAACGTAAACTTTCATTATAATCAGAAGTATCTCCTTCAAATTCAAAATTGATTTCTTCATATACTTTCTTTTCTATCGGTACAGCCTTTTTTTCTAAGGGTGCAGATATAGCATCCATAGTAATGCAATTACTTTCTGTCTGTAAATCAAAGCCATTATAAAAACATACCTGCAGATTAATTTCTTGTTCAAACGGCACCATTACCCTAAAGGTAAGCTCCGAATCCGATTGATTCCATACAGGGCGGGACCATCTTTGCAGGTCTGAATAAGTAATCCCACCATCTAAACTGTATTTATAATAAAGAATATAGCTGTCACTGTCAGAGGCACTTGCCATTACTGTCAACTCTCCTGTTGCACTATCGACAGAAAGTATTTCTATCCTTGCTGTTTCCGGTGCTGTATCATCAGGGATAACAATGCTTTCCTGCATATCAATATTTTCTTTTGGGAAATTACTATAATCAATATTTTTTGAGGTTGACCTTAAACAAAAAAATTTAGCAACTGCCTCTGCATCCATCCTTCCGAATTCTCGCAACTGCTCTTCGCTGACCTGGTAAAAAGCTTTATCTACAGCTTGATCCAAATAGCAATGTTCAATCAGAACAGAAGGAATATTCAAGGCGGAACAATAGCGTAATATTCCGTAGTATTCTTCTTTATCTTCATTAAGTTTTGTTTTGATTCCTCGCGAATATAATCCAATATCTTCAAATTGCCGCAGCAAAATTTCTCCAAATTGATATCCCTTTACATACAATTCTCCGCGAGCAGGAACCCAGACCTCTGAGCCAAACAGATTATGTTCATTAGATGCATTAAAATGTAAACAGCATAGGAAATCTGCATTTTTCATTTCAGCAAATTCCGCACGCTCTTTAATCCCCATATTAATATCTGTTTCATGTGACAAATAAACAATTGTATTATCATATTGTTCTAATTCTTCTTTCATTGCTTTAGCAACAATCATCGTGATATCTTTTTCTTTGTAGCCATCATATTGTGCGCCTAAATTTTTCCCGCCATGTCCGGGGTCTATCACAATAACCACAGGTTCCTCAGCCAAAGCAACTATAGGATAATTCATTAAGGCAAAGAAAAATAAAAGAAAAAATATGCCTGTCTTCTTTTGCATTACTTTATACATAAATATCTTCCCCACCATTCATGCAAAGCCTGTTTCTTATTATCAAAAAACCGGCTTACCATTCGCGTAAGCCGGCTCATTTCTTACAACATATCCACATTGATTCCTGTTTCTTCATCTTTAAAATCCGGAAGTTCTCCTGTAAAATCGGCTTCCGGGGGATTTAATTCAACACGATTGGCATTGATAACATCATTATACTGCGTTAAGGAGTTCATGAAACTTTCGTAATGTTCGCGAGTCGTTTTCATGGTCTGGGACATGAGATTTTCAACATTTGCCAAAATTCCATCTGTATATTGCATGGCAGCCATCCGCATATTATTGGCTTCTATTGTTGCATTATCAAGAATTTCCTGTGCCTGATTGGTTGCCATGGTAACCACTTCATTAGCCTGTGCATAAGCCTGTTGCATAATTTCATGCTCATTAATCAACTCGTTTGTATGAATGGTTGCTTCATTAATCAAAGCTTCCGCTTTTGTTCGTGCTTCATTTAAAATAGCTTCCTTGTTGCTGATAATTTTTTGATAACGCTTGATTTCATCAGGTGTTTTCATGCGCAATTCCCGAAGTAACTCGTCAATTTCTTCTTTATTAACAATAATTTTAGAATTAGACAACGGCTGATATTTACAATTGTCAATATACTCTTCAATTTCATCAATTAATTGTTCTATTTTGCTGCTCATCCGGCACCCCCATCATTTCATAACCATATTTTTCATAAACAAGTTTTGCAACAAATTCCGGTACACACATGGAAATATCGCCACGAAAACTTGCAATTTCCTTCACACTTGAAGAACTAAGATATGCATATTCCAAGCCGGTAGTTAAAAACACAGTATCAACCGCACCGGCTGAAAGTTTGGCATTGGTTTGTGCGTTCTGTAGTTCATATTCAAAATCCGTAATTGCACGAAGTCCTCTGATAACCACGTGTACATTCTTTTCACGTGCATAATCAACCAACAATCCGCTAAAAGACTCTACTTTAACATTCGTCAAGTCTTTGACAGCCTCTTTTAATATATTAACACGTTCTTCAACAGAAAACAACGGAGTCTTTAATTTATTATTCAAAACACTTACTGTTAATTCATCAAAAATATTTGCTGCTCGCTTGATAATATCAAGATGTCCATAAGTCATTGGGTCAAAACTCCCCGGATAAATTGCTTTTTTCATATTTCCTCACATTCTGCTTTTTTGACATTTTATGCTTTTTTAATAAAAACATGCTTATTTGTTTTATAGAGTTTTTCCTTAATTATTTCAAAACCATATTTCTTTAAAAAAGGAAATTCCTTCCTTTTTTCTGCTTCTAAAATAATAAGGCTATCATTGGTAACATACTTTTGTTTTTCCAAAATTGCAAATACATTTTCTTCCATTCCCGATTGATAAGGCGGATCCATAAAAATAATATCAACCTTTTTTTCACAAATCAAAGATAATGCCCCCGACACATCCTGTTTTATCAGGGTAGCTTTATCCATAAATTTTGTAAATTCCAGATTTTCCTGAATACAACGGATTGCCTCTTTTGCATTTTCAACAAAATATACATGTCTTGCACCTCTGCTTAATGCCTCAATACCGATTCCTCCACTTCCTGCGAATAAATCCATAAAAATACACCCGGGAACATCTGTCTGCAGCATATTAAATAACGTTTCTTTGATGCGATCGGTAGTTGGTCTCGTATCAGCTCCATCAGGTGTTTTAAGAGGCAAGCTTCTCGCTGTTCCTGCTATCACTCTCATAAAAATCTCCTAACTTCTCTTCGTCCCTTTAGAATCACGCTTTCCAAGTTTTAATCGCCCTAGTTCTAAAGGTTTTTCTTTATACATAATTGTTTGTTCAAAACCAGCTCCTGTATAATGCACAAATTCAACCTTATCCTTTATACCGAGTTTCATACCGCGCACGCCGACAGCACCTTTCTTCTTTTCAGGAATTTCTTCCACGGAAAACTTCAAAAAATATCCTTCTGTTGTTTGCAATACAATATTTTTCTGTGTATCAAATATTTCCACACTTATCACTTCATCATCATCCTGTAGTTTTGTGGCGGCTACGGTACGCTTTGCCACATCAAATTCCCCGCCGTTAACAACCTTTATCATGGATTGTCCGGTTACAAAGATAACACGATATAAATTAAGTTGGGTCTGACTTGTAACGGTAATCATGATTTCTTTTTCAGAATTATAATTACTGATGTTATCAATCGGAATTCCTTTATCCCTGAACTTTCCAAAGGGAATATCCATAACCTTTACTGTATGCAACTGACCTGTGTTGGTAAAAATACATATTTTCCCCGTATTCTTACATGTAAATACAAATTTGTTTTCTGCATCGGCAGCTTCCTTATTTCTTTCATAGGTTGCGACATCAACTGTCTTGGCATATCCAAAACGGTCCATCAGAAATACAACTTCCATTTCTTCCATTTTCTTTTCTTCATAAACGGCTTCTGCTGCATTATCAATAACAGTTCTTCTGGGGCGTGCAAATGTTTTTTTAATATCATCAAGTTCATTCATAATAACATGCGCCATGGAGTCACGTCTCTCAAGAATATCCTCATAACGGTAAATATTGGCAACGGTTTCTTCGTGCTCTTTAATAAGCGCCTGTACCTCTAAGCCAATCAACTTATATAAACGCATATCCAAAATGGCATTAGCCTGATTATCCGTAAAGCAAAGCTGGGATGCCATCACTTTTGATTCTTTATATTTAAACTGGATACCATCTGTTTTTCCTTCAACAAGGCACGCCTTTGCCATAGTACGGTCCTTAGAGCCGCGAAGAATTTCAATAATTAAATCAATGACATTGCAAGCTTTAATAAGCCCTTCCTGAATTTCTTTTTTGGCCTGCTCCTTAGCAAGCATATTCTGATACTTACGGGTTGTAACCTCAAACTGAAAATCCACATTACACCGAATCACCTGTTTAAGACTCATGGTTTCCGGTCTGCCATTTGCAATAGCAAGCATATTTACACCAAACGTATCTTCCAGTCGTGTCTTTTTGTAAAGCATATTTACAAAATTATCAACATCAGCATCTTTCTTAAGTTCAATCACAATGCGGATACCTTCCTTCGAAGACTGATTTGAAATATCTACAATATCCTGTGTTTTTTTTGTTTCAGAAAGTGCTGCCACATCCGATAAAAATTTAGAAATATTGGCACCAATCATGGTATAGGGAATTTCGCTGATTACCACATTGGTTTTGCCACCCTTTCCTTTTTCAATATCGACTTTACCCCTTACCTTAATTTTACCTGTTCCCGTAGCATAAATTTCAGACAATTCGTCTTTATTAATCACAATACCGCCCGTAGGGAAATCCGGCCCTGTAACATATTTCATCAATTCTTCATTGCTAATGTTCTCATCCTTCATATATGCCTTTGTCGCATCGATTACTTCCCCTAAATTGTGCGGTGGGATACTGGTTGCCATACCAACTGCAATACCTTCAGAACCATTCACCAGAAGATTTGGGAATTTTGCCGGCAAAACAGAAGGCTCTTTTTCTGTTTCATCAAAATTAGGTATAAAATCTACAACATCCTTATCCAAATCAGCCAAAAAAGCTTCCTGGGTTACCCTTTCCAGCCTCGCTTCCGTATATCGCATGGCTGCTGCACCGTCACCTTCAATATTTCCAAAGTTTCCATGTCCGTCTACTAACGGAAGTCCCTTCTTAAAATCCTGTGTCAAAACAACAAGTGCTTCATATATTGAGCTATCGCCATGAGGATGATATTTACCCATGGTATCCCCTACAATACGGGCACTTTTACGATACGGTTTGTCATATCTGATTCCTAATTCATGCATATCATATAAAGTCCGACGCTGCACAGGCTTTAACCCGTCCCTTGCATCCGGAAGTGCACGCGCGATGATAACACTCATTGCGTAATCGATAAAAGATTTCTGCATAACTTCGGAATATTCTGTTTTAATTATTTTCTCTTCCATTTGTAGACCCCAAAAACCTTTCTATACATCCAGTTCTGCATCTTGTGCATGCTGATAAATAAATGCTTTTCTTGGAGGGACATCCGTTCCCATTAAAAGTTCCGTTATCTCAGATGCCATACGTGCATCTTCAATCTCTACCTGTTTTAAAATTCGTGTTTCAGGATTTAAAGTTGTTTCCCAAAGCTGTACGGCATCCATCTCGCCAAGACCTTTATATCGTTGCAGAGTGAAAGGTCCTTTATGTTTCTTTCTATATTTTTCAAGTGCTTTATCATCATACAGGTACTCTTCCTCGCCTTTAGCAGGCATGGCCTTGTAAAGGGGTGGCATCGCAATGTATACATGACCTTCATAAATCAGTTCCGGCATAAAACGATAAAATAACGTAAGAAGCAGATTGGAAATATGCGCTCCATCCACATCAGCATCTGCCATAATGATTATTTTATCATAACGGAGTTTGGTGATATCAAAATCGTTACCATAGCCCTCCGAAAAGCCACACCCAAATGCATTTATCATTGTCTTGATTTCCGCATTGGCCAGTACCTTGTCAATGCTTGCTTTCTCCACATTTAATATCTTGCCACGGATAGGTAAAATAGCCTGATATGCACGGTTTCTGGCTGTTTTAGCACTTCCGCCGGCAGAATCGCCTTCTACAATAAAGATTTCACACTTGGAAGCATCCCTCGATTCACAGTTTGCCAATTTACCGTTTGAATCAAAAGAGAACTTCTGTCTGGTAAGCATGTTGGTCTTTGCCCGTTCTTCCGTTTTCCTGATTTTAGCTGCCTTTTCCGCACATCCTATAATATTTTTTAATGTTTCTAAATTTCTGTCAAAATAGCGAATCAATTCATCAGAAGTAATTTTACTTACTACCTTTGCTGCATCCTGATTATCAAGCTTCGTTTTTGTTTGTCCCTCAAATCTGGGATCGGGATGTTTAATGGTAATTACTGCAGTCATTCCGCTGCGTACATCTGCACCGGTAAAATTGATATCTTTCTCCTTTAAAACATTCAAATCTCTGGCATATGTATTGATAATATTTGTAAATGCCGTTTTAAACCCTGTTAAATGAGTGCCTCCCTCTGCATTATAAATATTATTACAAAAACCAAGTACGTTTTCATGAAACTCATTGACATACTGAAAAGAGCCTTCCACCGTAATTCCTTCTGCTTCACCTGAAAAATAAACCACATCATGAATAGTATCCTTAGCCTTATTCATATCTTTAATAAAACCAATAATACCATCCGGCTCATGATATTCCATTCTTTCCGGCTCATCCTTCCGCATATCTTCAAAAATTATAGTAAGTCCGGGATTTAAATAAGCAGTTTCGTGAAGTCTGCTTTTAATATCTTCTTCCCTGAAACGTGTTTTATCAAATATAGTGTCATCCGGCAGGAAATTTATTCGTGTCCCCGTTCCCTTTGCCTTGCCGATTACCGGAAGAAGCCCATCCTTTAACTCAACCACAGGAATACCTCTTTCGTATTTATCTTCATATATATATCCGCCATGTCTGACCTGAACGTTCATATATGCCGACAACGCATTTACAACAGAAGAGCCTACCCCGTGCAAACCACCACTCGTCTTATAAGCAGAATTATCAAATTTACCACCTGCATGGAGTGTGGTAAAAACAAGCCTTTCTGCACTGATGCCTTTTTCATGCATACCTACAGGGATACCTCGTCCGTTATCTTCTATCGTTGCAGAGCCATCTGCTTCCAATATTACAGTAATCCGGTCGCAAAAGCCTGCCAAATGCTCATCCACAGCATTGTCAACGATCTCATACACCAAATGATTTAATCCTTTCGTAGATACACTGCCTATATACATTCCCGGTCGCTTTCTTACTGCTTCAAGCCCTTCCAGCACCATAATACTGGAAGCATCATATACCGCTTTCGCCATTTCAAACCCATACCTTTCTTACTTTAATTTTTTGCAACACGAAACTGCCAGTGCTCCCGGTCCGATATGACAGGCTACACTTAAAGATAAAGGATCCATGTGAATATTAAAATCCGGGAATTCCTTAAGAAGCTCCTCTTTAAATTGTTCGGCTGCTTCTTTGTCTTTGGTGTATGCCATTTGTAACCAGATATTTTCTTTATCGGCCCCACCAAATCGCGTTTTCATATCATTTCTGATAGCGGTAATCATAGTATTTTTCCCTTGATTGGTTGTTCTTGCCTTAGAAAAAGCATCCAGTTTTTCTCCCTGAATCTGAAGAACCGGTTTTAACTTAAGAAGTGTTCCTATTGCCGCTGCAGCCGGAGTTATTCTGCCGCCTTTCTTTAAATAATACAATGTATCAGGCATAATATAAATACTGGAATTAAACCTGTCATCTTCAAGAATTTCCTTTATTTCACAAGCATTCTTTCCGTTTTCTGCAAGGTGTAGCGCATCTAATGCCGACTGTCTTTGTGTAACGGAAATCCGCTGATTATTGACAACACAGACTCTGTTATCATATTCTTCTGACAGCATTATGGCACTTTGGCAGGAACCGGAGAGTCCACTGCTCATGGGAATATGCACAATTTCATCATATTGAGTAAGCACTTCATTCCACAGGTCCATTACCTGCTGTGGCGATGGCTGGCTTGTCATCACCTCTGCCTCTGTCTCTAATTTTTCATAAAATTTTTCCTGAGTTAAATTTATATCTTCATAATAAGTGTGTCCATCAATCATAAATGGCATTGGAAGAACGAAAACCCCTAATTCTTTTGCCTGCATTTGTGTAATACCGCTGTTACTGTCTGTTACAATAGCAACTTTAGCCACATAAATCACCGTTCCTTTCCTATTGTGATAATTATAAAGCACACAATTATATCTTACTTTCAGATTGACCTAAAGTCAACAAAATTTACTGCATTTTGTTTCAGATATTCTTTCAAACCACTATATTTTGTGGCATTCAATTCAGGATCTTCATTTAATATAGTATCAACATCCGTACTTATATCCTGCAGAAGCTGACTGTCGTGATAAATATCAGCAATTTGAAAGACCATCTCACCGCTTTGCCGGATACCGAACAAATCGCCGGGACCCCTGAGTTTTAAATCTTCCTGTGCAATAAAAAAACCGTCATTTGACCGATTTAAGATTTTCAATCTTTCCATAGACTTATCATTCTCAGTTCCGCTGACAAAAATACAATAGGATTGTACATTTCCTCTACCGATTCTTCCGCGCAGTTGGTGAAGCTGTGCAAGGCCAAAACGTTCGGCATTCTCTATCATCATAACAGTTGCATTAGGGACGTTAATACCAACTTCTATTACCGTAGTTGATACAAGAACATCAATATTTCCGTCTGCAAATGCATTCATTATCCTGTTCTTATCTGCGGAATGCATCTTCCCATGAAGAGCAGCTACTCTGATAGAATCAGGAAGAACCGTTTTTAATTTTTCCGTGTAATTTGTTACATTTTCAATATTTTCCGCATTTTCACTTTCTTCCACCATAGGACAAATCACATACACCTGATGTCCTTTCTTAACTTCTGTATCGATGAAATCATATGCTTTTTTTCGATACCCCGTTCCAACCACACAATTCTTAACAGGAATCCTATTTGCCGGCAATTCATCTACCACTGAAATATGCAAATCTCCATAAAGGATAATGGCAAGCGTCCTTGGAATAGGTGTTGCACTCATAACAAGGACATGAGCACGTCCTCCCTTTCCACTTAAGCTTTCTCTTTGTTTCACCCCAAAACGGTGTTGTTCGTCTGTAATGACAAGTGCTAAATTTTTGTAATTTAATTTTTCCTGAATCAAAGCATGTGTACCTATGATTACATTCACGGCACCCGTTTCAATTTCAACATATATATTTTTTTTGGAAGCAGCAGTGACAGAGCCGGTTAAAAGAACCGGTTTGAACGGCAGATTATATTTTTGTTTCAGCTCCATAATCTGTTCATAATGTTGGGTAGCAAGGATTTCCGTAGGCACCATAAGGGCGCCCTGATACCCGTTAGTAACGGTCATAAGCAGAGAAAGGAAAGCAAGTATTGTTTTCCCGGAACCCACATCTCCCTGTATAAGGCGATTCATACTCTTTCCACTTATGAGATCTTCTTTTATTTCATTAAAAGCACGTAATTGTGCACCGGTAAGCTTATAGGGCAATCGTTCTATCAATCGCATAGCATCAGATGTTTCTATCATAGGATAATCAGAAGTTCTTCCTTCATTTGATTCTTTTAATTTTCGAAGAGATATTAAAAAAAGAAAAAATTCATCAAACACCAATCTTTTTCTGGCTATGCACATTGCATGATAATCCTTCGGAAAATGAATATCATGTAACGCCTTGTTTCTGGAAATTAATTGATATTTTTGCATCAAAAAATCCGGAATGTATTCCTTTTCATCAATTGTTTCCACAGCCTGTTTTACAGCTTTTATGATCGCATTACCGGTAAGTCCGGCGGTTAATCCATAACAAGGCTGCAACATCCCTGTTTTCTTTATGTATTCTTCTTCGGAATACAATTTAGGCTGTTCCATACACAACGTGTCACGTTCTTTTTTTAATTTGCCACGCATTAAGTATGTGTCACCGGGCCTTATTACACTCTTCAAATAGGGCGAGTTGAAAAAAATAATGCTGACTTTGCCCGTCTCATCTCCTGCCATTCCTGTACCAATGGTAAGTTTCCTTATTTTTTTCCATTGCAAACTTGAAAAAACAGTAAGCTTCAAAGTCACAGTCACACCAAGGGGGGCATTTGAAATTTCCACCGGCTCATCAAAGCTTTCATAATCTCTCGGAAAGTAGTTGATCAAATCCGATATGGTATAGATTCCCAACTTATCAAACAGCTTTGCCGTTTTTTCGCCGATTCCTTTAAGTTTGATAACGCTGTCAGAATAATTCATATTCATCCTCTTTCACAAAGCACTGATACTAATTGAAATTGTCCATAGGTAACAAAAAGGACGGATAAACACCGTCCTTTTATGATATCATTTTTATTCTGCTGAAACAATATAATAATAAATCGGCTGACCTCCAAATTGCAATTCCACATCACAGGAAGGATATGCTTCTTCCACGCGCTTTTTCAGCTTATCAGCCACCTCTTCTGCAGTCTTCTCCCCATAATATATACTGATTAATTCTAAAGAATCGTCCATCATTCCCGAAATCATTTCGAAGGCAACATCTTCCCTATCTGTTCCAACCGAAAGAATACCGGCATCGCCCAGTCCCATATAATCGCCTTCCCTGATTTCTTTATCATCAATCATGGTATTTCTAACTGCATAAGTCACCTGCCCGGTCTTTACATTAGCAATTTCAGATATCATGGCAGCTTCATTTTCTTCTGCACTCAAATCAGGCACATAATTGATGATTGCAGTAATTCCCTGTGGCACCGTCTTAGTTGGAATTACAATAACCTTTTTATCTTTTACCAGCATTTTGGCCTGATTGGCAGCCAAAATAATATTTTTATTATTCGGTAAAATAAATATGGTATCTGCATTTACATTATCAATGGCATTTAACATATCTTCCGTGCTGGGATTCATCGTCTGTCCACCCTCAATAATGTAATCTACTCCAAGACCTTTAAAGATTTCATTGATGCCGTCTCCGGCAGAAACAGCAATAAAACCGGTATCTTTATGAGGTGTCTGCATCATAACATCAGTATTGTCTGTAGCACTTTTTTCCTTTGCGGTGTCTTCCATTTTAAAGAGTTTTTCCTGATGTTCAAGGCGCATATTATCAATTTTCATATTGGACAGGGCTCCATATTTTAAAGCCCTTTGAATGGCAAGTCCGGGATCATTGGTATGTACGTGTACCTTAACCACGTCATCATCCGCAACCACCACAATCGAATCTCCAATAGATGAAAGATACTCCTTAAAATCTATTTCATGTTTAATATTAAAGGTTTTAGATAGCATTATAATAAATTCTGTACAATAGCCAAATTTAATATCTGCGCCTGCCTGTGCATCCATATTCATGTTTACGGATTTTACATGTGTCACCTCCGGAAGTGATAAATCTATTTCCTTGCCGAGGAATGCATCATACGCCCCCTTTAGCACCTGCATAAGTCCCTGTCCGCCGGAATCTACTACACCGGCCTGTTTCAATACCGGTAACATTTCCGGTGTCTGCAAAAGAACTTCATCTGCATATTTAATCACTTCATCAATAAAGTAGGGAAGCTCCTCACATCCCTCTTCAGCAAGCTCTCTTGCTTTAACGCTTGCCCCTTTGGCAACCGTTAAAATTGTACCTTCCTTTGGCTTCATAACAGCCTTATACGCTGTTTCAACTGCTTTTTCTGTTGCATCTGCCAAATCATAAACCGTAAGCGTCTCTTTTTCCCTGATACTTTTAGTAAATCCCCTAAACAGCTGGGATAAAATAACACCGGAATTTCCCCTTGCACCACGAAGGGAACCTGATGAAATCGCTTTACAAAGAGAGAGCATATCAGGTTCATCCATAGTAGACACTTCCTTTGCAGCAGACATGATGGTCAGTGTCATATTGGTTCCTGTATCGCCATCAGGCACAGGAAACACATTTAAATCATTAATCCATTCTTTCTTGGATTCCAAATTCTTTGCGCCAGCTAAAAACATCTTTGTAAGTAACTTGGCGTCGATTGTATTAGTCACAACAAATCCTCCTTAATCAATCACTCTAACACCTTCAACAAAGATGTTTATTTTTTCTATTTCTATACCGGTAAATTCTTCTACCTTATATTTTACGTTGCTGATTAAATTATCAGACACCGCAAGAATACTTACACCATATGCTATAATAACATGAAAATTAAGTGTCAACTTATTATTATTAATGGAAACATTAATACCTCTTGTTATGCTATCCATTTTTAACAATTTTACTAAGCCATCTTTAACATTAATACCTGCCATACCTACAATGCCGAAACATTCCATGGCAACACTTCCTGCATATCGGGCAATTACTTCATTGTCTATCATGATATTTCCCATATGAGTGTTCATTGATGAAGATTTCATAGACTGCCTCCTTATATTTTGTACATATATATTTGATTATAACCGCAATTCAGGAAAAATGAAACAATAATTTTTCCATTTAAAAAGAATTGAAA